>JAFEFP010000251.1 GCA_018240545.1 Pseudomonadota bacterium | reverse complement strand
GCGCAAAAGCTTGGAGGAACTCATTGCAAAATACGGGGACTGGCCGAGCCCGTGCAGAACCGTCGAAACGCCACACGGGGGGCATGTTTGGTTCCCCCATTTCCCGAGTGTCAAGAACAGCGTGGGCAAGCTTGCTCCCGGTTTGGACGTGCGCGGCGAGGGCGGATACGTAGTGGCCCCGCCGAGCGTATTGCCGGACGGCTGCTACAGGTTCGCCGCATCCAGCGGTGCGATGACCCCAGCACCGCAGTGGTTGGTTTCGCTAGCCCTCGCGCCTAAACCTCCGTCTGGGCCGGCTGCTTCGAGCGGGAAGACCCCCGTCGGGAAACGGAACGATACCCTTTTCCGCGAAGCGATTCGCCTTCGGCGCAGCGGTGCAGGTGAAGAGAAAATTGCTGAGCATCTACAGACATTCAACGCGTTGCGTTGCATTGAGCCCCTACCAGCACGCGAAGTCGCGGCCATCGCGAAGAGCGCAGCGGGCTACGATTCGGACGAAAATGTGGATGCCGAGCCCGAACCCCTGCGCCGACCACTAGCCGCGTCCAAACCGTATCCACTTGATGCTTTGGGGTTGATCATAGGCGATGCGGTTAAGTCCATCGCGCGTGTAATTCAATGTCCGGAGTCGATGGCGGCGAATTCAATCCTTGCCGCTTCGAGCTTGGCTGCGCAGGCGCATGCAGATGTGAAAATCGACGGAAGATGCTACCCGCTCAGTCTTTGGTTGTTGACCGTTGCCGCTAGCGGCGAGCGAAAATCCGCAGTCGATGCGCAAGCCACGGCCGCCCATCGTGAGTACGAGCGGCAAATGTTTGAGCAGTACCGGATCGAATTGCAAAAGTATACTATAGCGCGTCAAGTCTTTGAGAATGCGTGCAAGCTGGCACACCAGAGGAACAAAACCGCCGAAACTCTTCAGGCAGGTTTGATTGCGCTGGGCGTGGAGCCGCAACCGCCGTTGCTGCCACATTTGTTTGCGGCCGATCCGACAATTGAGGGACTGCACAAAATGCTGGCAATCAGCCAGCCCAGCGTCGGCATGTTCAACGATGAAGGTGGGCAGGTTTTCGGCGGATTCGGCATGCGCCCCGAAAACATCAGCAAGTCGGCGGCCGGCTTGTCTAAGCTGTGGGACGCGGGCGTAGTTGACCGCGTGCGCGCGATAGATGGCGCGACAAAACTGTACGGCAAGCGCGTCGCCTTGCACTTGATGATGCAACCTGTAATCGCAGGTGCGGTTTTGTCGAATGAGGTACTCGCCGGCCAAGGATTCCTAGCGCGCTGCTTGATCGCCGCGCCGGAATCGACTGCCGGAAATCGCGCGTATGTTGAAGCAGACTTATCTCAAGACCCTGCAATGCTCACCTTTTACGAACGCATGCGCGTATTGCTGAGCCATGCGCCGCGCCTACGCGATGGGACGCGAAGCGAACTAGACCCCCGCGCACTGGAGTTGACTCCGAGTGCGAAGGAAGTATGGACAAAGGTATACAATTTCATCGAAGCACGTTGCAAAACCGATGGCCGTTATGCCCAAGTTCGAGCGTTCGCAAGCAAGGCGGCCGAGCAGGTGTTAAGAATCGGGGGCGTACTGGCGATAATCGAAAATTCGACC
>JAFEFP010000250.1 GCA_018240545.1 Pseudomonadota bacterium | reverse complement strand
AGGACCTGGCCTTCATGGCCGCGCAGGTCGGCAACTGGATCGATTCGCAGCCACCGGGCCAGCGCCTGCTGGTGGCCGCGGGATCCAATTACACGTTCCTGCGCCTGATCTACCTGCTGCTGCCGCGTAACGTCGCGCTGCTGCAACTCGCCGGCGACGCGATACTGCCGCCGGACAGTCTGGTGCTGCTGTATTCCGGTTCTCCATGGCGCTACGACGCGCAACGCGCCGCCATCGTGGGTAACGGGCGGTCGTGGCCGGCCGATCCGGTTTTCGAGAGCGGGCTGGCGCACGTGTACCGGCTGCGGAGCGGGGCGCCATGACCCTCGCGCTCGCCTGGCTGCTGCCGTTCGGCGCCGGAACCGCGCTGTGGCTGGCGCTGGCGCCGCGGCGCGAGCCGGGCTGGATGTGCGCTGCGCTCGGCCATGGCATGGTCGCCGGCATGCTGCTGGCCGCCGCGAGCGCGGGCCTGTTTGCCCGCGCCGATACCACGCAGGCCTGGCTGCATGCCGCACCGGCGCTGGCCTTGCTGGCCGTGCTGGCGACGTTGGTGGCGTGGCGCCGTTCGCGGCGCCGCGCGCGGGACGGTGTGCAACAAGTGGAAAATGCGAACAAGTGGATTCGTGTCCTGCTCGCGGCCGCGCTGGTCTCGCTGGTCTTTCGCGGCTGGCTGATGCTGCGCGAAATCTGGTTGCGCCCGACCTTTCCCTGGGATGCCTGGGACGCCTGGGCGGTCAAGTCCAAGACCTGGTTCCTGCTCGGCCACTACGCGCCGTTCGTGTCCATGCCGGACTGGCTCGCGCATCCCGCGCGCGAGCTGTTCACCGGCGTGGCATGGGCGTATCCGGCCACGCTGGCGTGGATGCAGGTCTGGTTCGCCAGCGCCGCCGGCGGCTGGATCGAGCCACAGGTCAACCTGCCGTGGTTCGCGTTGTGGATCGGCCTGCTGCTCGCGCACTACGGGCAATGGCGCGCGCTGGGGCTGGATCGCCTGCGTGCCGTGACGGCCGTTTATGCGCTCGGCTCGCTGCCCCTGCTCGACGTGCATGTCGCGTTGGCCGGTTACGCGGATCTGTGGTTGGCCACGGTGCTGGGCTTCGCCGCCCTGGCCTGGCTGCGCTGGCGCCGCGAACGCGACGCGGGCCAGCTCGTCATCGCCATCGTCTGCGCCGTCCTGCTGCCGGCGATCAAGCTCGAAGGCGCGATCTGGTTGCTGCTGTGCGTGGCGGTTGCCGTTTACGATGTCCTGCCGTGGCGCTGGCGGCGCCTGGCCCTGGCCGGCGTTGTCGCCGTGCTGATGGCGTTGCTCTTCGTCAGTCGCATCGAACTGCCGGTGCCGGGATTGGGCTGGGTGGAAATCACGCACAGCCGCATCGTTGTTCCCGCGCTCGGCGAATACGCGATGCACTTCAATGCCGAAGCGCTGTCGAGCCTGCTGAACAGTCTCTTTGTGCAACCGAACTGGCACTTGTTGTGGTGGATCGCGCCGGGCATCGCGTTGTGGCGCTGGCGTGCGCTGCGCGATGACGCGGCGCTGCGCCATCTCGGTGCGTTCGTCGTGCTCGGCTTCGCGTTCCTGTTCTTCCTGTTCACCGGCACCGACGCCTCGCGCTGGGCCGAGAGCTACACC
>JAFEFP010000024.1 GCA_018240545.1 Pseudomonadota bacterium | reverse complement strand
TGAGCTTGTACAGCGGCGGCAGGCCGATGTAGACATGGCCATGCTCGATCAGTTCGGGCATCTGCCGGTAGAAGAACGTGAGCAACAGCGTGCGGATATGCGAGCCGTCGACGTCGGCGTCGGTCATGATGATGATGCGATGGTAGCGCAGCTTGGCCAGGTTGAATTCGTCCTTGCCGATTCCGCACCCGAGCGCCGTGATCAGGGTGCCGACCTCGGCCGAGGACAACATTTTATCAAAACGCGCCTTTTCCACATTTAAAATTTTACCCTTGAGCGGCAGTACCGCCTGGGTCTTGCGGTTGCGCCCCTGCTTGGCGCTGCCGCCGGCCGAGTCGCCCTCGACCAGAAACAGCTCCGACAGCGCCGGATCCTTTTCCTGGCAGTCCGCCAGCTTGCCCGGCAAGCCCGCGATGTCGAGCGCGCCCTTGCGCCGCGTCATCTCACGCGCCTTGCGCGCCGCTTCGCGCGCGCGCGCGGCGTCCACGACCTTGGCCGCGATCGCGCGCGCCTCAGCCGGGTTTTCCTGCAGGAACTCGTCGAACTTGGCGTTGAGTATCGACTCGACCGTGCCCTTGACCTCGGAGGACACGAGCTTGTCCTTGGTCTGCGAGGAGAATTTCGGATCGGGCATCTTCACCGACAGCACCGCAATCAGGCCTTCACGCATGTCGTCGCCGGACAGCGCGACCTTGGCCGTCTTCTGCAGGCCGCTGGATTCAATGTAGTTGCCGAGCGTGCGCGTGAGCGCGGCGCGGAAACCCGCCAGGTGCGTGCCGCCGTCCTTCTGCGGGATGTTGTTGGTGAAACAGAACACCGTCTCCTGGTAGGCATCGGTCCATTGCATTGCGACTTCGACCGTGGTGCCTTCCACGCTGGAACCGAGCGTGATCACGCTCGGATGCAGTGGTGTCTTGAGCTGGGCCAGATGTTCCACGAAGGAGCGGATGCCGCCTTCGTATTCGAATATGTCGTGTTTGTCGGAGCGCTCGTCGATCAGCTCGATTTTCACGCCAGAATTCAAAAAACTCAATTCCCTCAATCGCTTGGCGAGTATTTCGTAATGAAATTCGGTATTCGAGAAGACTTCCGAGCTGGGCATGAAGCGCACCGTCGTTCCGCGCGCACTGGATGCTTCGAGCCGGCGCAGCGGGTACAAGGGTTCACCCAGGTGGTATTCCTGTTCGTGGCGGTAACCGTCACGATCGATCGTCAGCCACAGGTGATCCGACAGCGCGTTGACCACGGAAACACCGACGCCATGCAGTCCGCCGGAGACCTTGTACGAGTTGTCGTCGAACTTGCCGCCGGCATGCAGGACCGTCATGACCACCTCGGCAGTCGAGCGCCCCTCCTCGTGCATGTCGACCGGAATGCCGCGCCCGTTGTCCGAAACGCTCACCGAGCCATCGCCGTGCACGGTCACGACGACATGGTCGCAATAGCCGGCCAGCGCCTCGTCGATGGCGTTGTCGACCACCTCGAACACCATGTGGTGCAGGCCGGTGCCGTCGTCCGTATCGCCGATGTACATGCCGGGGCGCTTGCGCACGGCCTCCAGCCCCTTGAGGACCTTGATCTTGCTGGCATCGTAGCGGTCGGCGGAGTTCGGCTTGGAGTCAGTCATGGATTTTGCTGGGTGCTTGCGCGGGCAATCCGTGAATTATAGCAAGCCGCGCAGGCTGCCATGTTCCACGTGGAACACGCGCACCGTGCCTGGGTGGCGACGCACGGACTCCGGAATTTCCACACCCGACACCAGGACTTGCTCCGCGCCCTGCTGCAGGCATTCAAGCACGCGTGCCTGATGCTCGCTGTCCAGTTCCGACCCCAGGTCGTCGACCATGACCACCGGCCATTCCCCCGCTACGCGGGCATGGACTTTGGACTGGGCCAGCATGCAGGCCATCGCGCATAGCTTTTGCTGCCCGCGCGAAAGCTGCTCACACCGCTGTGCCAGCGCGAAATTGATTCGCCAGTCGGCCCGATGCGGCCCCCGGGTGGTATGCCCACGCGCGCGATCCAGGCCATGGCGCGATGCAAGGTGATCCAGGAAGCCTTCGTCCTCAGGCCAGCCGCGTTGCCAGTCCAGGGCAGGCTTTCCCAACTCGGGCAAGAACCTGGCCAGGATTTGCGCAAGCTCCGGCCTGAGCAGATCCATGTAAGCGCTGCGAAATTGGTCCATGGGTTGGGCGGCGCGAGCCAGTTCCCGATCCCAGGCGTCGATTTCGGAGCCCGCTGCACCGCCTTTCAGGGCGGCGTTGCGTTGTTGCAGTATGCGCCGATACCGAGACGCGGTATCGAGAAATCGATGTTCCACGTGGAACACGCCCCAATCGAGGAACCGCCGTCGCGATTTCCCCCCGCCGGCGATCATCTCGTGGCTGCCGGGCTCGAAGCAGAACACCGCGCTGGCGCGAAGTATGTCGCTGATGCGGTTGGCGTCGGCCTGATCAATCCTCCCGTGCCAGCGCGACTTGTCGCGGACGAGGGCGATTCGCCGTTCGCCACGGGCGGTGTGGATATCCGCTGCCACCGCCATCCGGTCCTGCCCGTTGCGGATCAACTCATCCGGCAAACCCGTGCGAAAGCTCTGGGCGTGGGACAACAGGTAGGCGGCCTCCAGAACGCTGCTCTTGCCTGCCCCGTTCGCACCCACGAAGACGTTGAGCCCTGGTGCCAGGTCGACATCAAGCGAGACGATGTTGCGCAGGTTTTCGATGTGCAGCCTGGCCAACCGCACGGGCGGTGCACCTTCGCGCGGTCAGCAACCAATCACAGACGCAACGGCATGATCACATGCCGCGATTGCTCGCTGCCGGGCGCGCGCAACAGACAGCTCGAATTTGCATCGCGCAGGCAAAGCAGCACTTCTTCGCCGTGCAGGGCGTTGAGGGCATCTTGCAGGTAATTCACGTTGAACCCGACACTGAGCTCGTTGACGCCCGTGCGCGCTTCGACTTCCTCCACCGCTTCCTCCTGTTCCGGGTTATGCGCAACGATACGCAGCTTGCCCGGGCTCACGTCGAGCTTGACGCCGCGGTATTTCTCGTTCGACAGGATCGCGGCGCGCTGCAGCGCGCCGCGCAACGCTTCGCGACCGATGTGCACCTCCTTGTCCGCACCGATTGGTATGACCGCCTCGTAGTCCGGGAAACGCCCGTCGATCAGCTTGGACGTGAACACGACGTCGTTGTGGCGAACGCGCAGGTGGCTGCGGCCAAATTGCAGTTCCACATCGCCATCGCCGGCTTCGAACATGCCTTGCAGTTCGACCACGCCCTTGCGCGGAATGATGATCTGCCGCTGTGCCGTTTTGCCGCCTTCCAATGCGGTTTCTGCCAGCGCGAGGCGGTGCCCGTCGGTGGCCACGCAGCGCAGGCTGTTGTCGCGCAAGTCCAGCAGCATGCCATTGAGGTAGTAGCGGACATCCTGGTTTGCCATCGCAAATGCAGTGCGATCCATCAGGTCCTTGAGCGTGTTCTTGGGCAGGGTGATCTTCTCGACCACCTCGATGTTCTCGATGACCGGAAACTCGGTCGCGGCCAATGTCGCCAGGGTGAACCGGCTCCGCCCGGAACTGATCGTGACGCGCTCATTGTTGAGCTTGAACTGGATTTTGCTGCCGTCCGGAAGGGCCCTGCAGATATCGAACAGCTTGCGCGCCGGAATGGTCACCTCTCCGGCGTCGGCATCGGCGCTGTCCACGCTGGCCGACATTTCGACCTCCAGGTCGGTGCCGGTGAAACTGACCTTGCCGGAACCGGACGCCACCAGCAGGTTCGACAACACCGGCAGCGTCTGACGTCGTTCCACCACACCGATCACCTGTTGCAACGGTCTGAGCAAGGCTTCGCGCTGGATGGAAAAGTGCATGGCGTTGGCTTCCGTGAATTTGTCTTGGAATAGGAAAGTGCTGTTGTTGGCGCTGTGAATTTGTGTGAAAATCAAAATTGTTGTTTCAAATCAACAAATTATCCTATCATTCGGCACCTGAAGTCCTGTTCGCAAATGCCTGGGTTGCTGTGGATATTTCAGCGCTTCGCATTGTTGCACAAGTTGTCCACAGACAGTTCACCACCGCATTCAGCCAGTCAGTTCACGCATCAATTTCTCCCAGTCCTGACGCAACTTGCCGTCCGTTTGCGTCAGCTCGCGAATGGTTCGGCATGCGTGCAGCACGGTGGTGTGGTCGCGCCCCCCGAATGCCTTGCCGATCTCCGGCAGGCTGTGCTCGGTCAGCTCCTTTGCCAAGGACATGGCCAGTTGCCGGGGCCGCGCCAGCGAGCGGCTGCGGCTGGTCGAGAGCAGGTCCGGCAAGCTGATCTGGTAGAAGTCGGCGACCGTTTTCTGGATGTTGGACAGCGTGATGGCCTGGCTGTGCACGGTCAACAAGTCGCGCAACGCCTCCTGCGCGAACGGTTCGGTGATCGCCACCCCCTGGAAATTGGCGCGCGCCGCCAGCGTGTTCAAGGCACCCTCCAGATCGCGCACATTCGAGCGCATGCGCTTGGCCACCAGGTAGGCGACCGAATCGGGAATATCGAGTCCGCGCGCCGAGGATTTGGCCAGCAGGATCGCCGCGCGGGTCTCGAAATCCGGTGGCTCGATGGCGACCGAAAGCCCCCAACCCAAACGCGACTTGAGCCGCGGTTCGAGGTTCTCCACTTCCTTGGGATACTTGTCGCAGGTGAGGATGATCTGCTGCTTGCCTTCGAACAACGCGTTGAAGGTATGGAAGAACTCCTCCTGGGTGCGGTCCTTGCCGGCAAAGAACTGGATGTCGTCGATGAGCAGCGCGTCGACGTCGCGGAAACGACGCTTGAAATCGTCCATGCCCTTCTGCTGCAGGGCGCGCACCATGCCGTTGACGAACTGTTCCGAGCGCAGATACATCACGCGCGTGGCGGCGTTGTGCGCGCGCATCAGGTTACCCGCCGCGTGCATGAGGTGGGTCTTGCCGAGACCAGTGCCGCCATAAAGCAGCAACGGGTTGTAGGCGCGCCCCGGGTTCATCGCCACCTGCATTGCCGAGGCCTTGCCGAGCTGGTTCGACTTGCCCTCGACAAACGTGTCGAACGTGTAATGCGGATCCAGGTTGTGCTCGAAATCCGCGCCGTCGTTGGCGCCTTGTCGCGCGACCGGCCTCTCCACGCGCCGATTGGCCAGCGTGCCGACTTCCAGGCGCAAGGCGACCGGGCTTCCGTGCACATGCGCGAGCACGCGTTCGATCAGGTCCTGGAACTTCGCCCGCACGAAATCCAGGGTATAGGCGTTGGGCGCCAGCAGGCGCAAGCCGGCATCATCCTCGCTCGCCTGCAAGGGCATCAGATATGTGTGCAGATCCTCGACGCTCAGTTCGCCTTCCAGGCGTTCCAGACAGCGCCGCCACAACTTGCTCATGGGAACGGTTACCGGTGCATCCGCCGCAACGTGCGCGGAGGGTGAAGTCTAACCCCGCGCATCGGGCGCGCCAAGCGCAGCGACATTGACGCAAGTACACATTTACCAATACAATTCCGCTTCTTTGCCAGCAAAAGATTCGTGTCATGGCCACCAAGCGCACCTTCCAACCCGGCAACCTCAAGCACGCGCGCACGCATGGCTTTCGCGCGCGCATGAAGACGCGCGGCGGGCGCAAGGTGCTCAACGCACGTCGTGCCAAGGGCCGCAAGAAACTCATCCCATAGGATTTGGCGTGGCGCTGCGCCATCCGCGAAGCGCCAGACTGCTGCGTCCTGCCGATTTCGCCCGCTTGCGCGAGTCCGGTCGCCGCCTGAACTCTCCGCAGCTGAGCATTCAATACGACAAGGGCGCCGGGTCGGGCCCGCGCCTCGGGATGGCGGTGTCGCGCCGCGTGTCCAAACTTGCGGTCGTGCGCAATCGCATCCGCCGCCAGATCCGCGAAAGTTTCCGTCTGCATCACGCGCGCCTGCCGGCTTGCGATTTCGTGGTCATTGCGCGCCAAGCGGCGGCGCAGGGGACCAATGCGCAATTGCGCGGTGAGCTCGAATCGCTGTGGTCGCGCCTGGTCGCGCAAGGCACTGCCATTGATCGTTAGGCGCGCGCCCGGCACAATGCGCGGCTCGTGAACGCGGGCGTGCGAAGCGCCCCAACCCTGTCCACCCGCATTTGCGCGGTCAACCGGTTCCCTGCATGCCCTCTTTTCGTTCCTTGCTGTTGTTTGCGCTGGCATTCGTCGCCTTGCTGTTGTGGCAAGCCTGGGAGCAGGATTACGCTCCGAAGCCAGTACCCGCGCCGGCGCAAGCGACAGCGAATCCGGCCATGCCGCCGGTGTCGAGCGCGGAAGTACCGGCCGCGACCGCAGTTGCTGCCGCTGCGGCACCAGTCGCCGCGACAACGGTCCCGCGGGTACCGGAGGCCATGCCCCCCGGCGCGCCGGCGCCGACCATCAGCATCACGACCGACGTGTTGCGCCTGACCATCGATACGCGCGGCGGTTCCGTCGTACGGGCAGACTTGCTCGACTATCCGGCCGATGCGGACAAGAAGCACGAGTCGGTGCGCCTGTTCGATGATGCCGCGCCAACCTACTACGTCGCGCAGTCCGGTCTCGTCAGCGCTGCCGGTTCGGGCGTCGCGCCGGACCACCAGGCCCTGTTCCACGCCGCGCAGCCTGCGTATGTGCTCGCGCCCGGTGCAGACGAACTCGAAGTACCGCTGAGCTGGACCGGTGCCGATGGCCTGAAAGTGACCAAGACATACACCTTCACGCGCGGCAGTTACCTGATCGGTACGCGTCAGGAGATCGCCAATGGCGGCAGCGTCACGTGGATCGGCAATGCCTATCGCCAGTTGCAACGCGTGGCACCGCCGGCCGCGACCGGATTCAACAACCCGGAGCGCTACGCCTATGTTGGCGCGGCGTGGTACAGCCCGGAACACAAGTTCAACAAGCTGGCCTTCGACAAATTCGCCAAGGAGCCTCTGGCGGGCGACTTCGCCGGCGGCTGGGTAGCGATGCTGCAGCACTATTTCTTCAGCGCCTGGATTCCGGACAAGTCCGAAACCGATACGTATTCGAGCGCGGTCGTGGAGATGGCGGGCGCTGCACCGCGTTATCTGGTGCGCTCGCTGTCGCCCTCGATCACCGTCGCGCCGGGCCAGGCGCACCGCGTCGATGCACACCTGTACATCGGCCCGACCCTGCTCGGCCAGCTCGAAGCCATCGGCGATGCCGGCATCGCCAAGAACCTCGCGCTGACGGCCGATTACGGCATGCTCACGCCGATCGCGCAGCCGATGCACTGGATTCTGCTCAAGCTGCACGCACTGGTGCGCAACTGGGGCCTGGCCATCATCTTGCTCGTGCTCCTGATCAAGCTGGTGATGTTCAAGGCCAGCGAAGCGCAATACCGCTCCGGGGCGAAAATGAAGAAGCTGGCTCCCCGCCTGCAGGCGCTCAAGGAGCGCTACGGCGACGACAAGCAGAAGCTCAGCGCAGCCACGATGGAGCTGTACCAGAAGGAGAAAATCAATCCCCTCGGCGGTTGCTTGCCGACGCTGATCCAGATACCGGTATTCTTCGCCCTCTATTACGTGCTGCTGGAAAGCGTCGAATTGCGTCAGGCACCATTTTTTGGCTGGATCCAGAACCTGTCGGCACCGGACCCGTATTACATCCTCCCGCTCCTGAACATGGCGGTCATGGCCGGCACAAGCCTGTTCACGCCGCCCAGTCCGGGCATGGATCCGACCCAGCAAAAGATGATGCGGTTCATGCCGATCGCCTTCAGCGTGCTGTTCTTCGTGTTCCCCTCGGGCCTGGTGCTGTACTACGCGGTCAATGGCGGCCTGGGCCTGCTGCAGCAATGGATCATCACGCGGCGCATGGAAGCAGCGGAGGCGAAGGCCGCGCGGTAACCAGCCGATGGCGGGCAAGAACGGCACGATCGCGGCAATCGCCACCCCGCCCGGCGCGGGTGGTGTCGGCATCGTGCGCGTGTCCGGCCCGGCGGCGCGCGCCATCGCCCGGGCATTGACCGGATGCAACCCGCAGGCGCGCAAGGCGGCAGTTTGCGCGTTCCATGACGCCGCCGGCGCCGGGATCGACCGCGGCCTGGTGCTGTTCTTCGCCGGGCCGAAATCCTTCACCGGCGAAGATGTGCTCGAACTGCATGCGCACGGTAGCCCGGTTGTATTGAACCTGCTGTTGCGCCGCGTATGCGAACTCGGTGCGCGGCCCGCCCGTGCCGGCGAGTTCTCCGAACGCGCCTTTCTCAACGGAAAACTTGACTTGGTGCAAGCCGAGGCCGTGGCCGATCTCATCGCCGCGGGTTCCGCGGCGGCCGCGCGTGCCGCGCTGCGCAGCCTCGAAGGCGACTTCTCCAGTGCGGTGCGGGCGTTGTTCGACGCACTGGTCAACCTGCGCGCCTGGCTCGAGGCGGCGCTGGATTTTCCCGAGGAGGAAATCGATTTCCTGAGCGCGCCGCAGCTATCTGACGGTTTGCGCCGGCTCGATGCGCAGCTCGCGCAGCTTCTGGCCGCGACGCGCCGTGGCGTGGTGTTGCGCGACGGCGTGCACGCGGTCATCGTCGGCCGGCCGAATGCCGGCAAGTCCAGTGTGCTCAACGCGCTGGCGCAAAGCGATCGCGCCATCGTCACCGCCATCGCCGGCACCACGCGCGACGTGTTGCGCGAAAGCGTGAACCTCGACGGCATCACGCTGACGCTTGCCGATACCGCCGGCCTGCGTGAATCCACCGACACGGTCGAAGCCGAAGGCATGCGCCGCGCGCGCGCCGAACTCGGCCGTGCCGATATCGCGATCCTCGTCACCGAGTCCGCGCAGGCCGACGCGGATTCGGCCTTGCTCGACGCTTGCGCCATGGGCGCGTCGCGCGTCGTCGTCCACAACAAGATCGACCTGCTTGGCGAAGCCGCCAGCGCACAAACGCTGCAAAATGGAGAAATCCACATTTATCTGTCTGCGCAGGCGGGCACGGGCATGGAATTGCTGCGCGAAACGCTGAAACGCCTGGCGGGATGCGGCGACGCGACGCAGGGCGCGTTCAGCGCGCGCACGCGCCATGTGCAGGCGTTGGAAACCGTGTGCGCGCATTTGCGCGTCGCGCAGGAACACCTCGATCAGCGCGCCGGCGAACTTGCCGCCGAGGAACTGCGCCGGGCGCAGCAGGCGCTCGGCGAAATCACCGGACAATTCACGAGCGACGATCTGCTGGGGAAGATCTTCTCCACGTTCTGCATCGGCAAGTGAGGCTCACGCCATGATCGATCTCTACTACTGGCCCACGCCTAACGGGCACAAGATCACGCTGTTCCTGGAGGAGGCCGGATTGCCCTACACGATCCGGCGCGTGGACATCGGCAAGGGCGAGCAATTCGCGCCGGAATTCCTCGCCATTTCGCCCAACGGCAAGATGCCGGCGATCATCGATCACGAGCCGCGCGGTGGCGGCGCGCCGCTGAGCGTGTTCGAGTCGGGTGCGATCCTGTTCTACCTTGCGCGCAAGTACGGCAAGTTCGTCGCGGCGGACCCGCGCGGCATGGTGACTTGCCTGGAATGGCTGTTCTGGCAAGTGGGCGGACTTGGGCCGATGACCGGCCAGTACGGACACTTCACCGTCTACGCGCCGGAGAAGATTCCCTATGCGATCGAGCGCTATACGCGCGAGGCGCGGCGCCTGCTCGGCGTGCTCGACGCGCGCCTGCGCGGACGCCCGTTCATTTGCGGCGACGATTACACGATCGCCGACATGGCCTGCTACCCGTGGATCAGTCCCTACACCAGGGCCGCGCTGGATCTGGCCAGCTTCGCCGAGGTGGCGCGCTGGCGCGAGACGATCCGCGCCCGTCCGGCAACCGCGCGGGCGTACGCACAGGGCGACTTCCCCGCGGCCAGGGCGGAAATGAGCGCAGCCGAACACGAAATCCTGTTTGCTGGCAAGGGACAAACGCCCCAGGCGTGAATCCCGGCAGCGTCGGCGGCGCCCGGGCGAGGGCACACCGCCACGCAAGCCCGGATCAGGGGAATGCCCGCCGTTTTGCGTAATGGGCAATACCCGACCCTGGAGCATCCCATGTCCCATCGCGTTCGCCTGCTTGGCCTGGCACTGTTGGCCGGGACCCTGCCCGCATCGGCCGTGGCCGATATCGTCGTCGGCGGCTACGGTGACGGCAGCAATCCGGAGCCCCTGCGCATCTTCGCCGACAGCGCGAACGGCAATGTCGCGCCGCTGCGGACCCTGGGAGGCGGTCCGACGTCCACGCTCCACACGCCGGTCGGTGGTTACTTCGAGCCGGTGGAGGGCGTGATCTACGTGGCGGATTTCAGCGGTCAGGCGATCCGGATTTTCGCGGCAAACGCGAGTGGCGACGTGGCGCCGAAACGCGTGCTGGATTCGGTCTATGTCGGCCAGGCGCGCAGCGTCGCGGTGGATGTCGCGCATCAGGAACTGTTGACGTTCAGCAGTGGTTGCTGCCTCGCCGCATTCGACCAGATGGCCAGCGGCAACGTGTTCTACAAGCGTTCGGTGCAGTGGGGCGGCTTGACCGGCAGCGTGACCCAGCTCAATTATCCGTACGCCCTGGTCTACATGCCCGCGACCGACGAGGTGGCCCTGATCGACCATGACCCGGCCGCGCCCAATGCGCCGAAGCTCATGGTGTTCGACCGCACGGCGAGCGGCAACGCGGCGCCCAAGCGCGTGATCAAGGGCGCCAACACGGGGTTGGGCGATAACGTGTTCGGATTGGCCTACGATGCGCCTTCGCGCCGCCTGTTCGTGGGCGCCCATACGCGGAATCCCGATTCGAGCCGTTCCGCGCGCGTGCTGGTCTTTGACGATACCGCCGATGGCGACGTTGCGCCCGTGCGCAGCATCGCCGGCGCGGCAACGGGACTCGAGCTGTCCAGTACGGCCGGCATTGGCGGGCTGAGCGTCGATCCGCAACGCCAGCGCCTGATCGCTTCCATCGACGATTACAGCGTGGCGGCGAACGGCAAGCTGCTCGTGTTCGACCTTGCCGCCAATGGCAACATCGCGCCGCTGCAGGTCATCGCCGGCGCACAAACCGGGTTGGGGACGAACCTGGGTGCGCCGATCTGGGTGCCCGCCGAGCGCATCTTCGGCAACGGATTCGAATGACTGCCGCCGGCGCGCGCGGGCGGCGCGCTCAATGCAACCAATGCCCGCCGCGCTTGCGGCGTGGTTCCGACGTGGGCTCCGGCGCGGCCGCGCGGCGCGCGAGTTCATCGGCCGTCGGCGGCAGCTGCGACCAATAGCGCGCCACGGCTTCGATTGCGGCCGGCAGCTGCGCGAGGCATTCGTCGTATTCGGCCTCGGTGAGCGGCTCGATTTCCGCATCGGTCCGGAATACGCCTTCCTGCACGGCCAGCGCCATGATCGGCGAGAGCAATTCGGTCAGGCGCGAGTCGGCGCCCAGGCGCGCTTCCCACAGGCGCGCGCGCAGGTCCACGCCACGCGAGAAGCCCTCGCACCAGCCTTGCGCACTCAGCGCCGCGCCGCCGTCGTCGAGTTCGATCTCGCCCAGGATCGGTTCGTACTGTTCGGTTTCCAGCTCGTAGCCGATGCTTTCGGAAAGCCGCGCCAGCAGTTCGAGGACGCGGCGACCTTCGTCGGCATCGTCGAAGGGATCGTGCAACACCTCCGGCAACCATTCCTCGGGAGTGGCGCGTTCCGGGCCGATGTTCACCGCGCTGAGCAGGCCATGCACGCCGTCGAGCAGCAGCGCCTCCTCACCCGCGTGTGCGCGCAGGAACTGGTCGAGTTCCTCGAGTTCGGCGTCGTCCAGGGTTGGCGACCAGTCCGGTTCGCGCGGTAGCTCAGGCATCGTCCAATTCCAGAATCGCCGGCGCGTGATCCGATGGCCGCTCCCAGGTGCGCGGCGTGCGGTCGATGGCGCTCGCGCGGCAACGCTTGCGCAGCGCGTCGCTGGCGAGGATCAGGTCGATGCGCAGGCCAAGGTTGCGGCGGAACGCGGCTTGGCGGTAATCCCACCACGAGAAATGCCCGCCGCCGGCTTCGAACAGGCGGAAACTGTCGTGCAGGCCGAGGTCGAGCATGGCGCGCAAGGCGTCGCGTTCTGGCGTCGAACACAGGATCTGCTCGCGCCAGGCCACCGGGTCATGCACATCGCGATCGTCCGGCGCGATGTTGAAATCGCCAAGCACGACCAGGTTCGGATGCCGACGGATTTCCGCGGCGAGGAAGGCGCGCACCTTCGCCAACCAGTCGAGCTTGTAGGCGTATTTGTCGGTGCCGACATCCTGGCCGTTGACCACATACAGGTTCACCACACGCACGTCGCCGAGCGTCGCGGCAAGAATGCGGCGCTGCGGATCGTCGAGGCCGGGAATGTCGGTGACCATGTCGCGCGGCGTCACGCGCGCAAGCAGCGCCACGCCGTTGTAGGTCTTCTGGCCGGCGAATGCGCAGCGATAGCCCAGCGCTTCGATTTCCGCGCGCGGAAACTTCGCGTCCTCGGTCTTGGTTTCCTGCAGTGCGACAACGTCGGGGCCGGCATCCGCCAGCCATTGGCGCAGGTGCGGTAGACGCACCTTGAGCGAATTGACGTTCCACGACGCGATCTTCATCCGGATATTCTACGCACTACGCGGCCAGCCCGTAGCTGCGCAACAGCGCGTCGGGCTGCGGTTCGCGGCCGCGGAATTCGCGGAAGGATTCCAGTGCCGGGCGCGAGCCGCCGACGGCAAGGATGCTTTCGCGGAAAGCCTCGCCGGTGGCGATGTCGAAGACGCCGTTCTCTTCGAAACGCGCGAAGGCATCGGCGGCAAGCAGCTCTGCCCACAGGTAGCTGTAATAGCCGGCCGCGTAACCGCCGGAGAAAATGTGGGTGAAGCTGTGTGGCATGCGTTGCCACGCCGGCGGCGTGATCACGGCGACCTCGCGGCGCACGTCGGCGAGCAGCTCCAGCGTGCGCGCGCCGCGCGCCGGATCGAATTCCAGATGCAGCCGGAAATCGAACAGCGCGAATTCAATTTGGCGCACGAGGAACAGCCCGGCGTGGAAGTGGCGCGCCGCAAGCATGCGCGCGAACAGTTCGTCCGGCAGCACCTGCCCGGTTTGCCAATGGCGCGCAAACAGGGCCAGTGCTTCGCGCTGCCAGCAGAAGTTTTCCATGAACTGGCTCGGCAGTTCGACCGCATCCCATTCCACGCCATCGATGCCGGCCACGCTCGGATAGTCGATCTGCGTGAGCAGATGATGCAGGCCGTGGCCGAACTCGTGGAACAGCGTGATGACCTCGTCGTGCGTGAGCAGGCTTGGCCGGTGCGGTCCGGGCGGAGGAAAATTGCAGGTCAGGTAGGCGACCGGAATCTGTGCGATGCCGTCGTGGCGAAAGCGCGAGCGGCACACGTCCATCCACGCGCCGCCGCGCTTGCCGGTACGCGCGTACCAATCCACGTAACAACCGGCGAAGACATGGCCGGCCGCGTCGAGCAGATCGTAGAAGCGCACATCCGGGTGCCAGACCTCGACCCCGTCGCGCGCGCGCAGCCGCACGCCGAACACGCGTCCGACGATGGCAAGCAACCCGTCCATGACTGCCGGCAGCGCGAAGTACGGCTTGAGATCCTCCTCGCTCAGGGCGAATTGCTTCAGGCGCAATTTTTCCGCGGCATAGCCCGTGTCCCACGGCTGCAGATCGGCGATGCCGAGTTCGGTGCGGGCGAATTCGCGCAACGCGGCCACCTCGCGCAGCGCCACCGGCCTGGCGCGGCGCGCGAGGTCGTGCAGGAAATCCAGCACGCGCGCCGGCGTCGCCGCCATCTTGGTGGCGAGCGATTCCTCGGCCGCGTTGGCGAAGCCGAGCAGGCGCGCGGCCTCGTGGCGGAGCCGGAGGATTTCCCCGATGCGCGCGGAGTTGTCGAACTCGCCGGCATGCGGGCCCTGGTCCGAGGCGCGCGTGTGGTAGGCGGTGTAGACGCGCTCGCGCAACGCGCGATTCTGCGCATGGGTCAGGATGGCTTGCACGCTCGGCGGCGTGAGCGTGACCAGGAACCCGTCCTGCCCGGCCGCGCGCGCGGCGGCGCGCATGAGCTCGAGCCCGGTTTCCGGCAAGCCGGCCAGTGTCGTGGCATCGGCGCTTTCGGTCCAGGCCTGCGTGGCGTCGAGCACGGCCTCCTCGAACTCGGTGGCGAGCCGCGTCAGCGCGTTGCTGATTTCGCGGAAACGCGAGCGCGCCGGCTCCTCCAGGGCCACGCCCGACAGGCGGAAATCGCGCAGGCTGTGTTCGACCAGGGTACGCGCCGCGCGCGGCAGCGTGCCGAAATCCGCAGCATCGGCAACGGCCTTCACCGCCACGAACAAGTCGCGATTCTGGCCAAGTTCGATGCCGAAGTCGCTGATCGCTTCCTCGGCGCCGGGGTACACCGCGCGCAATGCCGCGCTGTCGGCCACCGCGTGCAGGTGCGACACGGGCGACCACAGCCGCTCGACGCGGTTCTCCTGCGCTTCCTGCGGCAGCAGCGTGTTGGCGAAGGTACGTGGCGTGGGGTCGGCGATCAGCGCGTCGATGCGCGCGCGGTAGTCGGCCAACACGGCGGCGACGGCCGGTTGCACGTGTTCGGGGCGAATCGCGCCGAAGCGCGGCAGGTCGCCAGCGTCGAGCAGGGGATTGGTGTGCATCGACCTAACGTGACGGGTGGCGCGCCGAAAATCAAGTCGCCGCGACCGGTGGCCTGCGCTAGGATGGCCGGGCCATGGGCGAACCCGACGCGAACCGCCGTTACGACGCGCACGCGCTGCTGCGCGGCCTCGAGCTGTTTCGCCATCTGGATGCGGCAACGCTGGACGAACTGGCCGCCGAACTGGAATGGTTTGCGCTGCCCGGTGGCGCGACCTTGTTCGATTACGGCGATCCTTCGGATTCGCTGTGCGTGCTCAAGTCCGGCAGCCTTGGTGCGTTCAAGCCGACGCCGGAAGGCGTCTACCAGCTCGATGGCGTGGTCGCGGCCGGCGAAACCGTCGGCGAGCTCGGTCTGATCGTTGACCAGCCGCGCTCGGCCACGGTGCGCGCCCTGCGCGATTCGGAACTGTTGCGCCTGTCGCGCAGGGGATTCGAGAGACTCGTGGCGCGGCATCCACAGGCCATGCTGGTGACCGCACGGCTCGCGGTCAAGCGCCTGATCGCGCGACGCGACGGCGCCAGCCTGTCCGCGCCGCGCACGTTTGCGGTGCTCGCCCACGACGCGGATGTGGCCACGCGCACATTCGCCGGGCAGCTGCGCGAAGCGCTGTGCCGCTACGGCGAATGCGAGCTCGTGGATGAAGTAGCCGCGCGCGGCCAGACCAGCACCTGGTTCAGCGCGCTGGAGGCACGCGTGCGACACGTGCTGTATCTGGGCGACGGCGACGACCACGACTGGCGCGAGTTGTGCGTGCGCCAGTCCGATTGCATCCTGCTTGTGGCGAATGCGCGCGATGACGCCAGCGTCTGGCCGGAGAAATCCTGCATCGACGCCGAGCGCGCGCTGCATCGGCCGCGGCACCTGGTGTTGCTGCACGGCGCTGGCGCAATCCTGCCGGGCGCGGCGGCGCGTTGGCTCAGGGCGGTGCCGGGGGTGGCCCACCACCACGTGCGCGCCGCGACGGATGTCGAGCGCGTGGCGCGCCTGCTCACCGGGCGCAGCATCGGTCTGGTGCTTTCCGGCGGCGGTGCGCGCGGTTTCGCCCACATCGGCGTGGTGCGCGCGTTGCGCGAGGCCGGGGTGCAGATCGATTGCGTCGGCGGCACCTCGATCGGCGCGATCATCGGCGCGGGCGTCGCCGCGGATTGGTCGAACGAGGAAATGTTCGACAACTACTACCGCGCCTTCGTGCGCGGCAAGCCGTTGAGCGACTACACCCTGCCGTTCATCGCGCTCGTCGCCGGCCGGCGCGTTTCGCGCCTGTTGCGCGAGGCGTTCGGCGCGCGCGATATCACTGACCTGGCATTGCCGTACTACTGCATCACCTCCAACCTCACCGCCGGTCGCGCGGAAACGCATCGCGCCGGCCCGCTGTGGTTCTGGCTGCGCGCGAGCTGCGCGATTCCCGGCGTGCTGCCGCCGGTGTTCCACCGTGGCGAGGTGTACGTCGACGGTGCGGTAATGGACAACCTGCCGGTTGATGCGATGCGCGCGCAAGGCGTCGCCGAAATCATCGCGGTCGATATCGGCGCCGACGATGTGCTGCACGCCGAAGTCGAGGAATTCGCGCTGCCGCCATGGTGGAAGCTGCTCTGGCAGCGCTGGTTCCATCGCCATCAGCGGCCCGGAATCCTGAGCATCCTGTTGCGCTCGGGCATGGTGAACGCGGAGGCCGCAAGCCTGGAGCGGCGTGCGCATACGAGCTTGCTGCTCACGCCGCCGCTGAGCGATGTCGAACTGCTCGACTGGAAGGCGTACGAGCGCGCGATCGACGCGGGGCACCGCTACGCGCAGAAGCTGCTGGGGCGCGCGAACGCGCCGCGCGAGTTGCCCTAAGTCGCCGGCCTATTCGCGCCGTCCCCTGGGCCGGTAATCCACGAGTCGCTCGTTGACGCGCTCGAGCATGGGCTCGACCGCTTCCTTGGCCTTCTCGCTGGCGTTCAGGCTGGTGAAGTTCACCTGCTCGCTCCACGGCGGTCCGAGCGGTCGGTTCTGTTCGATCGAGAAGGCGCGGACGGCCAGTTGCGCCGTATACAGGGTCGAGCTCTGGCCGTAATAGCTCATTTCCTGCGCACCGACCTTGCGCGCATGCACGAACACCACCGCGTCGGCATGGCCGCGCAACGCGAGCACGGCCTCGGCAAAACGCGGGTGTTGGCCGTCCATGTAACGATCCACGCGCGGCAGCGAATCCTGGTCGACAATGCGGTAGCCATGCCGTTGCAAGGTGTGTTCGATCGCTTCCTCGGCCGGCAGGGAAATCGCGTCGTCGCCGCCGGCCAGTATCGCAATCGTCGGCACATGCGGCCTGGGCGGGGCGGATACCCTGGTTGGTTCACTGGCGCGCGCGACTTGCGCCGGTGGTGCGGTGGTTGGCGACGGGCCAGCTTGCTGGGCGGGCGCGGACGGAACATTCCCCGGCGGCGCGGACGTGGGCGGAATCGCGGTCGATGAATTCGTGTTTGCCCCTTCCGCATAGCGCGGATCGGTCGGCGGCGGCGGCTCGGAGGCGACCGCTACTCCAGGGGTTGGTCCAGT
>JAFEFP010000249.1 GCA_018240545.1 Pseudomonadota bacterium | reverse complement strand
GAAGTCGCTGTCGCAACTCACCCACGAAGTGTTCGGCCCGATCCTGCACGTGATCCGCTGGAAGGCGAGCGAACTCGACCAGGTGATCGACGCGATCAACGCGACCGGCTTCGGCCTGACGCTCGGCATCCACAGCCGCATCGACTCGACCATCGCGCATATTTCACAACGCGCCAAGGTCGGCAACTGCTACGTCAACCGCAACCAGATCGGCGCCGTCGTCGGCGTGCAACCGTTCGGCGGCGAAGGCCTCTCCGGCACCGGCCCCAAGGCCGGCGGCCCGCACTACCTGCTGCGCTTCGTGACCGAACGCACGTTGACGATCAATACGACGGCAGCGGGCGGTAATGCGTCGTTGTTGACGTTGGGGGAGTAAGCTTCGCCAGCACTATTGGGCAAGGGGAACGTGTCTTGGCGAAACAAGCGAAAGGATCTCCTGAATTCGTCCGCTGGATGGGACCACTGCTTGATTGTCTGCGCGCCGTCGGTGGATCTGCCAGACCCAAAGAAGTTTCGACCTGGATAGCTCGCGAGCTGAAGCTGGGTGACGACGTAATCAACTCGACCTTGAAATCTGGCGCGAACCGTTTCCACAACCAAGTGCAATGGGCGCGGCAATATCTCGTCTGGCAGGGCCTCATTGATGACACCACGCGTGGCGTGTGGAAGCTGACGCCTTTGGGATGGCAAACTCACCTCGACTTGGATTCAGCGCGTGCTGTTTTCGTTCATCGCCATCAGCTGAGCAAGTCTCTTCCCCAATCAGTCGAGGCCGAGAATACGGCACCGGATGCACCACATCCGGCTGAACAGCAGGAACAGGACCTGCTTGGGGTACTCAAGGGTTTGTCTGCGCGTGGTTTCGAACTGATCTGCGAACGCCTGCTGCGTGAGCATGGATTCGAGGATGTCGAAGTAACTCAGCAATCGCGCGATGGCGGAATCGATGGCTACGGCGTATTGCGCTTGAGTTCATTCGTCAGTCTAAAAGTGGCATTTCAGGCCAAGAAGCACAAAGAAGTGGTTTCACGACCCGCGGTCGGCGAATTTCGAAATGCCTTTCTCGGTCGTGCCGAAAAGGGCGTCTTCATCACAACCGGCCGCTTTACTTCCGACGCCGAAGCAGAAGCTGCCCGCGACGGCGTTCCGCCGATTGAACTGATCGATGGCGAACGCCTAGTCGAGCTATTCGAAGAAGCGAAACTTGGTGTGAAACCAAAGCAAATCTTCGAAATCGATCACGCGTTCTTTGATCAATTCCGTTCAGCCAAGGAATAAGCCGACGTAGCCCGATAGAGCGGGAGAAGCGAAGCACATCCCGCCCTACAAAATCACGCAATCTCCGCCGAAAGTTTCAACCCCAGTGCCTTGACGACTTTCATGATCGTGACGAAGCTCGGGTTGGATTCGCCGGACAGCGATTTGCAGAGGCTTTCCCGTCCGATGCCGGTTGCGCGCGCGAGCGGCGTCATGCCGCGCGCGCGATCGTTCCCAGTGCCTTGGCGATGAACGCGATCTCGTCGCCAGTTTCCTCGCCGCATGCCTGACGACGGGCCCGGCAATGCTCCCCTTGCCTTTGGTATCCATTGCTTCTTGATGCGTTCTGGAACGGGTACGGCCCGCTCATTCCGC
>JAFEFP010000248.1 GCA_018240545.1 Pseudomonadota bacterium | reverse complement strand
CAATCAGGCTCGACGGATCGGCCTTGCCGGTGCCGGCGAGATCCAGCGCCGTGCCGTGATCGACCGAGGTGCGCACGAACGGCAGGCCGAGCGTGACGTTGACCGAATCGCCGAAGCCCAGCGCCTTGAGCACGGGCAGGCCTTGGTCGTGGTACATGGCCAGGTACGCGTCGAAGCGTTCGCGCAGTGCCGGCACGAAGGCCGTATCCGCGGACAGCGGACCTTCCAGTTGCATGCCGTCGGCGCGCAGGGCGGCCAGCGTCGGCGCGATCACGTCGATTTCCTCGCGGCCCAGGTGTCCGCTTTCGCCGGCATGCGGATTCAATCCGAGCACGGCGATGCGCGGATTGTCGATGCGGAAACGGTGACGCAAATCGTTGTGGACGATGCGCAGGATGCGCACGAGTCCGGCGGCCGTGATCGCATCCGGCACTTCCGCCAACGGCAGATGCGTGGTCGCCAGGGCGATGCGCAAGCCTGGAGCGGCCAACAACATCGCCACATCGCATTTGGCGCGTTCGGCGAAAAATTCGGTGTGTCCGGTGAAGGCGATACCGGCGTCGTTGACGATGCTCTTCTGCACCGGCGCGGTGACCAAGGCATCGAATTCGCCTTCGAGACAGCCGTCTGCGGCGCGCGCCAGCATTGCGATCACGTACGGCGCGTTGCGCATGTCGAGCTTGCCGGGCACGACCGGCGCTGGCGCTGGAATATGCACGTAGCGCAGTGAGTTCGGCGCGCGTTCGCGGCGCCATTGGCCGTCGTCGGCTTCGAGCGCAAGCGCGATGCCACGCGTTTGCGTGGCGAGCAGGAGCGAATCCTTATCGCCGACGGCGATCAGGTCGGCGGCGATATCCGTCGCCGCGAGCGCGGCGACGAGTTCGGGACCGACTCCCGCGGGTTCGCCGAGCGTGATTGCCAGACGAGGCAGGAAGGGCCGGTCGTTCACGGCGACGATCAGGACGCCGGCTTTTCGGCTTCCGGCTTGGACTGCGCGCCCGGCAGGCGGATTTCGACGAACGCCTCGGAACGCAACTGGCGCAGGAAATCCTCGTAGGCCTGTTCGGCCTTGCGGTTGCGGATCACGTCGCGCGCCTGTTCGCGCTTCATCTCCTGCGTGCGATCCTGTTCGCGCGTGCCTTCGAGTTGCATGATGTGCCAGCCGAGGTCGGTCTGGAACGGCTGCGAGATTTCCCCGTTCTTGAGCGTCGCGAGCTGGGCCGCGACCGCCGGGCCGTACTGGTCGATCGGGAACCAGCCCATGTCGCCACCGGCACTGGCGGTGTTCTGGTCCTGCGAATCCTTCTTCGCCAGCGCGGCGAAGTCTTCATGGCCGTCGACGATGCGGCGGCGGATGTCCTCGATCGTCTTTTTCGCCTCGGCGTCGCTGGTCAGCTCACCGACCTTGATGACGATGTGGCGCGCGTGGTATTCGGTGACGACCTGCTTGCCCTCGGCGCGCTTGTCCACCACCTTGACGATGTGGAAGCCGCTCGGGCCGCGCAGCGGTTGCGACACCTCGCCCGGTTTCATGCCTTCGACCAGGTTCGCGAACGCTTCCGGGACTTCGTCGTAGCGGCGCCAACCCAGGTCGCCGCCCTGCAGCGCGTCCTGCGCGCTGGAATACTGGATC
>JAFEFP010000247.1 GCA_018240545.1 Pseudomonadota bacterium | reverse complement strand
GTTGATGCCCGACACGACGATGTCGGGTTCGTGATCGAGCAAGCCGGACAGCGCCAGGTGCACGCAATCGGTCGGCGTGCCGTTGACGCGGTAACGGCGCTCGTCGAGCTTTTTCACCCGGATCGGCTGATCGAGCGTGAGCGAATTGCTGGCGCCGGAACGATCGCGATCGGGCGCGACCACGGTGACCTCGCCGACGATGGACAACCGCTGCGCCAGGATCTGGATGCCCGGCGCGTCGACGCCATCGTCGTTGCTGACCAAAACTCTCATGCCGACCTGCTTGTCTTCAATTTTCGTCTTTCCGGCAGGGAATGCCGGAATCCAGAAGCCGGGGAAGGCAGGCTCACGCGTTGTCGCAACGTGGGCATCCATGCAGTCTGGTTCCCGGCAATCCATGCCGGGATGACGTCATCCTGTCATTGTAACGGATGGACTGGCACGCGGCTCTGCTAATCTGAAATGCATGTCCAAGCATCGCGCCACAACCCTCAGCGAAGACGACCAGCGCCTGTTTGCTCAGGCGGTCGGGCCGGTGCGGCGCCTGCATGCTCGCGAACCCGCAAGCGCGGCGCCAAAGCCGGCGCCCGAGCCCGTGCAATCGCGACGCGACGAGGCGAACGTCGCGGCCGAGCTCCTGGCCAGTGCCATCGACCCTGCCGCCATCGAGGTCGGCGAGGAACTGGGTTTTCTCAAGGACGGCCACGCACCGCGCCTGCTGCGCCAGCTCAAGCGCGGGCAGTTTTCCATTGCCGACGAAATCGACCTGCACCAGATGACGGCGGTCGTGGCGCGCGAGGCAATCAAGCAATTTCTCGACGAATCACGCCGCGACGGACGGCTGTGCGTGAAGCTGATCCACGGCAAGGGCCTGCGCTCGCGCG
Source organism: Pseudomonadota bacterium (assembly GCA_018240545.1). Lineage (GTDB taxonomy): Bacteria > Pseudomonadota > Gammaproteobacteria > Xanthomonadales > Rhodanobacteraceae > Rudaea. The sequence goes on along the minus strand of JAFEFP010000247.1, from coordinate 821 downwards.
CCGGGGGGCCGGTGCTCAAGCGCCTCGTCGACGGCATGCTGCGGCGGCGCGCGGATGTGATCGCCTTCGCTTCGGCCAAGCCGGCAGAAGGCGGAACCGGGGCGACCGTGGTGCTTCTGAAGCGTGTCTAGGCGCGGCCTGAATAGTCAACTATTTCCCTTAATAAAACAGTTGCATACGCGCCAGAGTTCAGGCAAAAACTCAACTCGGCGCCGGCATCCGCAAGCCAGCGCAATTCCAGCTCGCGCGGATGCAGGACCAGGCTGCGTCGTTCCTGGCGCAAACCGGCCGCGGCGAGTCCAGCGGCAAGTTCCGGATACCGCGCGGCGGCGGAATTTTCCAGTTCCGCCACCATTTCACGCGTACGCAACTCACCCGCGCCCCACATCGGTCCGGTCGGTGCGATATCGCCGCCAGCGTGACGCGCGCGTAGCTCCGTCGTCAGCGGCTCCGGGCCGAAGATGCTGTGTGAGCCGTCGAGCATCCACACCTCGCCGTCGAGCGGCCGGTTCCAGTTGCCCTGTTCCACCCGCGCGGCCAGCACGGCATTGAACAGGTGCGAGCGCGCGGCAGACAGCAACAGCGAACGCTCGTGGCGCTGCACGCGTTTGCCCGCAAACATCGCCAGGGCTTTCACGACATTGCCTGCCTCGCGACCGAAGCGTTGCGCGCCGAAATAGTTGGGAACACCGTGCGTGCGTATCGATTCGACGGTCCTTGCGGCGGCCTCTTGGTCGCCTTCGACCTCGCGCAAAACGATGCGAAACCGGTTGTCCTTGAGCGCGCCGCGTTGCAACTTCCGGGAATGACGTGCCGCTTCG
>JAFEFP010000246.1 GCA_018240545.1 Pseudomonadota bacterium | reverse complement strand
CCCACGCGCTGGCCGAGGTGCGTGGTGATGCCGCCGATCGACAGCAGCCATTCCACTTCGCGCTGGGCGATTTCGTCCTTGACCTTGTACGCGGCGATGCCGTACTCGTTGAGGCCGCCGAGTTTCGCTCGCGCCTCGAACACCGCAACGTCGTGGCCAAGCATGGCCAATCGATGCGCACACGCCAGTCCTGCCGGACCACCACCGACGACGGCGACGCGCTTGCCGCTGGCCGGCGCGCGCGCAAACAGCCGCTGGCCACTCGCCAGCAGGGCGTCGGTGGCATGGCGCTGCAACAAACCGATGGCAACCGGTTTGTCCTCGGCGGTATTGCGCACGCAGGCGCCTTCGCACAGGTCCTCGACCGGACACACGCGTGCGCAAGTGCAGCCGAAAATGTTCTCCACAAGGATGTCGCGCGCCGAACCGGTGAGGTTGCCGCTGCGGATCTTGTAGATGAAGCTCGGGATGTCGATGTGCGTCGGGCACGCCTGCGTGCACGGCGCGTCATGGCAAAAATAGCAGCGATCGGATTCGACCACTGCCTGATGCGGATTCAGCGGTGGCTTGATGTCGGCAAAGTTCTTCTCGTACTGCCCGGCGGGCAGCCGTTTGCCGGTCACGTCGCGCTTTGGACTCATGAACATCCTTCCCCAATGATGGCGTGCTCGCTCAGGGCCGTACCAGATCGCCGTAGGCATCCGGCCGGCGGTCGCGGTAGAACTGCCACAGGTCGCGGATCTGCGTGATTTCTTCCAGGTCCAGGTCGTGGATCAGCAACTCATCGTCGTCACGGCTGGCCTTGGCGATGATCTGGCCCTTCGGATTGGCGAAGTAGCTCTGGCCGTAGAACTTGCCGATGCCCCAGGGTTTTTCTTCGCCGACGCGGTTGATCGCACCGACGAAATAGCCGTTCGCCGCCGCATGCGCGGGCTGCTCCAGTTGCCACAGGTATTCGGACAGGCCGGCGACAGTGGCCGAGGGATTGAACACGATCTCGGCGCCATTCAGGCCCAGCGCGCGCGCGCCTTCGGGGAAATGCCGGTCGTAGCAGATGTACACGCCGACCTTGCCGACCGCGGTGTCGAAGACCGGATAGCCGAGGTTGCCAGGACGGAAGAAGAACTTCTCCCAGAATCCCTTGACCTGCGGAATATGCGTCTTGCGGTATTTGCCGAGGTACTTGCCGTCGGCGTCGATGACGGCCGCGGTGTTGTAGTACACGCCGCGCATTTCCTGCTCGTACAGCGGCACCACGATGACCATGCCGTGCTTCTTCGCGTATTCCTGCATCAGGCGCGTGGTCGGGCCGTCAGGCACGGCCTCGGTGATCGAGTACCACTTGCTGTCCTGGCTCGGGCAGAAGTACGGGCCGTAAAAAAGCTCCTGCATGCACAGCACTTGCACGCCCTTGGCCGCGGCTGCGTCGATGAGCTTGAGGTGCGCGGCGACCATCGCGTCGCGAATGGCTTGCGGAGTCATCTCCTCGGCACCTGCGGGTTGCGCCATCTGAATGAGTCCGGCGCGTACGAGTTGGGTCATTGGAACAGGTCTCCGCTTTTCGGGTTGAAAGGTTTGTCTGGATTCTAGTCTACTGATTCGGTCCGATTGCACCAAGGAATTACGGATTGTCGATCCTTTCGCAATTTCGTTGCTCGTCATGCCGGCATGGATTGCCGGCATCCAGACCGCAGGGATGCCATCCATGGCA
>JAFEFP010000245.1 GCA_018240545.1 Pseudomonadota bacterium | reverse complement strand
CGCGGGTTTGTCTGGCGCTCGGCAAGACCCGCCATTGCACGCTGGAACGCGTGCGAATGCAGGTTCGGCATGCCCGGCAGCGCGAAGCGCCCGAGGCGCTCGGCGCCCTCACGATTGGCGTCGGCCTCGACTGCGCCGAAAGATCCGGCCTCGACCATCCAACCCGTATCCGGACACCAGCCGTGCGGCAGCCAGGCAAAATCGGCAAAATAGCGCTTCGTCATGCCGCGCAGCGTAGCGGGCGCCGCATGAATTGTCATCGGAGCCAAGCATGCGCTGGGATCACCTCTTGCTCGACTGCCGCCTCGCCACGATGGCGGACAACGGCGCGGCTTACGGCGCCGTCGAGCGCGCCGCGCTCGGCTGGAAGGATGGCAAGATCGCATTCGCCGGCCCGCAAGCGGCTCTGCCGGGCAAGCCAGCGGATTTGGCCGCGTACGTCGAATCGGCCGGCAACGCCTGGATCACGCCCGGGCTCATCGACTGCCACACGCATCTGGTCTTTGCCGGCAACCGCGCCGAGGAATTCGAACTGCGCCTGCAAGGCGCAAGCTACGAGGAAATCGCCCGCCGCGGCGGCGGCATCGTCTCGACGGTGACGAAAACGCGCGCCGCAAGCGAAGACGAACTGCTCGCGCAATCCCTGTCCCGGGCGCAGACACTCGTGCGCGATGGCGTGACCACGCTCGAGATCAAGTCCGGCTATGGCCTCGATCTCGAATCGGAGACGAAAATGCTGCGTGTCGCGCGGCGCATCGGCGCAGAACTTCGCATCGACGTGCGCACCACGTTCCTCGGCGCGCACGCGGTGCCGCCGGAATTCGCCGGACGCCAGGCCGATTTCGTCGACGAAGTCTGCGTGCGCATGCTGCCCGCGATCGCGCACGCGGGACTGGCCGACGCGGTGGATGCGTTCTGCGAAGGCATCGCCTTCACGCCATCCGAGGTGCGGCGCGTGTTTGAGCAGGCGTGCGCACTGGGCTTGCGCGTGAAGCTGCATGCCGACCAGTTGTCGGATCTGGGTGGCGCGGCGTTGGCCGCGCAATTCGGCGCGCTTTCGGCCGATCATCTGGAATACACGAACGAGGAAGGCGTGCGCGCCATGGCCGCCGCAGGCACCATCGCCGTGTTGCTGCCCACAGCGTTTTACGTTTTGCGCGAAAAACAACTTCCGCCACTCGCGCAATTCCGCGAACATGGCGTGCCGCTGGCCGTAGCGAGCGACGTCAATCCGGGCACATCACCCGTGCTGTCACTGCGGCTGTCGATGAACATGGCCTGCACCGTGTTCCGCATGACCCCGGAAGAAGCGCTGCGCGGCGCGACGGCCAATGCCGCGCGCGCGTTGGGACTCGCCGACCGCGGCACGCTCGAAGCCGGCCGGCGCGCCGACTTCGTGATCTGGAACATCGAGCATCCCGCGGAACTCAGTTACTGGATCGGCGGCGATCTGGCGCGGCGTGTCGTCTGCGGCGGCGCGGACCTCTGAAGCGCAAAGGCCCGCGCTGGGCGGGCCTTCGGCAACCGCGGCGCGATGGCTCAAGCCGGCTTTTTCGGCGCTGCCTTCTTCGCGGCCGGGGCGACCTTCTTGACCGCGGCCTTGGCCGGCGCGGCCTTCTTCACGGCGCCACCAGCGCTTGCCGCCGGCTTGCGCGGGCGCGCGTTGCCATAACTGCGGATCGCGATCTTGCCCTTGCGTGTCTTGCGGTCGCCTCTGCCCATCGGAATCGTA
>JAFEFP010000244.1 GCA_018240545.1 Pseudomonadota bacterium | reverse complement strand
TCCCGCCGCGTCGAATCCGGCCGGCAGCTTGTTGATGTCGTCATTGAGCGCTTGAATCTGCGCATCGAGTGCCCGATATTGGGCGCGTAACGCGGCGACATCGTCGCCGTGCTGCAGGCCGGCAGCGATCGCCGCCACAATCTGACTCGCCTGGACGACGAGCCGATCGCGCGTATCCTGCAGCGAACTCGAAATGCGCTGCGCTGCCGTCTGGCCGGCGACGCCCATACCGTCGAGGTTTGAACTCGCCTGGGCAGCGGCAACCTGCACGTCCGCGAGCTTGCGGCCTGCGGCGTCCATGCCCGACTCGAATTGCGCAGCCGAAATTCTTCCGGAGTCGAACGCTTCCTGCAGGCTTCGCTTGAGCGCGTCGACTGCGCCTGTCGTCTCTAACTTGCTCAGCGCATTGGCGAACGCAAGTTGTACCTGCTCGCCTGTAGCTTTCGCATTTTCGGCAATCGATTTGAACGAGGTCACGATCTTTTGATCGGCCTCGCTGATCTGGATTCCAGCCTGCTGTGCGCTGATGCCGAGCTTCAACAGCGATGCTTCGAGCGATGCGCTTAGCGCCGTGCTCAGGTCTTGCGCATTGCCTTTCGCCTCTTTCAATCGATCATTTATGTTTCTCTGAAAATCCGCCAGGTCTTGTTCGTTGAGCTTTTGCAACGCGCCGGCCAGTTCTGTCTGGACTGCCGTCTTGGCATCCGCCGAGCGAATCGAAACCTGCGCAACGATGTCGAGAACGTCCTGCAAACCCTTCGGCGTGGCGATTTCGATATTGGAAAACGCACCGGCAACAGATGTTGCGGCGGATTCTCCTTTTGTTCTCAGCGCATCGAATCGGTCCGCAACCGCAGCGGCGCGATCGCTGATTTTGCCGAGCGATTCGGTTGCCTTCTCGGAGCTTTCCTTGGCATCGCCAAGCGCGACTACCAGATCGCGCAGATGCGCTGTCGCCATTTGCACGCCAGCCGAATCGCCAGATGCCTGCGCCTGCACTCGCATCGCCGTGTAGTAACGAACGGCGTTTTGCAGTTGCTCGACATAATCCTCACTCTGACGCTTGGACATGGCCGAAAGCTGTTGCGCAGATGCAATCTGCACATCCGCGGAGGCCTTGGTCTGCGCGGCAACTTGCTTGGCCTTTTCGACGAGAACATCCTGCGCGGCGGCGAGTTCCTTTTGCTGCGCAGCCAGTTTTTCGGTGATGTCGTGCCAGTCTTTGAGATTCGATACGAGCTTGACGGCTTCGACGGCCACGAACCCGATGGATGCGACCAGGGCAACAATCGGACCACCCACAAGGCCGGTGATGGCCGTGCCGATGCCATTCAGCGCGCCGCGCAGGCTGCCGAATGACGCGAGCGCCTGCAGGATTCCGCCCTTGGATGCGGCACTCAGAGCGACTTCGGACGCGCCGACTGCCGATGCCTGCGCACCGGCCGCAACCGTCGCAGCCTCCATTGCAGCCGTGAGTCGCGCCTGGGCGGCCGCATCGGCTTGGGCGGCGGCTGCGTTTTCCAGCGCCGCAGCGGTGCTTGCCCGCAGCCCGTTCGCCATTTGCGCGAGATCGAGCACGAGTTGCGATGCCTTGAATAGCGCGTAGGCTTCCGCAACGGTCTTGATCGCACCGGCATGCTCGGACAGGAACTGCGCCGCGCCGATGGCTGCCTTGCCGATGCCGACTATCGCGTCGGAAATCGCCTGTGCCTTTTCCTTGAGTGAGCCATCACCAAGTCCGGTCTTGATGGAATCGCCGATCTGGC
>JAFEFP010000243.1 GCA_018240545.1 Pseudomonadota bacterium | reverse complement strand
AGAATGACCTGGCGAAGGCCAGCTTCGACGTGACGGTGGACCTGGCCAGCGTCGACACCGGCAGCGGCGAGCGCGACCAGACCCTGTCCACGAGCGACTTTTTCGACACCGCGAAATTCCCGCAGGCGCACTTCGTAACCATCGGCTTCGACCGCGGCGCCGACGGCGACGTGGTGGCGAGCGGCACGCTGACCCTGCGCGGCCAAAACAAGCCCGTCTCGCTGAAAGTGAAGTTCGCGGCCACCGGCGGCGCGACCACGCTGGACGTCAACACCAGCCTGAACCGCCTCGACTGGGGCCTGGGCAGCAGCGATGATTGGGTGGATATCGGCAAGCAGATCGCGGTGCACGCCCACCTGGTGCTGACGCCGAAGTAGCTTCTTCGTCGCGGCTGGCAGCGTTATTCACGCAGCCACGCGCGCACCGCCGCGGCATCGAACGGCCAATTCAACTCGCAGCCGGAGTCGTCGTCGCGCAACACCGGCACGCGCTCACCGTAGCGCGTTTCCAGGCCCGCGTCGTCATCGATGAAGATGCTGGAAAATTCCGGCACGCGCGCCTGCGCGAGCACATCCAGCGCCAGATCGCACAGTCGGCAGTCGTCGCGTTGGTAGAGGGTCAATCGCATGGCGTAAAATCGAAAGACGGAACCTCTGAAGAAGCGTCGCGAGCGACGGCAGATCGTGCGACGCCGGAGCGGAGGAAGCGGAGTGTACACGTCAGTACATGAGCATTCCGAGCACCGCCGGCGCAAGATATGCCGAGCGCAGCAGCTTGTTCAGAGGTTTCGCATGGCCGTCAGTACTTTTGATTTGTTCAAGATCGGCATCGGGCCGTCGTCTTCGCATACCGTCGGTCCGATGCGCGCGGCGGCGCGTTTCGCCACGCGCTGGCTCGACGAAACCGGCGCCCTCTCGCGCGTCGCGCGAGTACGCGCGGAACTGTTCGGATCGCTCGCGCACACCGGGCGCGGCCACGGCACGGACAAGGCCGTACTGTGCGGTTTCGAGGGTGAATGGCCCGACAAAATCGACCCGGATTCGATTCCAGCGCGGCTGGAACGCATCCGTTCGACGAAGAAGATCAACCTGCTCGGCAAGCACGAAGCGGCATTCGACGAGAAGACCGACCTCGTCTTCAACAAGCGCACCAAGCTGCCGTTCCACAGCAACGGTATGCGCTTCACCGCGTTCGATGCAAACGGTGAGGTGCTGGCCACGCGCGACTACTATTCGGTCGGCGGCGGTTTTGTGGTCAATCCCGATGAGGCCGCGGAGAACCGCATCGTCGCCGACACCACGGCGCTGCCGCATCCGTTCAGCAGCGGCGACGAATTGCTGAAGATCTGCGAGGAATCCGGCAAGTCCATCGCGCAGGTGATGTTCGAGAACGAGAAGGCCTGGCGCGGTGAAGCCGAAATCCGTTCAGGACTTCTAGCCATCTGGAAGGCCATGCAGGATTGCGTCGCGCGTGGTATGCGCGAGTCCGGCACCCTGCCCGGCGGCCTGCACGTGCAGCGGCGCGCGCCGGCGATGTGCCACGAACTGAAGGATCGGCCCGAGGCTGCGCTCAAGGATCCGCTGACGATCCTGGACTGGGTGAACCTGTACGCGCTCGCGGTGAACGAGGAAAACGCCGCCGGCGGCCGCGTCGTCACCGCGCCGACCAATGGCGCCGCCGGCATCATTCCGGCCGTGCTGCACTACTACCATCGCTTCATTCCCGGCGCGAACGAACAAGGTGTGCTCGATTTTCTGCTCACTGCCGCGGC
>JAFEFP010000242.1 GCA_018240545.1 Pseudomonadota bacterium | reverse complement strand
CCCCGGCGCGCCGCGAGCATAGCAAATCCGGTACAAGGGTTCCGGTGTGCGCTGTGCTAAAATTTCGCGTTGACCCCGCTGTTTCGAGGAATGCCGATGCCCGCGCTTGCCCAACGCATGAGCCGCGCCAAACCCAGCGCCATCATGGTGATCGCCGACAAGGCGAAAAAACTCAAGGCGGAAGGGCGCAGCATCGTCAATTTCTCCATCGGCGTGCCGAATTTCCTGCCCGGCGAACGCGTCTACGAGGCCGTGCGCGCGGCGCTCAAGACCGACACCGGTGCCTACGGGTCCAATCGCGGCCGCGACGACCTGCTCGACGCCTTCCTCGGTCACCTGAAGGAAAGTGGATTCTCCGGTTTCACGCGCGCGAACCTGGCCACCGGCATCGGCGCCAAGCAGGTACTCTACAACCTGTGCGAGGCGCTGCTCGATCCGGGCGACGAGATCGTTTTCCCGACGCCATACTGGACAAGCTACGTCGACATCGCCGAAATCCTCGGCGCCAGGATTACCTTGTTGCCCTGTCCGCCGGAGCAGAACTACAAGCTCACGCCGGCCCAGCTGGACAAGGCGCTGGCGAGCAAGCCCAAGGTGTTCCTGTTCAACAATCCGTCGAACCCGACCGGCATGGTCTACACGCGCGATGAAATTGCGGCGCTGGCTGATGTGCTGGTGAAGCATCCGGACACCTGGATCATCAGCGACGACATCTACAACCGCATGGTGTTCGACGGCGTGGGCTACCACAACTTCCTGCACGTCAAACCCGAATTGCGCGATCGCACCGCGGTCATGGATTCGCTGTCCAAGACCTACGGCATGCCGGGCTGGCGCGTGGGTTTCGTCGCCGCGCCGGAAAAACTCGCGACCGCGCTGGTCACGCTCAATTCCAATCACATCACCAACCTGCCCGAAGTCGTCACCGCTGCCGGCGTGGCGGCGCTGTCGGGCCCGCAGGACATTCCCGCCGCCAAGTGCAAGGATTTTTCCGTGCGCCGCGACGAGGTGATGGGCGCGTTGCTGTCGATTCCGGGCGTGAAATGCCCGCGTCCGCAGGGCGCATTCTACGTGTTCCCGGACATTTCCTGCGCATTCGGCAAGTCGCATGATGGCAAGAAAATCGCCAACGACGTGGATTTCTGCGCCGCGCTGCTCGATGCCAAGGGCGTGGCCTGCGTGCCGGGCTCGGCGTTCGGCGAGCCGCGCGCGCTTCGCATCTCGTACACCTGCAAGCCGGCCGAAGTGACCGAAGGCCTGAAGCGCATCGCCGAGTTTTTTGCCGAATTGAAATAAAGGAGTATTCCGATGAAAGCCCCCGTCCGCGTTCTCGTCACCGGCGCTGCCGGCCAGATCGGCTACGCCTTGTTGTTCCGCATCGCCTCCGGCGACATGCTCGGCAAGGATCAACCGGTGATCCTGCACCTGCTCGAAATCACGCCCGCGCTGCCGGCCTTGAACGGCGTGGCGATGGAATTGAACGATTGCGCGTTCCCGCTGCTCGCCGGCATCGTCTGCACCGACGACGTCAACGCCGCCGCCAAGGACGTCGATTACGCCCTGCTCGTCGGCGCGCGTCCGCGCGGTGCCGGCATGGAGCGCAAGGACCTGCTCGAAGCGAACGGCGCGATCTTCTCGCCGCAGGGCAAGGCACTGAATGCGCATGCCAAGCGCAGCGTCAAGGTGCTGGTGGTCGGCAATCCGGCCAACACGAATTCGTTGATCGCGCAGCAGAACGCGCCGGACCTGGATCCCAACTGCTTCACCGCGATGGT
>JAFEFP010000241.1 GCA_018240545.1 Pseudomonadota bacterium | reverse complement strand
TGCCCGCCGTGATCACCACCGACCTGCGCCTGAACGAGCCGCGCTTCATCAAGCTGCCGGACATCATGAAGGCCAAGTCCAAGCCGCTGGAGACGATCGAATTTGCGTCGCTCGGCGTCGCATCCGGCGATCATCTGAAAACGACGAACTACGCCCCGCCGGCCAAGCGCGGCCGTGGCGTGATGGTGAAGGACGCGGCGGAACTGGTCGCGGCGTTGAAGACCAAGGGTTTGTTGTAACCAAGAATTCCGTCATGCCGGCATGGATTGCCGGCATCCAGACCGCAAGGACGCCATCCATGGCACCTAGATTCCGGCACCCCATGCCGGAATGACGAGAAACAGGAACCTGATCACATGTCCAAAATCCTCATCATCGCCGAACACCTCCACGGCAAGCTCAATGCCTCGACCGCGCGCTGCGTGAGCTGCGCGCGCGAAATCAAAGCCGACGCCATCGACGTGCTGGTGCTGAGCGATGCGCCGGATGCCGTCGCCGCCGCCGCGTCGAAGGTCGACGGCGTATCGAAAGTGCTTGCCGTGACGAACGCTGCGAACGCGCATGCGCTCGCGGCCGTGTTCGCGCCGCAGGTCGCCGCCGTTGCAAAGGGTGGCTACACGCATGTGCTCGCGCCTTCGACCACATTCGGCAAGGACCTCGCCCCGCGCGTGGCGGCCCTGCTCGGCGTCGCGCAAGTCTCGGACATCATGAAGGCGCTCGACGCGCACACGTTCCAGCGCCCGGTATACGCCGGCAATGCCATCGTCACCGTGCAGGCGCCGACGGATGCGATTCTCGTCGCCACCGTGCGCACCGCCTCGTATCCGGCAGCAGCCGATGGCGCCAGCGCGGCGCCGATCGAAGCCTTGAGCCTGTCCGTCGAGCTGCCCACGCACACGCGCTTCGTCGAACTCGCGCAGGGCAAGAGCGACCGCCCCGACCTGCAAGGTGCGCGCCGGGTCGTGTCCGGCGGCCGTGGCGTCGGCTCGAAGGAGAATTTCGCGATCATCTACAGGCTCGCCGACAAGCTCGGCGCGGCGGTCGGCGCCTCGCGCGCGGCGGTGGATGCGGGCTACGTGCCCAGCGACCTGCAAGTCGGCCAGACCGGCAAGATCATCGCGCCCGAGTTGTACATGGCCATCGGCATTTCCGGCGCGATCCAGCATCTGACCGGCATCAAGGACGCGGGCACCATCGTCGCCATCAACAAGGATGGTGAAGCGCCGATCTTCGAGGTCGCCGACATCGGCCTCGTCGGCGACCTTTTCAAGTTGGTCCCGGAACTGGAAACGGCGTTAAGCTAGACCACACACGCAGGCATGGAAGAATCCGGATGTTGAACGTGGCCAAACCGATCTGGGAACCGGGAAAGGAACGCGTCGAGGCGGCCAATATCAACCGCTTCATGCGCTTCGTGCGCGAGCAGACCGGCAACGAGGACATCCGTCGCTACGCACCGCTGTACGATTTCTCGGTCCGCCAGCCGGCAAGATTCTGGAAGCTGGTGTGGGAGTTCTGCGGCATTCGCGCCACGGGCGAGCTCGATCCCGTGCTTGTCGACGGCGACAGGATGCCGGGCGCGACCTGGTTCCCGAACGTGCGCCTGAACTTCGCGCAAAACCTGCTGCGCTTCAAGGATGATCGCGTTGCGCTCATCGCGCGCAACGAATGGGGCCACCAGCGCGAGTACACCTACGCCGAGCTGCACGACGAGGTCGGCAAGTTGGCGCATGCGCTGCGCGCGGCGGGTGTGGGCACGGGCGACCGCGTCGCCGGATTC
>JAFEFP010000240.1 GCA_018240545.1 Pseudomonadota bacterium | reverse complement strand
TGGATGAGGCCGTGGCCGCCGGCAAGCTCATCACCGCGCCGGACGACATCCGCAAAGTATACAAGTGGCGCGAGATCGAAGCGCTGCCCGATGCGCGCCAACTGCTGGCCGCGACCGTGCGCTGGTTCGAGGATCGCTACACGATCACTCCGGAATGGCCGGACGAGTGCTACATCAACCATTCCTTCGATCCCTGCGGACTGTGGCATTTGGGTTTCGTTTTCGCACTGGCCGACCTTCCCGCAGGCACCGAGATCACCGTGGACTACCGGCACCTGCTTGCGCCCGGACAGCGCGAGGATTTCGACGACGCGCACACCGGCAAGCCCATCGTCGGCTTCGACTGGCGCGAAAGCCTGGCCGCATCCACCGCGCAGTTGCACGCGCTCCTGGGCGGCGCTGCCTGATGCGCTCGCGCGTCCTGCATCCATCCGGCTATCGGCGCATGCGCTGGAAGAACGGCGGCGGCTGGACCACCGAACTCGCCGTGTTCCCCGAATCCGGCGTGAATGCGGGTTCAACCTTCGACTGGCGCGTGAGCATCGCCGAGATCGAAAGCGACGGCGCGTTTTCCGCATTTCCCGGCTGCGATCGCCACATCGCCCTGCTTGAAGGCGTCGGCATGGAATTGCGTTTTGCCGGCGCCGAGTCCGTGCGCCTTGAACGGCGACTGCAATTTTCTTCCTTCGTCGGCGAGGCCGAATGCTTCGGCAAGCTGCTCGCCGGTCCCGTGCGCGATTTCAACGTGATGACGCGGCGCGCCTCTTGCCGCGCGGAAATCCTGCATCGCCCGCTGGTCGGGCCGATGGTGTTCTTCCCGGATGCGGCAAACTGGTTCATCTACCTCGTTGCCGGCACGGCGACCGTCAAGGATTCAGCGACGGCGACGCCGATCGAAACCGGCGAGTCGATCCTGCTGCGGCCGGCGCAGGGCGGCGACCGCGTGGTCATCGACGGTGGCGGCGAGGTCGTGCTGCTGAAGTTCGTTCCGGCGTGAACGATGGCGTGCACTGCGCACGCCATGCACGAGCAACGGCACCGCGAATGCAAGACCGAGCAGCCAATGCGTTGTCGCGGCGTAGCGGCGCAACGCATCGTCGTTCGCGTAGTACAAAAGCCAGCCGCTCACGATCAGCACCGTGCCGAATCCGATCAGCGCATTGCCGCTGTTGCGGCGCTTGTGCCTGTGCCACCACGGCGTGATGTGCGCACGCCACAGCCAGCCGCCGAGCCACAGGGCCGCGAAGGCGCTGGCGCCATGCAGCGCCATCAGCCAGCGTTCGGCCGGATTCGGCGTCGGCCCGAAGGGTCCGGAGCGTTGCAGGAAATAATGGCAGACGAGCCAGAGCGCCCCGCTCGCCCAGAGCACGGCACACACGCCGTAGATCGCGAACTTCTGCCGGCGCGACAGATTGGCCTGTGGCCGCGATGCGGGCAGCGATCGGCGTTTCATGCCGCCCGATCCAGTCGACGCCAAGCATCCGGCGCAAGCTGGATCCACGCCTGCGCGCCGAATCTTTCCAGGCACGCATGCGCTTGCGCGCCATCGGCAAGCGCGACCTTGGTCAGCGCATCGGCAACGACGCAACGTTCGGCGACGACGGATACGCACAGTCCGCCTGCGACGATCCTGCGGGCGACGCCATCCAAATGGAAAGGCGCCGCATCGGTGCTGGCGCTGCTCGCGACCGCGCCAGCGGCGAGTTCCAGCGCCGGCCGGATGCGGCCCTGCGCATCGCGCACATGCACGCGCTCGGCTCGCGTGCCGAGCACGCGCAAGTCGCCACCGGCATTGACACAAGCCGCGATCGCGCCATGCGCGCGCAGCACGTCGATGGCGCGAT
>JAFEFP010000023.1 GCA_018240545.1 Pseudomonadota bacterium | reverse complement strand
GATGCAGGCATTGTCCGCGTAGGCCGCTGGTTTGTGGCAACATGCGCATCCGCTTTGCGGAGCGCCCAATGAGTTTTGATCCAGCGCTGAGCCAGGGCTTGACCGAACTGATCGAACTGCTGTCGCAGGGCGAGCTCGGTCCGGCGCGGGCACGCGCCGAAATCCTGCTGCGCCGTTATCCCGAGCAAGCCGAGCTGTGGCGACTTTCCGGCATCTGCGCCCTGCAGCAAGGCGATCTGGACACCTCGCGGCGCGCGCTGGACCAGGCCCTGAAACTGGCGCCGCAATCGGTGGAGAACTGGTGCAATCTGGCCAGCCTGCTGACGGCGCAGCGCGAATTCGGCGAGGCCGAGCGCGCCTTGCGCCATGCCCTGAACCTGTCGCCACACCATGCCGCGGCATTGAACAACCTCGGCAGCCTTCTCGACGCGCGCGGCGATTACTTCGGCGCCGCCGAGTGCTTCGCCAAGGCGATCTCGCAGCGTCCCGACTACGCGCGCGCCTGGGTCAACCAGGCCGCCGCGCTGCTTGCCGTGCGCCAGCTCAACCGCGCCGAAGCCAGTGCCCAGCGCGCGGTCCAGCTTGCCCCGCACTGGGCCGACACGCACTTCGTGCTCGGCAACGTGCTCGACGCGGCGCGCAAGCCGGGGGCGCTGGAGGCCTGGCGCGAAGCCGTGCGCCTGGCGCCGTCGAATCCGCAGTTCCAGTACCAGTTGGGCCTGGCACAGGAGCACGAAGGCCGGTTTGCGGCAGCGGTGCAGGCGTACCAGGCCTGCCTCGCACTGGTGCCGGAGCACTGGTCGGCGCTGTCGCAACTGGCCTTCCTGCACCGGCGCCTGTGCGACTGGCGCGCGTTGCCCGCGCTGTCGCAGCGCCTGCTCGCCGGCATCGCGGCCGGCGCGCCCGGCATCACGCCGTTTTCCATGCTCGTGGAAGACACCACGCCGGCGCAGCAGCTGGCGTGCGCACGTGCCTTCGCCGCGCAACAAGAAGCAGCCATCGAGCCGCTGCGGCAACGGCTCGGTCCGCGCCCGTTCGGCCGGCGCGAGGGGCCGCTGCGCGTGGGCTTCGTTTCCGCCGGATTCGGCCAGCATCCGACGGCGCTGCTGGTCGTGGAACTGATCGAACGCCTGCGCGGCAGCGTGCTGCACACGATCGGCTACGCCACGAGCGCCGACGATGGCAGCCCGCTGCGCAAGCGGCTGGCGGCGGGGTTCGGCGAGTTCCGCGACCTGTCCTCGCGCGCGCTGGACGGCATGCTGCTCAAGCTGCGCGAGGATCGCCCGGACATCCTCATCGACCTCGACGGCTACTGCGAGGGCTCGCGGCCGGACCTGTTCGCCTTGCGCCCGGCACGGGTGCAGGTGAACTGGCTCGCCTATCCCGGCACGCTCGGCGCACCGTGGTGCGATTACCTGATCGCCGACCGCTTCCTGATCCCGCCGGAACAGCGCCCGCACTACAGCGAGAAGATCGCGTTCCTGCCGCGCTGCTACCAGCCTTCCGATACCACGCGCGTGCTCGGCGAGGTGCCCGCGCGATCGCAGTACGGGTTGCCGGAAAACGTGCCGGTGTTCGCCTGCTTCAACCTGACGTGGAAGTATACTTTGCGCAGTTTTGCGCGCTGGATGAAAGTCCTCAAGGCCGCGCCGGAAGCCGTGCTGTGGCTGCTTGCCGGTCCGCCCGGCAGCGGCGCCGACGAGCATCTGCGCCGCGCCGCACAGGCCGCCGGCGTGGATCCGCGGCGCCTGGTCTTCGCCCTGCGCGTGCCGCATGCCGAACACCTGGCGCGCTGCCAGATCGTGGACCTGTTCCTCGATACCAGCCCCTACAACGCGCACACCACGGCCTGCGACGCGCTGTGGGCCGGGTGCGCATTGCTGACGCAACCCGGCCAGACCTTCGCCGCGCGCGTGGCCGGCAGCCTGAACCATCACCTGGGCATGCACCAGATGAACGCGGTCTCCGACCAGGACTATGTCGACAAGGCCGTGCAGCTCGCGTCTTTCCCGCCGATGCTGGCCGCCCTGCGCGGCCGCATCGAAGACGCACGCCACAATTCCGGCCTGTTCGACATGGGCGGCTATGCGCGCGATTTCGCCGCCGCCCTGATGATGATGTTCCGGCGCAGCGAAAAAGGTCTTGATCCGGAAGATTTCGAGGCCAAAGCATGAGTGCGAGCGAACATTTTGCGCCGTTGAACCTGTGCGTGCTCACGGTTTCGGACACGCGCACGGCGGACAATGACACGTCGGGCGACTATCTGTGCACGGCGCTGGCCGGTGCCGGCCACCACCTGCACGAACGCCGGATCGTCCGCGACGATCGCTACCGCGTGCGCGCGATCGTCGCGGCGTGGATCGCCGAACCGGCGGTGGATGGCGTCATCATCACCGGCGGTACCGGATTCACCGGCCGCGATTCCACGCCCGAGGCCGTGCGGCCGCTGCTGGACAAGGTCATGGACGGCTTCGGCGAGACGTTCCGGGCACTCAGCTACGCGGAGATCGGCACCTCGACCATGCAATCGCGCGCGTTCGCGGGCCTGGCCAACGCCACGTTCGTGTTCTGCCTGCCGGGTTCGACTTCAGCCTGCCGGATGGCCTGGGAAAAGTTGCTCTGCGCACAATTGGACGCACGCACGAAACCATGCAATCTGGCCGGCCTGCGGCCGCGCTTGCGCGAGGCGTGATTCGCGCTACGCCGTCGTGAACGTCGGCGGCGGCACCACGTCGGCCTCGGATTGCGCCACGCCATCCACCCGCGCCGCGGGCGGACCGCGAAGCAACCAGCGGCCGAGTTCCGCCAGCGCCGCGGCGTCGCCGCAAGCCAACACCTCGACGCTGCCGTCGGACCGGTTCCTGGCGTAGCCGGTCAGACCCAGGCGGCGCGCCTGCTCGCGCGTGCAGGCGCGAAAGCAGACGCCCTGCACGCGGCCGTGGACAAGGAATCTCGCACCGGCCATCGCCTCAATGGATACCGGTGACGTCGCGCAGGTCCTTGGCCTGGATCGGGCCGAGGAACGTCTTGGCCAGGCTCCCGTCCGGCGCGACCACGAAGGTGTTGGGCAGGCCCCTGGGCGCGCCGAAATCCTTCGGCGGCTGGTCCAGATCGACGATCGAAACCGGATAACTGAGCGGATGATCCTTCAGGAACGCCCGGATGTCGGCAGGCTCGGCGTCCTCGTAATCCAGGCCAATCGCTGCGACCTTGTCCTTGTGTGCGGCGACGAAAGCGGAAATGTCCGGCAATTCCTTCAGGCACGGTGAGCACCACGTCGCCCAGAAATTCACGATCACCCACTTGCCGGACTGTTGCGCCAGATCAAAGGTGCCGCCGTCCAGCGTCTTGACCGTGAGTGCCGGTCTTGGCGCCGCGGCGAATGCCGGAACTGCCAGCGCCAACAACAACGCGAACGCCATTTTCATCGGATTCTCCGCACCGGGGATGCCTCGGCAGACCGCTGCCACGGCGAAATGCTTGCACATTCTGGCAAACTTACCCGATTCCAGCCGCACGCACCAAGCCCATGCCCGAAATCCTCGTCGTCTATTACAGCCGCAACGGCAGCGTGGCACAGCTGGCGCGACATGTTGCCCGCGGCATCGAGGAAGTGCCGGGAATGACGGCGCGCCTGCGCAGCGTGCCCCCGGTCGCGCCGGTCACGCAGGTGGCCCAGCCGCCCGAACCTGCGCAGGGCGCGCCGTATGCGGCACTGGCGGACCTGCGCGAGTGCGCCGGCCTCGTGTTGGGCAGCCCGACGCGGTTCGGCAACATGGCCGCGCCGCTGAAGCACTTTCTCGACACGACGGCGGCCGAATGGGGCTCCGGCGCGCTGGTCGGCAAGCCGGCGGGAGTGTTCACTTCTACCGCGACCCTGCATGGCGGACAGGAATCAACCCTGTTGTCGATGATGTTGCCGCTGCTGCACCACGGTGCCTTGATCGTCGGCATCCCGTTCACCGAGCCGGAAGTGAACACGACGACGACGGGCGGCACGCCGTACGGCGCCAGCCACGTCGCGGGTACGTCCGGCGACCGTCCGATCAGCGACGACGAACGCGCGCTGGCACGCAAGCTGGGCCGTCGCGTTGCGCAGATCACCGCGAAGCTCGGCGCATGACCTTGCGCTGGAGCATCTTGCACACCGGCGTACTCGCACTCGCGGCATTGCTTGTGCTGCAGGTCCTCTGGCACGGCGTCGTGCTGCCGCCGCCGGCTGCGCGCTTCCGGCAAACCCTGGCCTTGTCCGTGCTGCCGCTCGCACCCGGCCTGTGGATCGCGCGGCGCGCACTGCGCCGCGGCGTGCTGGTCGGTGGCATTGTCTGCCTGTTGTACTTCTGCCACGGCGTCAGCGCGGCCTGGAACGATCCCTCCGCGCGCGTGCTTGCCTGGGTCGAAATCGTGCTGAGCCTCGTTGTCATCGCGGCATCGGGATGGGATGCGCGCCATTACCGGCGACCATCCAGACAGCACCGGCACACGTGAGGCGTTGCGTATAATCGGCCGGTCCCGTCGGAGACATGGATATGGCGTTCGTGCAAGCCGCACCGGTGTTGAACAACCAATATCTGGACGACCGCGTCTTGCGCTCGTACGTGCGCCGCATCTTGCCCCGCACCATGCTCGGCGCGATCGAACCGGGCCTGATCGACCTGGGTGACTATGCCGCCACGGCCTGGACGCTGGCACGTTCGCGCGAACGTGGCGAGCCGAGACTGGTGCAATGGGATGCCTGGGGCGGGCGCATCGACCGCATCGAACTCACGCCGGCATGGATCGCTGCCCAGCCGCTTGCGGCACGCCATGGACTCGTCGCCGCGGGCCACGAACCCGCATTTGCCGCACATGCGCGCGTGCACCAGTTTGCGCTTGCCTACCTGTTCCATTGTGCCAGCGAGTTCTACACCTGCCCGCTGGCGATGAGCGACGGCGTGGCCACCGCGCTCAAGGCCTCCGGCAACCAGCGCCTGATCGAGCGCGCGCTGCCGCACCTGCTCAGCCGCGATCCGGAGCAATTCTGGATCGCCGGCCAGTGGATGACGGAGAATTCCGGCGGTTCGGACGTGGCCGGCACCGAAACGGTCGCGCGCGAGGAGAAGGGCCGCTGGCGCCTGTACGGGCGCAAATGGTTCGTCTCGGCGGTCAACGCGCAGGCCGCGCTCGCGCTGGCGCGCCCGGCCGGCGCAGCCGCCGGATCCGACGCGCTGGCGTTGTTCTATCTGGAACCGCGCAAACCCGACGGGCGCTGGCGCAACATCGTCGTCGACCGCCTCAAGGACAAGCTCGGCACGCGCGAGTTGCCGACCGCCGAAATCCACCTCAACGGTGCGCCTGCCGAACTGGTCGGCGAGGCGAAGCACGGCGTGCGCCAGATCGCGCCCGTGCTCAACATCACCCGAACCTGGAACGCAGTCGGCGCGCTGGCGACGATGCGCCGTTGCATCGCGCTGGTGCGCGATTACGCGAATCGGCGCATCGCCTTCGGCCGGCCCCTGGCCGAGCATCCGCTGTTCCAGGACACCCTGGCCGGCATGCAGGCCGAATTCGAGGCCGCATTCCATCTGGTGTTCTTCGTCGTCGAACTGCTCGGCCGCGTGCAGTGCGGGCAGGCCGACGATGCGCAGCAGAACCTGCTGCGCCTGCTCACCCCGCTGGCCAAGCTGTGGACGGGGAAGCTTGCGGTCACGATCGCTTCCGAGACCTGCGAGAGCATCGGCGGCATGGGCTACCTCGAAGACAGCGGGGTGCCGCAACTGCTTCGCGACGCACAGGTCTGGCCGATCTGGGAAGGCGCGAGCAACGTGCAGGCGCTGGACTTCCTGCGTGCGCTGCACGGCGCCGGCGGCCTGCAGTCGCTGCTGTCGGCGCAGCGCACGATCCTGTCGCAGGTACAGGCGCCGGAACTCGAACCGTGCGTGCGCAGCGTGCGCGCGTCCGCCACGATCATTGCGGACTGGCTGCAGAAGGCCTCGACCGGCGAGCGCGATCGCCTGGAAGCCGGCGGTCGCGAACTCGCATTCGGATTGGCGCGCATGTTCGCGCTCGCCCTGCTCGCCCGACACGCCGAGTGGGCACTGCGCGCCGAGAACGACCCCCGCCCGGCGGCCGCCACACGCCGCTTCGCGGATCACGGCGTGCTGCGCCTGAAGTCCAACGGCTTGCACGATGCGCAGATGCTGGCGGGCGACAACTACTGAACGCGTCGCAAGCGCGTGGCGCGCCCTTGTGGAATGAAGCGCGGAAGAACGGACCATGCTCAACCATCTCACCATCGTCGCCACCGGCGGCACCATCGACAAGATCTACTTCGACGACAAGTCGACGTTTCAGATCGGCGCGCCGCAGATCGGCGAGATCCTGACCCAGCTCGGCGTCGCGTTCGTGTTCGAGGTGATCGCGCTGATGCGCAAGGACAGCCTGCACATGGACGACGCCGATCGCGCCCTCATCCGCCAGACCATTCTCGCCCAGCCGCATCGCCACGTTCTGGTTACCCACGGCACCGACACGATGGTGGAAACCGCGCGCGCGCTGGCCGGCATTCCGGGCAAGACCATCGTGCTCACCGGCGCGCTCAATCCGGCGCGCTTCCAGGGTTCCGATGCGGTGTTCAACATCGGCTGCGCCGTCGGCGCGATGCAGGCCCTGCCCGATGGCGTCTACATCGCCATGAACGGCCGCGTGTGGGATCCGGCGCGGGTGCGCAAGAATCGCGCGGCGAATCGTTTCGAGGCGAACTGAAAAAAGAGGGCCGCTTGACGCGGCCCTCGAGTCCCGGGGCGACGGGCCGCTGGCGCGGCCCGCCGTGCCTGCCCTTACTGTACCGTCAAGGTGATGTCGTCGAGCAGGAACGACGTCTGCAAGGACGAGTCCTCGGTACCCGTGAACTGGACCTTCACGGTCTGCCCGATGTAGGCGTTCATGCTCAGGTTGTGCACGGAGTAACCCGAGTTGGCGTTCAGGTTCGAGTAGGTCGCCAGCGTCTTGAGCAACTTGCCGGCGCTCGAATACACGCGCACGTAGAGTTTGTCGTAGGCGCTCGTGGTCGTGGTCTCGGCCGTGTCGATGTGCAGGTAGAACTGCAGCGTGGCCGAGGTCTTGCCGCTCGGGATGGCGACTGATTGCGATACGGTATCCGTGTGGGTCTTGCCGTAACCGTCGAGATAGGCGTAGTACGTGCCGTCGTAGGCCGCCTCCCCGCAGGCACTGGTGCAAAACGTGCTCGCGCTCATCGCCCACGGCGCGGCCGAACCGGTTTCGAAGCCGGGATTGCCGAGCAACTGCGAACTGCCGCCGCCACCGCCGCTGGTCACACTCACGGACGCCGTCTTGCTGGCCGTTGCGCCGCCATTGTCGGTCACGGTTTCGGTCACGCTGTAGGTGCCCGCGGCCGCGTAGGTGTGGCTCGGATTCGCCGCGGTCGAGGTGCCGCCGTCGCCGAAGGTCCACGCGTGCGCTGCAATCGTGCCATCGCTGTCGGTGGAGCTGTCGGTGAAACTGGCGACCAGGGCGTTGGTCGTGTAGCTGAAGTTCGCGACCGGTGGCTGGTTGGTGCCGCCGCCACCAAGATTGGCCAGTACGCTGCTGATGATCATGCTGCCGCGCCCGGAAGCGAGATCGTACCCGGCCGATGCCGTGCAGCAACTCGAGCCGTTGCTGCCCGAGGTGATGTCATGGAACGTGCTCGCCGGCAGCTGGTAGATTTGCGGGCCGGCAAAGCCCACGCCCGTGCCCTTGGCCGCGATGACACGCGCCCAGGTTCCCACGAACAGCGGCGAGGACAGGCTGGTGCCGCCGACCTGGGTGCTCGAACCGTTGACGAGGATCTTGGCGCCACTGTTCGGGTCGCCGTCGAAAGCAACGTCGGCCACGCCTCGCGTGCTGCCGGAATACAACGTCTGCCAGCTCGGCTTCGGCTCGAAGGTACTGGCGCTTCCTCCCGAACTGCTCCATACCGTCTCGCTGCTCCAGGTCGTGGTGGAGGCGTTGAGCGTGGTGCCAGCGACGGCGATGACGTACTGTGATGCGGCCGGCCAGCTTGGCGTAATGCCGCCATTGCCGCATTCGTCGGAGCCGGAGTCGCCGGTCGAGACCGAGATCGTCTGCCCCTGCGCCACGGCCTGCTGGAACAACTGGTCCTGTGCGGCGGCGGAACCGTCACCCTGGGCGTCGGTCTCGCATTCGCCGAGCGAGACGTTGATGACCTTGGTCGCGTTGGCGGTCACCACCGTGTTGAAGTCGGCGGTGAGGTTCGCGTTGGACAGCGTCGGAATGTTGTAGAAGATGATCTTGCCCACCTGGCCGCCGGCCATGCCGACGATGTCCTGGCTGTCCAGATTCCATTCGTCGACGCCGCTGGTGTCGGTGCTGGTGCCATTGGTGTTGACCGTCTGCGTGGTCACCGTGGCCAGTCCGTTCTGCGCGGTGAACGAGTTGAGGTCGGTAATCGTCTGCGTGATCTTGCCCTGGGTGATGATGCCGATGGTCACGCCCGCGCCCGTGGTCTGTCCGCTGCCGCCGTAGATCGACGCGAATTCGACCGGGTTGTGGCCGGTGACCGCCAACGGGACGGGGTTGTTCAGGTTCGGAAGTTGCATTGTCGTATGCGCGGAGTGCACGTTTTGCAATCCGACCACGGACAACACGGTGTCCTGCAGTGCGGTCGGGACATGCACCGGTGAGTTGTTCATGTAGCCGACGTGGCCGTCGGCTGCCTTCACGGCGGCGAAGCTGGTCTGGAACGCCGCGGCCACCGTCGCCGACGGCGCGTCGGCCGATACCAGCATGCGGTTTTCGGAAATGACGATATTGGTGAATCCCGACCGACTGAGGAAGTCGGCGACGTCTTGCGCCTGCCCGGATGTCGGCGCGTACCTGGCGATGAACTGCGCCTGGCTCATCGGTACCTGCGTGCTGCCCGGCGCCCCAAGGCCGGCGATATAGGCATTCAGGTCGGCCGTATGGCGCAACTTGAGGGCAACCTGGATGTTGATCGGCTGCGTGGCCGCCAACGGCCCCAGAACGACGTCATCGGGGTGCATGTTGGCCGGTGGACCCACGCGGACCGCGCCGGCCTGGGCTGCGCCGGCCAATCCGGCAGTGCCGAACGCGAACACGGTCGCGAGAACCAGCGCGGTTCGCCGCAAACCCAATCTGTAGTGCTCAGTCATTGGAAGGTAACCCCTACTTGGATGTTGGATTGAACACGGTTCCTGGGAACCGCACGTGGTGGCGATCCTTCGCGCCTCGCGATCCGATCCGGCGCGGCCCGGCCTGCGAGTAGCCGGGACACACGCCGTTGCGGGTACCCGGCCAGCCGGGAGCCCGCGATCGAATCCTTCGAGAATGCCTTGGGAACACACCCCTGCCCAAAACGCGGGGCAAACTAGCAGTCGTCGCACCGTTCGTCAAGAAAAAGATGCCGCTAAGTTACTGATTTCGATATCATTTTATTGCTTCGCAGCAATAACGTCCGGACAATGACCGGCACCCGATCGCTCCGGATCTGGACGTCCAGAAGGATAAATCGAAGGCTCGGGAACGGCCGCCGAAGTCCCACGCCGGAGGTCGCACGGACCGCATCGGGACTGGATTTGCGCGGCGCGCAACGGCAGCGCCGGGCACGCGCGCCGGAAATGCCGGCGGCTCGAGTATATTTTTCGGCATTTTGGCGGAAATAAACAAATTCCGGCGGCCCGCCGGCAACCGGCACGGTCGGCGGATTCAGCGCCGCCCGACCAGACTGACTTTCCGTGGCCGTCGCGACCACAGCACCAGGGCAATGACGCCGAACGCGGGTGCCGCCCAGTACATGAACTTCAGCCAGGCATGGGTGCTGTTCCAGGTATTGGAGAAGATCAGGTCCATCGACACCATCGGATCTTCCTTGATGCGCGCAAAGCCGTCGCTCAGCGCCGTCCGGGCGCGCTGCGTACCCCAGTCGTCCAGGATCGGCACGCCGCCATCCAGCGCACCGCCGGCGTACATGTACAGGTGCGCAAGGAGGGCCTGGCGCTGGGCCGAGTCCTGCAATTGTCCGCCGATGCCCGGCAAGCGCCCGGCCGCGCCCCACACGACGAGGTCGTAGGCGAGGGCCCAGACAAACAGCAAGGTGAACCACCAATGCCACATCTTTCTCATCGTCGTCTCCCGGTGCACGTCGTGATGCTACGCCGACCGCGTCCCTTGTGCACAAGCGTCGCATCGCCCGAAATGTGAGCCTGCGCACGCCTCGGACCTTGCAAAACCTGCACTGTAGGCCCCACGGCGCTACACTGAATCGGCCTGACAGGGGCGAGGAGCCGAATGAGCGGTCAGGACACCACAACGCGGAGCGGCGTGCAGCATGCGCGGGAAGAATTGCGCGAACGCTGCCTGGCGCTCGTGCGGCGCTGGCAGCCACTGGCGCAGGGCGGCTGGGACCAGGTCGCCGCGCGCAAGCTCGGCGAAGAAATCGACCAGATCGCCGACACCAGCGAGCGCCTGGGTCTGGAAGACGTGAACGGATCGGCGCTGGAACTGGCGGCTTATCTGTGCTCGTTCGTCGACGATCGGCTCGAACCCAATCGCAAGGCGCTGGATCGCCTCGCCGAAATGGTCAATCGCCTGGGTGCCGTCCTCACCGACCTTTCGGCCACCGAAACGGCGGCCGTGCACGCCCTGCCGGGCGCGCGCGTCCCCGCCGAGCCCGTGCCGGATTCCGCACAGATTCCTGCGGTGGCGCCCGCACCGCCAGCCGAGTCCGCGCCAGAGCACAGCGATTTTTCCGGCAGCGTCGATCCGCAAGACCCGGTTGCCGACCCGCCATCCGACGCCGCCGAGCCCGGCGCGCGACCCACCCACCTGCCGCGTGCGGTGTGCCTGTTCGGCATCGCGCCAGCCGCCGTGCCGGGGCTCGCCGAAGGTCTGCGCGAACGTGGCTACGACGTGCGTGAGTTCGCCGAAGCAGGCGCCCTGCTCGATTTCCTTGCCCATGCCATACCCGGCGCGCTGGTGTGCGATGCGCGCAAGTTGCGCATCATGTCGCGCGTGGCGGTGCAGTATGCGGGACTCGGCCTGGGCGGCGAGCGCCTGCCGGCCGTGCTGGCGCTCTCGCCGGATGGCGACCTGGGACACCGCCTGCTCGCGATGCGCGCCGGCGCTGCCGCGCTGTTCAGCGCACCGGTCGATTCGCTGCGCGTCATCGGCAAGCTCGACGAGTTGCTGCACGCCGATGCGCAACCCGAATGGCGGGTCTTGCTGGTCGAGTCCGACCGCACCCACGCCGCCGAAGCTGCGCGCACGCTGGTCGAACGCGGCATGACCGCCCGGCTTGCGAGCAACGGGCAAGCCGCGCTCGCCGCGATCGGCGACTTTCGTCCCGACGTCATCGTCATCGATCATGATTTGCCGGACGTGAGCGGTGTGCAGCTGATCCAGCTCATCCGCCAGCAAAGCGAATTCGCCGCAGTGCCGATCATCCTTGCCGCCGATGCCAGTGGCACCGCACAGCGCTTCGACGCGATCGCGGCTGGCGGCGACGAGGTCCTGCTCAAACCGGTCAAGGCCCGGCACCTGATTGGCGCCGTGCAGGCGCGCCTGCAACGGGCACACTGGCTGCGCGAGGTCATCGGCAAACCCGGCGGCCGCGACGTGCGCACCGGGCTGTATTCGCGCACGACCCTGATCGAGAAACTCGAAGCCGCGCTCGGCGACCGTTCGGCGGCACTGCTTTACATCGCGCTGGACCGCGCCGCTTTGCTGCGCGAGCAGATCGGCCTGGCCGGCCTTGCCGCGCTCGACGCGCACATCGGCAACCTGCTGCGCAGCCAACTCGACGAAATGGACCTGTCAGCGCAGTACCAGGATTTCCACTATTTCTCCCTGCTCAACCGGCGCAGCCGCAGCGAACTGACGGCTGCCGCGGAAAACGTGCGCGAGGCGCTGAACGCACAGCCCTGGCAATTCAACGGCCGCACGCACACCCTGAGCGCGAGCCTCGGACTCGCCCTGCTCGGCGGCGAGAACGTGAATGTCGATTCCGTGGTGACCAACGCGCAGGCGGCGCAGCTCGCCGCCGGACACATGGGCGGCAACCGGGTCTTGTGGTTCGAGGCCAAGGAGGCCGCACTGCTGCCGATCGACCCCCTGCTTGCGGTGCGCGCGGTACTGAGCCGGCCGCTGGTAGCGGAACAGACGCAGTTCGAGTTCTCCGCGATCGCGCCGCTCTCCGGCAAGCTGCACGGCCAATTCGAACTTGGCTTCAAGGTGCGCAGCGTGCAGCATCCGGGCACCAGCGTGTCCTACGAAGAGCTCGCGCCGGTCGCGGCCGAATGCAACCAGATCGTCACGCTCGATCGCCTGCTGCTGCAGCATTCGCTGCAAGTCCGCGAGGAACAGCTGCGCCGCGGCCGCCAGGTGCGGCTGTTCGTGCCGCAAGCGGTATCCAGTGCGCTGGAGTCGGAATTTTCGTGGTGGCTGGAACGCGAACTCAAGACGCGTCACCTGTCCGGTACGGGTCTCACGATCGAGCTCGCCTGCTCGACCCTGATCGACGCCGGCGAACGCGCGCGCGACAGGATCAAGTCGCTGCACCAGCATGGCGTGCGCTTCTGCCTCGTCGACTATGGCCGCGACTGGGCGGCGGTCCACGCGCTGAAAAACCTGAATGTGGATTTCGTGCGCCTGGCGCCGTCGCTGGTCGCGGAACTGGGCAGCGCCAAGTCGGTCAGCGACACCCTGCTCGCCCTGGTGCGCAAGGCGCATGCCGGCGGCGTAGCCGTGATCGCGCCGGAAGTGGACAGCCTGCAGCGCGCGCACCTGCTGCTGCGCCTGGGCGTCGACTACGGCATCGGCCCTGCGTTCGCGCGACCGCAACCGCAACCGGATTTCGATTTTAATCGGCCGTTATGGTGAGTTTCGTCATTCCGGCAGGGAATGCCGGAATCCAGAGGCCATGGACGGCGTGCTGCTCTCGGCTGGATGACATCCTTGTAGCCTGGATCCCGGCAATCCCTGCGGGGATGACAAGCTAAAGCATCCCCGTTTCCAGCTTCGCCGCCTCTGACATCATCGTCTGGTTCCACGGCGGGTCGAAAACGAGTTCCACGTTCGCCTCGGCGATGGTCGGGATCGCCTCGATCTTGGTGCGCGCGTCGTCCACGAGGATGTCGCCCATGCCGCAGCCGGGCGCGGTCAGGGTCAATTTCACGGCAACCGTGCGCTCGCCGTCCTCGCGATGCCCCAGTTCGCATGCGTAGACCAGGCCGAGGTCGACGATGTTGATCGGGATCTCCGGGTCGAAACAGGTGCGCAGCTGGTCCCACACCAGTTTCTCGATGTCGGCATCGCTGGATTGGTCGTCCACGGCGATCGCCGCCGGCGGCGGCTTGCCGAGCGCATCGGCATCCGCGCCGGCGATGCGGAACAGGTTGCCTTCCACGAACACCGTGAAACTGCCGCCGAGTGCCTGCGTGATGTAGCCGTTCTGGCCGGCAGGCAGGGTCACAGGCTGGCCCTGCGGTACCATCACCGCCGCGCAGTCGCGCGCGAAGGCGAACGGTTCGGAACTGTGGCTGTAGGCGCCCATTTCAAATCCGGACTATTTTGGTCCTCATTATCGCAGGAAATGGCCGCCCTTGTCGCCGATGCATCGCGCGTGCTCAGGCCTGCCTGACTTGCGCCAGGCATTCGGCGAGGATCCGCACCGCCGCCTGCAGGTCCGCCGGCGGCAGGTCGGCATAGCCGAGCAACAGACCCGGGCGCTTGAGCGGCTTGTGGCAATACGGCGCCACGAGATAAATGCCGACGCCACGCGCCCGCGCGCGCGTGACCAGCGTTTGCGCCTGCGCGTGGCTGGCGTGCGGCAGCCAGGCGAGGATGTGCATGCCGGCGCTGGAATCGGCGATCTCGACCGCGTCGCCCGCATGGCGTTGCAGCGCGCCGAGCAAGGCACTGCGGCGCGCGCGCAAGGTGTTCGCGGCGCGGCGCAGGTGGCGTTCGAACGCACCGCTGCCGATCAGGCGCGCCAGCGCCGCCTGTTCGATCGCCGTGCTGCCGCGGTCGGTCAGCCACTTGGCCGCGACGAACGCTTCGCGCAATCCCGGCGGCAGCACCATGTAGCCCAGGCGCAACGCCGGGAAGATCACTTTGGAAAAACTGCCGACGTAGATCACGCGACCGCCACGATCGAGCGATTTCAACGCTGCCAGCGGGCGCGCGCCGTAGCGGTACTCGCCGTCGTAATCGTCTTCGATCAGCCACGCGCGCTGGCGTTGCGCCCAGTCGAGCAAGGCCATGCGCCGCGGCAGGCTGAGCACCGCGCCGGTGGGAAACTGGTGCGAGGGCGTGACCACCGCGAGTCGCGTGCGGCCATCGCGCGGCAATGCCTGCGTGACCAGGCCATCGCCGTCGACACGGCAGGTGCGGATCGTGGCCCCACGCGCAAGAAAGACCTGGCGCGCGCCCTGGTAGTGCGGATCCTCCAGCAGCATGCGTTCGCCCGCGTCGAGCAGCACGTCGGCGGCGAGCGCGAACGCCTGCTGCGTGCCGTTGACGATCAGCACGTCGTCGGGACCGGCATTGATGCCGCGGCGCCGCGCGAGGTATTCGCAGATCTGCGCGCGCAGTTCGGGCAGGCCCTGCGGATCGGGATAGTCCGCCTGCACGTGCGCCGCCGCCTGATTGAGCGCGCGCCGCCACGCGCTCGCCAGTTGCGGATTCGTCATCGGCAGGCCGTACTGCAGGTTGAAGCGCAGGCCGCGATGCTGGCGCCCGGGAATCGCGCGATCGTAGACCTGTTGCATGCGGCGTCCGCGGCGCGACAGCACGGGCGGGCGCGCCGGCACGGTCGCCGACTCGGCCGGAGTGCGTTTCGGCGCCGAATTGAACGCGGCGACGTAGCAGCCCGATCCGGAACGGCCTTCGATCAGGCCTTCCTCGGTGAGCAGGGCGTAGGCGGCGAGCGCGGTGTTGCGCGAGATCTCCAGCTCGCGCGCCAGCGTGCGCGTTGCCGGCAGGCGCGAGCCCGGCGCGCAGCGCCCGTCGAGGATCGCCTGCTTGAGAGCGCGCGCCAGTTGCAGGTAGTGCGGACCCTTGTCGTCGAGTTGCAAGAACATCGTGGCTCCATGAAATTTGCGAAAACCGGCACTCGCGGGAGCCAATCTGACGGCTTAGGCTGGTGCCGTCAAGCACGGCGGAAAACCCCATGTACAGCGTCGATTTCATCTTCGAACCGGGCGCCTGCGACGACCGCTTCCATGAACTGAACGCCGTGATCGAAGCGGCCGCACACGCGACGCCGGGTTACCTCGGCGTGGAATCGTGGCGCTCGCCGGATGGGTGCCTGCGCAATGCCAAGTACTACTGGCAGTCGCTCGAAGCGCTGCGCGCGTTCTCGAACCATCCTCGGCACCTCGAAGCCAAGCGTGAATACGGCAAGTGGTACCGCGGCTACCACATCATCATTGCGCAAGTGATCAAGTCCTACGGCGATGGCGCGTTCGCGCACTTCACGCCGAACGAGAAAGAGCGGTTGACCTGAAGAGGAATCGAAGATGCCCTGGCCCGATCCCGTCACCCTGCGCGGCAAGCGCGTCACCCTCGAACCCTTGCGCCACGAACATCACGACGGCTTGGTCGAATCGGCGCGCGACGGCGAGTTGTGGAACCTGTGGTACACGTTCGTGCCCACGCCCGAGACAATGCGCACAGACATCGACAAGCGCCTCGCTCTCCAAACTGCTGGCAGCATGGTGCCTTTCGTCATCATCGCCAACGCGACGCAGCGCATTGTCGGTGCCACCGGCTACATGAACATCGACGCGGAAAACCGGCGCCTGGAAATCGGCCACACCTGGTACGCGGCGAGCGCGCAGCGCACCGGCCTCAACACCGAGGCCAAGCGCCTGCTGCTGGCGCACGCGTTCGAGAAACTGGATTGCATCGCGGTGGAGTTCCGTACGCATTTCTTCAATCGCGCCAGCCGCGCGGCGATCGAGCGCCTCGGCGCCAAGCTCGACGGCATCCTGCGCAATCACCGCCGCACCACCGACGGCAACCTGCGCGACACCTGCGTGTACAGTATCATCGCCGGCGAATGGCCGACCGTGCGCACGCACCTGGATTTCCAGTTGCACAAGCCGCGCGGCTGACACGCGGGCGCCGCTTGCCGTAGCATGCGAGGTTTCGCCACGAACCGCGCCGATGCCAACGACACAACGCCGCAAACTGCCGGGCCTGTGGTCCTGTGTCTTCACCACGGCCATCGCCGGACTCGCCGCTGGCGCGCTGTGGTGCCTGCTCGCGCTGGGCCTGTCTCGCGGCGGCGAATTCCTGATCGTCCCGCTAGGCGGCGCGATCGGATGGTATTTGCGTTGGCTCGGGTACCGCAGTCGACGCGGCGTTGTTTGCGCGGTCGCGTCCGTGCTGGTTGCTTTCGTCTACGCGCAATGGCTGTTCGCCGCCGTGCGCGTCGCGCAGATGCTCGGCTTCTCGCTACGCGCGACGCTGTTCAAGATGGATTGGGGATTGGCCTGGCAGGCCGCGAGCGCGAATCTCGGCACGTGGGATTTCGTGTGGCTGGCACTGGCATGTGTGGCGGCGATGTGGATAACACGCCGATCCAAAACTCACGCTGCCTGAGCAGGAACCACCTCGGCGGCGATACGTTTGCCTTTGTCGCGGATTTCTTCGGCCAGATCGAAAGCCGTTTGCAGATTCAGCCAGAAACGTGGGTTGTTGCCAAAATAGCGACCGAGCCGCAACGCCGTATCCGGCGAAATGCCGCGCTTGCCGTTGAGAATGTCGGTGATGCGCCCGGACGGCAGGCGCAGCGCAATCGCAAGACGATTCGCCGACAACTCGCGCGCGTCCAACTCGCGCTTCAGGATTCGACCGGGGTGAACGCTGATCATGAATGCACCTCAATGACAATCGACAATCTCGACATCCCATGCGTCGTCTTCCGCGAAGCGAAAGCACAGACGCCATGGGCCGTTGATCGTCATGGCCCATTGGCCTTTGCGATTGCCTGCCAGCTTGTGCAACCCGACCGATTTCAAGGGGCTCAAATCGGTCAACGATGAGGCGGCATCCAGCATAGCCAGTACGTCCAACGCGGCCACGGCACCCATACCGGAGTATCTGGATTTGCCACCCTCGGCAAATTTGCGCGTCGCGCTATTCGCCCAGGACTTGATCACGCGGCGGTTGTACTACGTTTGACGTAGTATGTCAATCAATGCCCGCCACCACCATCGACGGCCTTCAGGCCCGCGATGAGCT
>JAFEFP010000239.1 GCA_018240545.1 Pseudomonadota bacterium | reverse complement strand
GAGCACGATGCGCACAAGCAGGTCGTCGAAACGCATACGCGCCTGCTCGACGAACGCCGCGCCGCGCATGAGCAGGTGCTGGAAACCGAGCGCGCGAATGCTTCCGCCTTGAACGAGGCGCGCACGCGCCTGCAAGGCCTGCGCGGGCGGCTGGCTTCGCTCGAAGCGCTGCAGCATGCCGCCCTCGGCCAGGAGAAATCCGCGGCGAGCGAATGGCTGGCCAGGCTGGGTTTGGACAAGTCGCGCCGCCTCGGCGAAGTGCTGCAAGTCGATGCCGGATGGGAAACTGCGGTCGAAACCGTTCTCGGGGGCCTGCTCGAAGGCGTGCTGACCGACGCGCCGCACGATCACGTGGGTGAATTGGCCGGTGTGCGCGAAGCGGACCTCACCCTGATCGCAACGCAAGATTCGGGCATGGTGGCGGCGGGCACCTTGGGCGCACTGGTGCGCGGGCCACGCGCAGCGGTCGACATTCTTGCCCGGGTGCGCGTGGCGGAATCGCTGGACGACGCGCGCCGAATCGCCCCGGGCCTGGGTACGGACGAATCGGTGATCACGAAAGCGGGCGAATGGCTCGGCGTCGGCTACGCGCGCGTATTGCGCCGCGGTGGCGCGCAGGCGGGCATGCTCGCGCGCGAGCGGGAGATCCAGAACCTGCGCGGCGAGATTGCGCAGGCGCAGGCACGCGTGGATCAGCTCACCGCCGAGGTCGATGCGATCAAGGCGCGCAGGGTCGAAACCGAAGGCGCCCGCGACGACGCCCAGCGGGAGCTCTATGCCGCGCATCGCCGCGTCGCCGAACTCGCCGGCCAGATGCAAAGCCACGGTGGTCGTATCGAAACGGCGCGCTCGCGCGTGGTCAAGATCGACGAGGAAATCGCAACCTTGCAGGCACGCACGCAAACCGACGACGCTTCCACGCGCGAGGCGCGGGCGCGGCTCGGACAGGCGATCGCGCGGATGGGCGAACAGGAACAGCTTCGCCAGCATCTGGATGGCGAGCGCCGGCGCCTGCTCGAGGCGCGCGAGGAAGCACGCATGAATGCGCGCGAGGCGGGCGAACAGGCGCACCAGCATGCCCTCGGCATCGAATCCAAGCGCACCGGCGTGGCGGCACTGGAACAGGCGCTGGCGCGCATGGGCGGCCAGCTTGCGCAGCTCGAAGCGCGCAAGGCGGAAATCGCGCAGCAGCTCGAATCCGGGCACGCGCCGATGACCGAGCTCGAGGCCGAGCGCCAGACGTACTTGAACCAGCGTCTGCTCGTTGACCGGCAACTGGTCGAAGCGCGCAAGGGTGTGGAAGAACGCGACAATGAATTCCGCGACCACGAGACCGAGCGCCACCGCATCGAGCAATTGCTGGCGCAACACCGCGAAGCCCATGCCGAGCGGCGCCTGGTGCATCAGGGCCTGCAGCTGCGCGCGCAACAGCTGCAGGAAGCCATCGTCGCGGCCGGCCATGAGTTGCAATCGGTCCTGGAGGCCTTGCCGGCCGGTGCCGATCCGGCGCAGTGGCAGCAACAGCTCGAAGTCCTGGACGCCCGGATCAAGCGCCTGGAGCCCGTGAACCTGGCCGCGATTTCCGAATTCGAGGAGCAGTCGCAGCGCAAGACCTACCTCGACGCACAGCTGACCGATCTCAACACCGCGCTGGAAACGCTCGAAGGCGCGATCAAGAAGATCGACCGCGAGACCCGCCAGCGCTTCAAGGAGACCTTCGACCGGGTCAACACCGGCTTGCAGGAACTCTTCCCGCGCCTGTTCGGCGGCGGGCACGCCTTCCTCGAGCTTGCCGGCGAGGATCTGCTCGCTGCCGGCGTCTCGATCATGGCGCGCCCGCCGGG
>JAFEFP010000238.1 GCA_018240545.1 Pseudomonadota bacterium | reverse complement strand
ACCGGAGTCGGCATCGCTTCGCACGTGAACGTGCAGCGTTGCGATGCGCCGGCCTCCGGCCAGTTGCCAGACGTGCACGTGGTGCACGCCGACGACGCCGGTTTCACGTTCGATCGCGGCCGCGACGGCACCCGAATCCAGATCGTCCGGCGTGCCTTCAAGCAGGATGTGGGCGCAGCGCCGCAGCAGTTTCCAGGCACTGGCGAGGATCAGCAGCGCCACGAAAATCGACAGCGCCGGATCGGCTGCGGTCCAGCCGAGGTAACGAATCAGCAGCGCCGCGAGCACGGCAGCCACCGAGCCGAGCAGGTCGCCGAGTACGTGCAGCCGCGCGCCGGCGGCGTTGACGTCATCGTGTTCGTGCGCGCCGATCACGCGCAGCACGACCGCGTTGACGGCAAGGCCGGCCAGCGCCACCGCCAGCATCAGCCCGGAGCGGATCGGCACCGGATCGGCCAGCCGTTCGACCGCCTCGTACACGATCCAGGCGGTCAAGCCGAATTGCGCCAGCGCATTGGTGTAACCGGCGAGAACCTCCATGCGCGCGTAGCCGAAACTGCGCCGCGCATCGGCCGGGCGCCGCGCGATGCGCGACCCGCCCCAGGCCAGCAGCAGCGCGAGCGCGTCGACGAGCATGTGCCCGGCATCGGCGAGCAGGGCCAACGAACCGGACAGCCAGCCGCCGATCGCTTCGGCGAGCAGGGTCAAAACCGTCAGCCAGAAGGCGAACAGCAGGCGGCGTTCGCCACCCGTGGACGCGTGATGGTCGTGAGCGGAATGCGGGTGCCGGGAATGCGGGTGCGACATCCGTGCTCGCTCTGGTTGGGACGCGCGAATCCTAGGCGCTCAGGCCGCCGTTACACAATCGCAATCCGGTGGGCTGCGGGCCATGCGCAAGTTGGTGAAATGCGCCAGCGATACGCAGCTGCCACCGATGACAACCAGCAGCGAATGCAGCCACGTGGCATGGCTCAAGTCGAACGCGAACCCGCCGATCCAGAGCAGGAGCAGGCCGGGCACGAGCAGCACGAACGCCCGTGTCGCGCGATGGCGGCGATAGCCGAGAACGGCCATGGTCACGGCGAGCATGCTGGCAAAGGCAATGAAGCCGCGTTCGAAACCGTGGCTGGCGAGAAAGCCGAGGCCCAGTGCGGGCAGGATGGCCAGCAGGAATGGCAGCGCGGCGCAATGCACCGCGCACAGCAGCGAGGCGGCCGCGCCGAGGCGGTCGGCGGCGCCGCTCAAGCCATCGGACTCCCGTGCGTGATGGTCGGACCGCGCCTGCATGCGTACATTATAACATACCTGACCGGATGTGCATCGCGCCGGCCACGGCGATCCCTTTCTCAGACAGCCGTACAGTGCTTGCAGACGCCGTGCACTTCCAGCGTCTGCGCGCGGGCGCGGAATCCCAAGGCCCTGGCTTGATCGGCGAGCGTGCTGGCGACGCGTTCGTCGCAGATTTCCGTGGCCGATTCGCAGACGTCGCAGATCAGGAATGGGACCTGATGCACGACGCTGGGATGATGGCAACTGACGTAGGCGTTGATCGATTGGAGCTTGTGGATGAAGCCGTTGTCGATGAGAAAATCCAGCGCGCGGTACACGGTCGGCGGCGCCGCGTTGCTGCGCGCGTCCTTGAGCTGGTCGAGCAGGTCGTAGGCCTTGATCGGCTTCGCCGATGCAGCGATGAGTTCGAGCACCTGCAGGCGGATTTCGGTCAGGCGCAAACCACGCTGCGCGCACGCGGCAGTCACCTCGCGCACGAAGGCCCTGGCGTTGTGCGTGTGATGGTGCGTGGCGTGGGTGGATTTGGCGGTCATGGCCATTTGCGCAGAATACCACCAGCAAAATGACGGAGCGCG
>JAFEFP010000237.1 GCA_018240545.1 Pseudomonadota bacterium | reverse complement strand
ATGTTGGTGAGGCGGTGCTCGGTGTAAAAAGTATACGAATAGTGGGCCAGGCCGAGCGCGAAGAACAGCGCGCTGGCGGGCACGAACAGCTTCAGCGGCGAATACAGCGTGGCGATCTTGAAGATGATGAGCAAAAAGCGCAGGCCGTCGCGCAGGGGCCGGATGTGGCTCTTGCCCACGCGCCGGGCGGCCTTGATCGGCACGTAGTCCACCGCATAGGCACTGCGGAAGAAGGCCATGGTGCTGGTGGTGGGATAGGAGAACCCGTTCGGCAGCAGGTGCAGGAACTCGCGGAACTTGTCCGCGCGCGCGGCGCGGAAACCGCTGGTCAGGTCCGCCACCGCGTGCCCGGTCATGCGCGAAGCCAGCCAGTTGTAGAACCCGTTGGCCAGACCGCGTCCGACGCCGGCCTGTCCGCTGCGGTCGCGGGCGCCCACGACCATGTCGAATCCGGCATCGAGGCGGGCCACGAGGCGGGCGACATCGGCCGGGTCGTGCTGACCGTCGGCATCCATGAACACCAGCGTGTCGCCGCGGGCCGCGCGCGCGCCGCGCTTGATCGCCGCACCGTTGCCGATCGAATACGGCTGGCGCAGCACGCTCACGGCATGCCGGGCGCAGACCTCGCCGGTGGCGTCGCTCGAGCCGTCGTCCACGACCAGGATTTCGGCGTTGGGCTGGGCCGCGCGCAGGCTCGGCAGCAGGTTTTCCAGCGCCGCGGCCTCGTTTTTTGCCGGTAATACGATGCTGATCACGCTTGGTCGCCGGATTTCAGGAGTAGACTCGAACCCGCAAGCCGGGCCGACGCGGTCAAGAGTAGCCGCTGGACGGTGCGGATGCCAGCGCCGGAGGGGATTCAATCCGGGCGGTTTTTGCGGTACATTCGGCTTTAGTTTCGGGGTTTTACGAAGGATTCTTATGGCGACGCAGATGAATCCTGCCGCGGTCGCCGGGCTGACCGGCGTCGCTCGGCGCCTGGTGGTTGAAGGCAACCTGGGCGACGAGGACGCGCGCCGCGCGGTTGATGCCTCGGCCAAGCAGAAGATTCCGCTCGGCACCTACCTGATCGAACACGCCCTCGCCAACGGCGCCCAGGTGGCGATGGCGGCCTCGGCGGAATTCGGCGTGCCGTTGTTCGACGTGGATGCGCTGGACATCAACCAGAACGTCGTGCGCCTGGTCAACGAAAAGCTGGTCACCCAGCACAAGGCCCTGCCGCTGTTCAAGCGCGGCAACCGCCTGTACGTGGGCGTGACCGATCCGACCAACCTGCACGCGCTGGACGAGATCAAGTTCCAGACCAACCACACGGTCGAACCGATTCTGGTCAACGAGGAGCAGCTCGGCCGCGTGATCGAACGCGCGCTGGCCGAATCGGGCACCACGATCGGCGACCTCGGCGAGGATGCCGAAGGACTCGAATCGCTGGATCTGGAAGCCGGCGACCTGGAGGAATCCTCCACCGGCGTGGACGCCACCGGCGGCGACGACGACGCGCCGATCGTCAAGTTCGTCAACAAGGTGCTGCTCGACGCGATCAAGCGCGGCGCCTCGGACATCCACTTCGAGCCGTACGAGAACAAGTACCGCGTGCGCCTGCGCATGGACGGCATGCTGCGCAGCGTGGCCGCGCCGCCGGTGAAACTCACCCCGCGCATCTCCTCGCGCCTGAAGGTGATGTCGGGCCTGGACATCGCCGAGCGCCGCGTGCCGCAGGACGGGCGCATCAAGCTGAACCTGTCCAAGAACAAGTCGATCGACTTCCGCGTCAGCACCTGCCCGACCCTGTTCGGCGAGAAGGTGGTGCTGCGTATCCTCGATGGCTCGGCCGCCAAGCTCGGCATCGACAAGCTCGGCTACGAAGAGGACCA
>JAFEFP010000236.1 GCA_018240545.1 Pseudomonadota bacterium | reverse complement strand
GGTGGCGGCGACGTCACGGCCGATCTGCTGCCGCCGCACAAGCCGGCGCACGCGCGCGTGATGGCGCGCGAAGCCGCCACGGTGTGCGGCGCGGCCTGGTTCGAGGCCTGTTTCCGCGAATGCGATCCGGTGCTCGCGATCGAATGGAACGCGGCCGACGGCGCGAGCGTCGCCGCTGGCACCGTTGTCTGCGAACTGCGCGGCAATGCGCGCGCGCTGGTTGGCGCCGAGCGCAGCGCGCTGAACTTTCTGCAGACGCTGTCGGGCACGGCGACCGTCGCCGCGCAATATGCCGAGGCCGTGCGCGGCACGCGCGCGCGGATCCTGGATACGCGCAAGACCATTCCAGGCCTGCGCCTCGCACAGAAATACGCGGTGCGCTGTGGCGGCGCGGACAATCATCGCCTGGGCCTGTTCGATGCCATCCTGGTCAAGGAGAACCACATCGCGGCGGCCGGTTCGCTCGCGGCGGCGGTCGGCGCGGCGCGCGTGCGGCATCCGGATCTGCTGCTCGAAGTGGAAGTCGAGAATTTCACCGAACTCGACGCCGCGCTCGCAGCCGGGGTCGACCGCATCCTGCTCGACGAGTTTTCGCTCGACGAAATCCGGCGTGCGGTCGCGCATGTCGCCGGGCGCGTGAAGCTGGAGGTTTCCGGCAGCGTGAGCCTGGATCGCGTGCGCGCACTGGCAGAAACGGGCGTCGACTTTATCTCGGTCGGCGCCCTGACCAAGCACGTTCGCGCGATCGATTACTCGATGCGCGTCGTGCTGTAGTCGTTACTTCATCTGGTTCGCTGCAAAGTCCCAGTTGACCAGGTTCCAGAACGCCTCGATGTACTTCGCCCGCGCGTTGCGGTAATCGATGTAATAGGCGTGCTCCCAGACGTCGCAGGTGAGCAGCGGACGATCGGCGCCGGTGGCCGGGGTGGCCGCGTTCGCGGTGCTGACGATGCCGAGCGAGCCATCGGCGCGCTGCACCAGCCAGGCCCAACCCGAACCGAACGTGCCCGCGGCGAGCTTGCTGAAGTCATCCTTGAACTGGGCGAATCCGCCGAACCCCTGCTTGATTGCGTCCGCGAGTTTGCCGGAAGGCTCGCCGCCACCGGTCGGGGCGAGGCTGTTCCAGTAGAACGTGTGATTCCAGGTCTGCGCGGCATTGTTGAACATGCCACCTTGCGCCTTCCTGACGATGGCAAGCAGGTCCATGTTCTCGAATTCGGTGCCCTTGATCTGGTGGTTGAGGTTGCTCACGTAGGCCTGGTGGTGCTTGCCGTAGTGATAATCGATGGTTTCGGCCGAGATGTGCGGTGCCAGCGCGTCGCGCGCGTAGGGCAGGGCGGGAAGTTCGATGGCCATGACAGTCTCCTGGTTGCGTTGTCCAGCCGCCAAGTATACGCGCCGGACTGCTACAATGCGCGGCAACGGCGCGGATGTCCCGCGCAGTACGCACCCGTGAATTCATGGATACCATCGAACGCATCAAGCAGACCGTGCAAGCCCATCCCATCGTGCTGTTCATGAAGGGCACGCCACAATTCCCGATGTGCGGTTTTTCCAGCCGCGCGTCGCAGGCGCTCAAGGCGGCCGGTGCCGAATTCGCGTCGGTGAACGTGCTGGAAGATCCGGAAGTGCGCGCCAACCTGCCGCACTATTCCAACTGGCCGACGTTTCCGCAGCTGTTCATCAACGGCGAATTGATCGGCGGTTGCGACATCATGCTCGAGTTGTACGAGAGCGGCGAACTCGCGCGCATGGTCAAGGAAGCCAAGTCAGGCTGAAGCCCGATGTCCGCGGCCGACCACGCGCGCCTGCCGGCGGACTGGCAGGCGCCGCCCGACTATTTGCGCGAACGCGTCGTGCTCGTCACCGGTGCGGC
>JAFEFP010000235.1 GCA_018240545.1 Pseudomonadota bacterium | reverse complement strand
CGCTCGCGCGCGAGATCGCATCCGAGCACGGCGGGCAACTGGATTGCCGCAGTCGCCCCGGGCACACCGTGTTCACGCTGATGCTGCCGGTGGAGCCTGCGCATGCCTGACATCTGGATCGCCGACGACGACGCGTCCATCCGTTTCGTGCTCGGTGAAGCCCTGCGCGAGGATGGCGCGTCGGTGCGCGAGTTCGCCGATGCCGAAAGCCTGCTGGCCGCGCTCGGCGACGGCGCGCCCGACGCCGTCATCACCGATGTGCGCATGCCCGGCGCCAGCGGCCTGAAGCTGCTCGACGAGTTTGCCGGGCGCGGCCCGCGCGTTCCCGTGATCGTGATGAGTGCGTTCACGGACGTCGCCTCCACGGCCGCCGCCTACCGCAAGGGCGCCTTCGACTACCTGCCCAAGCCGTTCGACCTGGACCAGATGCGCGCGGCGGTCGAGCGTGCGCTGGCGCAGACCCGGCCGGTGCCGGCGCCGCTGCCCGCGAGCGAACCCGAGCAGGACCTGGTCGGCAACGCGCCGGCGATGCGCGAGTTGTTCCGCCGCATCGGCCGGGTGGCGGCGACGGACCTGAACGTGCTCGTCACCGGTGAAACCGGCACCGGCAAGGAACTGGTGGCCCGCGCGCTGCACCGGCACAGCGCGCGCGCGACGCGGCCGTTCGTGGCGATGAACACGGCGGCGATCCCGGCCGAACTGCTCGAGTCCGAACTGTTCGGCCACGAGGCCGGTGCGTTCACCGGCGCGCTCAAGCGCCATCCCGGTCGCTTCGAACAGGCCGAAGGCGGCACGCTGTTCCTCGACGAAATCGGCGACATGCCGCTGGCACTGCAGACGCGCCTGCTGCGCGTGCTGGCGCAGGGCGAGTTCTACCGCGTCGGCGGCCGTGAACTGATCCGCGCCGACGTGCGCGTGATTGCGGCCACGCACCAGGACCTCGACGCGAAAGTCGAAGCCGGCCAGTTCCGCGCCGATCTCCTGCATCGGCTGGATGTGGTGCGCCTGCACCTGCCGCCGCTGGGCGAGCGCCGCGAGGACGTCCCGTTGCTGGCCGCGCGCTTCCTCGCGCGCGCGGCCAACGAGATGCGCATCGATGCGAAAACGTTTTCGCCGGCCGCGCTGGGTGCATTGACGCAGATGCCGTGGCCGGGCAATGTGCGGCAGCTGGAGAACCTGTGCCGGCGCCTGGCGGTGATGGCGCCGGGGCGCGAGATCCGCGTGTCCGACCTGCCGGATGCCGGCGCCGCGGGGCCACCGGCGGACTGGCGCGCGCCGTTGCAGGCGGTGGTGCGCGAGCGCCTGGCGCGCGGCGACTCGCGCCTGTATGCGCGTCTGCGCGAGGCATTCGATCAGGCGCTGTTCGGGGTGGCGCTGGCCGAGAATGGCAACCAGCGCGGGCGCGCGGCAGAACGACTCGGGCTGGGACGAAACACGT
Organism: Pseudomonadota bacterium; assembly: GCA_018240545.1. Classification (GTDB taxonomy): domain Bacteria; phylum Pseudomonadota; class Gammaproteobacteria; order Xanthomonadales; family Rhodanobacteraceae; genus Rudaea. Next base: position 450 of record JAFEFP010000235.1, on the reverse strand, counting down.
TGACGCGCAAACTGGGCAGTTCGCGCGCGCGCAAGAGGGGCAAACGATGAGCCATCCAAGCGAAATTCGAATCCGTGACGCGCGCGCCGACGATCTGGAATCGCTGGTGGCGTTCAATGCCGCGATGGCACTCGAAACCGAAGGCAAGCGCCTCGATCCGGGGACGCTGCGCGCGGGTGTTGGCGTGGTGCTCGCGCAGCCGACGCGAGGCTTCTATCTGATCGCGGAAGCCGATGGCGTGGTCGCTGGTTGCCTGATGGTCACGTTCGAGTGGAGCGATTGGCGCAACGGCGACTGGTGGTGGCTGCAAAGCGTCTACGTTCGCCCCGAGCATCGCCGCCATGGCGTGTTCCGCGCGTTGTACGCGGACGTCGAGCGCCGCGCCGCGACGCATGCCGATGTCGTCGGCATCCGCCTGTACGTCGAGCGCGAGAATGTGCGCGCGCAACG
>JAFEFP010000234.1 GCA_018240545.1 Pseudomonadota bacterium | reverse complement strand
GAAGCGGCGGCGTTCGTCGGCTTTGGACTTGGGCTGGCTCATGCGCGAATTCTGCCGAGCGACGCGGCCGCAATCAAGGTACGCGTTTCAACACCAGTTCCAGCACGAAGCGGCTGCCGAAGAAGGCGAGCAGCAGCAGGATCATCCCGGACAAGGTCATGCGCACCGCGCGGCGACCGCGCCAGCCGTAGCGCCAGCGCCCGAGCAGCAGGGCGCCGAACACGAGCCAGGCTGCAAGGCTCAGCACGGTCTTGTGGATCAGGTGCTGGGCGAACAGGTTGTCGACGAACAAGAAGCCGATCAGGATGGCCACGGTCAGCAGCACGAAACCCGCGCCGATCATCTGGAACAACAAGCTTTCGGTCAGGGTCAGCGGCGGCAGGGCGGCGGCAATGCCGTCGAAGCGGCGCGTGCGCAGGGCATGCTCCTGGGCGGCCAGCAGGATGGCGAGCACGGCCGCGATGCACAGCACGGAAAACCCGAGCAGCGAGAAGATCACGTGCAACTTGATCTGCCAGTCGATCGGCAGCGGTTCGGTATGCGGCGCAAGGAAGGCGTCGACCAGCAGCAGGATCGCCGCAAGCGGAAACACCACGACGCCGAGCGTGGCGACCGGCCGCGCCAGGTTCACCAGCAGGCACAGCGCCGCCACGCAACACGCGACCAGGGACAGGGCGGCGAAGAAGTGCAGGTCCACGCCGCCGCCATGCTGGCCGCCGAGGATCGCGGCGTGCGCGAGCACCGCTGCCGCGGCGACCAGAAACGCCCAGGATTGCGGACGTCGCGCGAACAGCCACGTCGCGGCCAGGTACAGCGCGGCGGAAACGAGGGCGAGGAAGTGGACCGGCATGGGCGCCAGTGTAACGCGAGCGCGGTGGAAAATGATGGGCGCTGGTATACTTCGCGGCCCCCGAATTACCTCGTTTGCGCATCATGTTCGAGTCCCTGAGCCAGCGTCTTTCCACCACCATCGAGCGCCTGCGCGGACGCGCGCGCCTGACCGAAGCGAACATCCGCGAATCCCTGCGCGAGGTGCGCATCGCCCTGCTCGAAGCCGACGTCGCCCTGCCGGTGGTGCAGGCGCTGATCCAGCGCGTGCAGGTGCGCGCGATCGGCCAGGAAGTGTTGAAGTCGCTCACGCCGGGCCAGGCGCTGGTCAAGGTGGTGCGCGACGAACTGACGGCGGTGATGGGCACGGCGAATGCGGACCTGAATCTTGCCGCCGCGCCGCCCGCCATCGTGCTGATGGCCGGCTTGCAGGGCGCGGGCAAGACCACCACCGTCGCCAAGCTGGCGAAGTTCCTGAAGGATCGCAAGAAGAAAAAGGTGATGGTCGTGAGCTGCGACGTGCACCGTCCGGCCGCGATCGAGCAGTTGCGCCTGCTCGCCGAACAGGTGGAAGTTTTGTTCCAACCGAGCGAAGGCTCCCAGGATCCCGTTGTCATCGCCAAATCCGCCCTCGACGCGGCGCGCAGGAATTTCGCCGAGGTGCTGCTGGTCGATACCGCCGGGCGCCTGGCCATCGATGCGCAGATGATGGACGAGATCCGCGCGCTGCACGCGGCGCTCAATCCGGTCGAGACCTTGTTCGTGGTCGATGCCATGACCGGCCAGGACGCGGCGACGACGGCCAAGGCTTTCGCCGAGGCGCTGCCGCTGACCGGCGTGATCCTGACCAAGACCGATGGCGATGCGCGCGGCGGCGCGGCCTTGTCGGTGCGCTACGTCACTGGCCGCCCGATCAAGTTCATCGGCGTCAGCGAAAAGCCCGATGGCCTGGAAGCCTTCCATCCGGATCGCCTCGCCCAGCGCATCCTCGGCATGGGCGACGTGCTGTCGCTGGTTGAACAGGTCGAACAGAACGTCGACAAGGAAAAGGCGCAGAAGCTCGCCGAGAAAGTGATCAAGGGCAAGCGCTTCGAC
>JAFEFP010000233.1 GCA_018240545.1 Pseudomonadota bacterium | reverse complement strand
GAGGGTTCGGGCACCACCGCCAGCACGGCGGCGACCGGGCCGAGCGCCTTCACCAGCCCACTGACCAGCACGCGCCAATACGTCACCTTGAACAGCAGGCAATACACGGTTTCCAGGATCGGAGCGGCCAGCACGATGACCATGAGGAACGGGTTCAGCCACCACGCGCCGGCGAGCGCCACCAGGTACCACAACGCAAACCAGCCGATGGCCCGGCCCAGGCCCAGCTTGCCCTGCGCGATCGGATAACGCAGATCCGAAGCCTCGACCGCATAACCCGGGTTCGGACCCGCACCCGCGAATTTCTCGCGATCGACCTTCACGCCGACGATGTCGTTCAACGCATACAGCGCGGTGTAGCCGGCGAGCGCGGTGACGATCGCGACGCCGAGTACGCGCCAGGCCGGGAAGTGACCGAGCCAGAGCAAGGCGGCGAAGCCCGTCATTGCGATGTCGAGAACGCCATGGGTGGAGCGCGAAAGCGCCAGGAACTTGCGCATCGGATTCATTCCTTGCGGACAAAGCTGGCCATGTAGTTGACGTCCTCGCGATCGGGCGCCACGCGGAAGCTGCGCGTCAACGGGTTGTACATCAGGCTCGCGCTGCGGATGAAGGCGAGCCCGCTGGCTGCAGCCCAGGCGCGCAATTCGTCCGGGCGGATGAGCCTGGCGTATTCGTGCGTGCCGCGCGGCAGGATGCGCAAGACGTATTCGCCGCCGACAATGGCAAACAGCCAGGCCTTGGCAGTACGGTTGATGGTCGAGAAGATCGCGTGGCCGCCGGGCTTGAGCAGGCGCGCGCAGGCATCCACGACGGCGGCCGGATCGGGCACGTGTTCGAGCATCTCCAGACAGGTCACTGCGTCGAACTGGCCGGCTTCGCTTGCCGCGAGTTGTTCGACGGTCTGCAGCCGGTATTCGATGGCCAGGTCGTTGTTGGCCGCGTGCTGGCGCGCAATATCCAGGGTGAATTGCGACTGGTCGATGCCGATCGCGCGCGCGCCGGCCCTGGCCAGCGTTTCGGTCAGGATGCCGCCGCCGCAACCCACGTCGACAACCCGTGCGCCACGGATGTCCACGTGATCGAACACGAACCGGCTGCGCAACGGGTTGATGGCGTGCAACATGCCCATCTTGCCGGCGGGATCCCACCACAGGCCGGCCACGCGGTTGAATTTGTCGATCTCGCCCGGATCAACGTTCGAGGGCTGGTTCATGGCTCACCGGAATCCGGGCGCGCAGCGCGGCCAGCGCGGCATCGAGCTCCGCGCGCGTGATGTCGTCGACGAACGTGCACTGGCCGATCGCCGTCGGCAGCGGCACGCGCTGCAGGCCGTTGCGGTGCGCGACGCGGTCGATGAGCGAGTTCCACATCGCCGCGCCATCGAGCAGGCCGAAGTCGAGGCCGATGTCGAGGCGCTCGACCAGCGCGAAAATACGCGCCGTCGCGCGCGCGGCCAGCAGGCCGCGATGCCCGGCGATGACGACGGAAACGAGGATGTCCAGCAGCACCGCCTCGCCGTGCAGCAGGTGCCGCGCGTGAAGCGCTTCGAGGCCGTAACTGAAGGTGTGGCCGAAATCGACCTTGCGCGCGAGTTCTTCCTCGTACAGGTTCGGGGCCAGTTCCTCCAGCATGCCGGCGATGGCACCATCCAGGATCACATCGCTCTCGGCGTTCTGGAAATGCGCGGCCACGCTGGCGGCAGCCTGCGCCTCCAGGGCGGCGAACAGCGCCGCGTCGCGGATGACGGCAAGCTTGATGATCTCGCACAGGCCGTTGAGCAGGTGCCGGTGCGGCAAGGTGCGCAGGAAGGACTTGTCCAACAACACCGCCAGCGGCGGTTCGAAACTGCCCAGCCGGTTCTTGTAGCCGTTGAAATTGATGCCGGCCTTGATGCCGAGCGCCGCGTCGACATGGCCCATCAGCGTGGT
>JAFEFP010000232.1 GCA_018240545.1 Pseudomonadota bacterium | reverse complement strand
CGCCGCTACCGCGGCAAGGAAGAAGTCGAGGACGCGTGGAAGAAGGATCCGGTCAAGCGCCTGCGCACCTGGCTCGAAGCGCACAAGGCGTGGAGCCAGAAACAGGAAGATGCCTGGCAAGCCGAATGCGGCGAGTGGATGGACAACGAAGTAAATGCCTACCTCGAAACGAAGGCGCAGCCCGTCACCGCCATGTTTGACTACACGTTTGCCGAACTGCCTGCCGATCTCGCCCGGCAACGCGACGAAGCGATCGCATTGGACAAGGGAGCGCACTGATGGCCGCGATCACGCTCATCGAAGCCGTCACCCAGGCGCTCGCCTACGAGATGAAGCATGATCCATCGGTGATCGTGCTGGGCGAAGATGTCGGCGTGAACGGTGGCGTGTTTCGCGCCACGCAGGGCCTGTCCGACAAATTCGGCGAATGGCGCGTGTTCGACACGCCATTGGACGAAACCGCGATCGCCGGCCTCACCGTCGGTCTGGCCGCACAGGGCATGAAGCCGGTCGCCGAGGCGCAGTTCGAAGGTTTCATTTATCCGATGATGGAACACATCTGCTGCCACGCCGCGCGCATGCGCAACCGCACGCGCGGGCGCATCACCTGCCCGGCCGTGTTTCGCGCACCGTGGGGTGGCGGCATCCACGCGCCCGAGCACCATTCGGAAGCCAACGAACACCTGTTCACCAACGTGCCGGGCCTGCGCGTGGTGCTGCCGTCGTCACCCGCGCGCGCCTATGGGTTGCTGCTGGCAGCGATCCGCGATCCGGATCCGGTGATCTTCTTCGAACCCAAGCGCATCTATCGCCAATACAAGGAAGAGGTGCCCGACGACGGCGAGGCGCTGCCGCTGGACGTGTGCTTCGTGTTGCGCGACGGCACCGACATCACGCTGGTGACCTGGGGCGCGCAGGTCAAGGAATCGCTCGAAGCCGCCGACGCGCTGGCAAAAGACGGCATCAGCGCCGAGGTGATCGATCTGGCCACACTCACGCCATTGGACTTCGACACCATCGCCGAGTCGGTGAAAAAGACCGGGCGCTGCGTGATCGTGCACGAAGCGCCGAAAACCGCCGGCTTCGGCGCCGAAATCACGGCACGCATCGCCGAGGAGTGCATCTACGACCTGCTCGCGCCGGTCGTGCGCGTCACCGGCTGGGACGTGCACACGCCGCTGTATCGGCTGGAGCAAAAGCAGTTGCCCAGCACCGCGCGCGTCGTCGCCGCGGCCAGACACGTGATCGCCGCCGGTTGAGGAATTGCCCATGCATCTTGCCGCCGATTTCGTCATCGCCATCGTCGCGCTGCTGCACCTGTGGTTTCTGGTGCTGGAAATGTTCCTGTGGACGAGGCCGCTCGGTCGCAAGGTATTCCGCATGAGCGCCGAGCAGGCCGCCGCGACGAAGACGCTCGCGGTCAACCAGGGCTTGTACAACGGATTCCTCGTCGCTGGGCTCGTGTGGGGCTTGGTGAGCGGGGAACTCCACGTCAAAATTTTCTTCCTTGCCTGCGTGATCCTCGCTGGCGTGTTGGGCGCGATGACCGTGCATCGCAAAGTCTTCTTCGTACAAGCGCTGCCAGCCATCGTTGCGCTCGTGCTTGTGCACATTCCGGGATGAGTCCGATATGACTGCCGCGACCAAGACGTTCCATCTGCCCGATCTCGGCGAAGGCCTGCCCGACGCCACCATCGTCGAGTGGCTGGTCAGGGAAGGCGATTCCATCAAGCTCGATGCGCCGCTGGTATCGATGGAAACCGCGAAGGCCGTGGTCGAGGTGCCCTCGCCCTACACCGGCAAGGTGACGAAGCTGCACGGCAAGGCCGGCGACGTGATCGACACGGGTGCGGCACTGGCCGAATTCGAGCTCGATCCGAATGCCAAGCAGCGCGCCGAAAATGCGGCGGGTGGGCATCACCATGCGCCCGCGCCTG
>JAFEFP010000231.1 GCA_018240545.1 Pseudomonadota bacterium | reverse complement strand
ATCGCGGTCGGCACGCCCATCATGTGGTAGCTCACCGCGCTGAACCAGTCCAGGTTCGGGAACATCTTCTTGATGTCCCACATCGTGGCTTCCAGGCGCGCGGCGATATCGAACATCTTCATGTTCTTCTGCGCGGCGGACAATTCGCGTGCAACTTCCTTGATCACCTTGTTGCGCGGATCGCCGGTGGTGTAGACCGGGTGGCCGAAGCCGATCACGACTTCCTTGTTTTCCACGCGCCGGCGGATGTCGGCCTCGGCTTCTTCGGCTGAGTCGTAGCGCTTCTGGATCTCGAATGCCACTTCGTTCGCGCCGCCGTGCTTGGGCCCGCGCAACGCGCCGATCGCACCGGAAATCGCCGAATACATGTCGCTGCCGGTGCCGGCAATGACGCGCGCAGCGAACGTCGAGGCGTTGAACTCGTGCTCGGCGTAAAGGATGAGGGACGTATGCATCGCGCGCACCCACAGCGCGCTCGGCGTCTTGCCGTGCAGCAGATGCAGGAAGTGGCCGCCGATGGAATCGTCGTCGGTTTCAACGTCCACGCGCTTGCCGTTGACGGCGAAATGATACCAGTACAGCAGGATCGAACCCAGCGACGCCATCAGGCGATCGGCGATGTCGCGTGCGCCCGGATGGTTGTGGTCATCTTTTTCGGGCAGCGCGCAGCCAAGCGCCGACACGCCCGTGCGCATCACGTCCATCGGGTGCGCGGAAGCGGGAATCTGCTCCAGCACCGCCTTCACCGACGCGGGAATGCCGCGCAGCGCTTTCAGTTTTGCCTTGTATCCGGCGAGTTCCGCCGCGTTCGGCAGCTTGCCATGTACGAGCAAGTGCGCGATCTCCTCGAACTCACTGGTCGTGGCGAAATCCAGGATGTCGTAGCCGCGATAGTGCAGATCGTTGCCGCTGCGCCCGACCGTGCACAACGCGGTGTTGCCGGCGGCGACGCCGGACAGGGCGACGGATTTCTTGGGCTTGAACGGGATGGCGGCTTCGGTCATGGCGGACTCCAGATTCATTTTTTCGTTGCGAACAATTCGTCGAGCTTGTCCTCGTAGGCGTGATAGCCGAGGAAATCGTAGAGTTCCTCGCGCGTCTGCATCGCCGGCACGACGGATTTCTGCGTGCCTTCGCGGCGCACGACCTCGTAGAAATTCAACGCCGCCTTGTTCATGGCGCGATACGCGCCGCAGCAGTACAACGCGATATCGACGTTCGCGCTGCACAATTCGTCGACGGTGAAAAACGGCGTCGAACCGAATTCGGTGAGGTTGGCGAGAATCGGCACCTTCACCGCGGCCTTGAACCGGCGGTAGTCGTCCAGCGTCTTCATCGCCTCGGGAAAAATCATGTCGGCGCCGGCCTCGACGTAGGCCACGGCGCGCTCGATTGCCGCGTCGATGCCTTCCACCGCGACCGAATCGGTGCGCGCCATCAGCACGAAATCCTTTTCGGTTTTCGCATCGACCGCCGCCTTGACGCGATCGACCATTTCCTCCTTCGACACGACTTCCTTGCCGGGACGATGCCCGCAACGCTTCTGCCCGACCTGATCCTCCATGTGCACGGCAGCGACGCCGATGCGTTCGAAATTGCGGATCGTGCGCGCGATGTTGAACGCGCCGCCCCAGCCGGTGTCGATGTCCACCAGCAGCGGCAACTGCGTCGCCTCGACGATGCGGCGCGCGTCGGTGAGCACATCCTCCATGGTCGAGATACCCAGATCCGGCATGCCGAGCGAGTTCGCCGCGACACCGCCGCCGGAAAGATACAGTGCCTTGTAGCCGACGCGCCTGGCCATGAGGCCCGCGTAGGCGGTGATCGTGCCGACCACCTGCAAGGGCGACTCGGATTTGAGCGCCACACGGAAACGTGCGCCTGCGGATGGGGACTGGCTCATGCGGCCTCCGAGGAAACCGCTATTTTAGCCGATCGGACAC
>JAFEFP010000230.1 GCA_018240545.1 Pseudomonadota bacterium | reverse complement strand
CCGAGGCGGATGCCTGGGTGGCCGCGGGCCGGTGCACCGCGACGCGATTGCGGCCGGCGCGCTTGGCGGCGTACATGGCATCGTCGGCGGCGGCGAGCAGGGTGGTCAGGTTGTAGCCGCAGTCCTGGGTGCCGGCCACGCCGAAACTGGCGGTGACCAGCACATCGGCGGCGGCGTCGCCCTCGCGCCGCGAGGCGGCGATGGCTTCGCGCATCTGCTCGGCGCGCTGGCGCGCCGCGGAAGTCGGGCAGTCGGGCAGCAGGATCGCGAACTCCTCGCCGCCGAGTCGGCCGAACACGTCGATCGAGCGCAACAGCACCTGGCAGGCGGCGACCGCGCGCTTGAGCGCATCGTCGCCGGCGGCATGGCCGTGCATGTCGTTGACCGACTTGAAGTGGTCCAGGTCCATCGCCAGCACGCACGCCTGCAGGGAATTGCGCGCAGCGAAGCGCAAGGCCTCCTGCGCGGAGTCGAAAAAGTGCTGGCGGTTGGCGATGCCGGTCAGGCCGTCGCGCCGGGCCAGGTTCTGGAACTTGACCTGCGAGCGCTTGGTGCGCCAGGCCCAGCCGCCGACGATGACGAGGCCGCTGACCAGGAGCAGGATGTAGAGCAGGCGCGCGCGCGCTTTTTGTGAATCAACTGTCTGCTGCAAGGCCAGCACCTTGTTCGCATCGTTGGCGGCCGCGAGCCGGCGCTGACTGTCGAGTACACGCTGGTGCACCATTTGGAAGGCCAGGGTGCGGGTGCTCACGTCATCGAGATAGCCTTTGCCGGCGATTGCATATTTTTCGTGCCAGGCCAGCGCGGCCTTGTCGTCGCCTTGTCGCTTGGCGACCTGGTACAGGACTTCATAAGAATCCACCACCGACTTGGCGAAAGGCTGCTGGTTTGCGTTCGCGATGGAACTTTGCGCGGCTTCGCTCGCACGGGCCAGGTCACCGGTGCGCAGATAGGACTGCGCAAGGCTCGCGCGAAAATCCGCAATGAGGGCAGCCGAATGCGATGCCAGCACTTCGGCATCGCGGGCTTGCAAGATCTTCAGGGCCTCGGGCGCGCGGTCTTCGTCGAGCAGTGCACGCGCCTGATCGAGGACAATGGAGTTCTTGTCGACTATGGTGCCGATGCGCTGGCAGGCGTCGATGGCCGGCTGTATGCGCGCATCATCTGCGCGCAGTTTGCCGGACTTGTACAGGATGTCCATGCGATCGCTGCCGACGCGGCATTGCGCCGATTCGCTTTGATCGAAAGCGGCGGCCTGATCCAGATAGCCCAGTGCCAGGTCGTACTGGCCCGCGCCGCTGTACAGATAGTCCGCCGTAAGCAACACGTAATAGTGCGTCTTGTGGTCGGTAACCTGCGGCAGCGATTCGAGCAGTTCGCTGATCGCGGTGTAGGCATCCTCGAAATGCGAGGCGTTGACCTGGTCGAAAATCAGGCTGATGCGCGCGCGCGCGCGCAGCGTGGGATCCTGTGTGCGGGCGAGCAGATCGCGGAAGGCAGTCACCGCCTGCGGATATTCGCCGCGGTAACCCAACTCCCAGGCATGCAGGTAGGCAAGCCAATCGCGTTGCGGCTGGGTCAGCTGGCCTGCTTGCGCATCCAGTTGTTCGAGCAGATTCCGGAACGCGTCGTTGTCGTCGAGCTTGACCTCGTCCGCGCGTTGCAGGAGCAGATCGACGTTGTTCTGTGCGAAAGCAGTGAGTGCACCACACAGCGTCAGCACTGCCGCAAGGACGTGCCCGGCAAGACGGGCCGGGTGTGCTGGTCGCAATTCTTGTCTCACGGTTTGCGCCCGCCGAATACAACCTCAGCGCTTGCGCTTGGCTGGCACTTTCTTGGCGGGTTTCTTGCGCGGAGCCTTCTTCGCCGACTTCTTCCTGGCTGGGGTCTTCTTCTTCGGAGGGGCGATCGCGGTGTTCTTGAGATACATGATATCGCGGGCGCCGGCCAGGTCGT
>JAFEFP010000022.1 GCA_018240545.1 Pseudomonadota bacterium | reverse complement strand
GTGGCCCCAGGAGGAGCTTCACGCAGACAGCGATGCGGGAGTTCAGCCTCCGTTTCGAACTCGGTCAATCAGAATTGCCGCGCGTGCCTGACATCTGTGAACGGACAAATTGTCGTTGGAGCCTGCATCCCTTCGCAGAGATTGAATGCAGTTCCTCCCGTGGGCCGCTCTGCCTTGACGTGCTTTCTCTTGGCTACTTCTCTTTGCACGAGCAAAGAGAAGTAGCACGCTCGCCGGACGCGAGCGGAAACGGGCAGGACGCGAGTCCAAACAATCCGAAACGTGCCCTCCATGGCATCTGGATTCCGGCATTCCATGCCGGAATGACGAGCACGGTCAGGGCATCGCCTGCGCGACCAGCGCCTCGATCTGCCCGAGGTTCGGGATCACCGCCTGGTCGTCGCGCACCAGCACCTGTGCGTGCACGCCGGTCGGGTGCGCCGACTCATCGCCCGTCGGGATGAGCAGGTCCGGCGTGATCGTGGTCAGGCGCGGGAATCCTTGCGCGAGCATGGCCAGGAACGGCATCTTGGCATTGCCGCCCAGCGCCTTGAGCACGGCCACCTTGGCGTTGGTGTAGCCTTCCTTGGCGACCGCGCCGGAAAGCATCGAGAAGGAGAACAGCGGCAGGCGCCAGCCGCGCCAGGACAGGCGTCCGAGCAGCCAGGCCGGAGCGTCGGCGATCTTTTCCGGGGTGGCGTAGGTGATGACCTCGGCGACCGTGGCATTGGGCAGCAGCACGCGCCCGCCGGTGACGGGAATCATGAGGCCGCGGATTTCGCGACTGGTGGGATCGGCCATGTTCGCTCCTTACTTCGTGCCGTATTCGGCAATCATCTTTTCTGCCAATTGTTTCGGCGAGCCGAGGAATTCGACCACGCCCGCCTCGCGCGCGCCATCGACCATCGAACTGATCACGCACGTTTCCGGATCCTGCGCCCAGATGCGCCCGCCTTTGGCCTTGAGGTGCTTGCTGCCCTCGATCGCATCGTGCGCCATGCCGGAGAAAATGATCGCGCAAGCCTTGTCACCGAAGGCGTCGGCGGCATCACGCAGCACCTGGTCGATGGACGGCGAATACGGCTGCTTTTCCGGCAGGTGCGCCAGGGTGACCACGCCCTCGCTGTCCACCTGCAGGCGATGCGTGGTCGGCACGACCAGCACGTCGCCATGGGCCACGCGCTCGCCGTGCGTGGGATTGCGCACGGTCAGGACGATGGATCGGCGCAACTGCGTCGACATCATTTCCAGGAACTCCTCGCCCATGTGCTGGGCGAGCACGAACAGGGCCGGAAATCCCGCCGGCAACGCGCCGAGGAAATCGCGCACGGCTTCGGGACCGCCGATCGACGCGCCGAGCACGACCACACGCTGGATTCCTGCGCCCGTCCCGACCTTGAGTGGCTTGGCCGAGGCGCCCTCGAGGCGTTGTTCGTGCATGTAGTCGGGATTGTGCAGGCTCGGCGCGACCGCTTCTTCCATCGGCACCAGTTCCAGCGAGAATGGCGATGCTTCCGGCGTCGGTGCGGCCGCCGGCTTGGCCGTCGCCTCGACCTGCGGCGCCAGAAATTCCTCCGCCGATACCTTCTCGATGCCGAAGCTGGCCTTGCCGGTCACGGGTACGACTTCATCGCCCTCGAGCGACCACTGCGGAGGCAGCGCCGGCTCTGGCGCAGGCGCGGCAGCGGGTCGCTCGGCCGGCTTGAACTCGGCGTTTCGCGCTTCGGGCACCGACTCCGCGGCGGCATCCAGATGATCGAAGATTGCCGGGAATTCGTCATGCAAGGTTTCGACCGCTTCGGCTTTCGCGGCGGACGGCACGGCTGCCGCATCGACCGGAATGGCCAGCGCATCGAGCTCGACCGCCGGCGCGGACGGGGTTTCGTCGAGGCCCAGGTCGAAATCCACCGGCAACGCGATCTCGAATTCGTCGGCCGGCGCGGGCTTGGCGCCCTGTGGCGACTCTTCCGCGGGCTGCTTTTCCGCGTCGGCGAACAAGGCATCGAGCTCGGCGGCGAACGCGCCGAGCTCGGGAATCGGTGCGGGCACGGCGGCCTGGGCCGGCGCCGGCCCGGTGGCGGGCGCGTCGATCAGCCTGGCGAACTCGGCAAGCTCCGCCACATCCAGCCCGCCCGCCGGTTCCGGCGCTGCCGGCGCCACTGCGACGGCCGGCTCCGGCACCGGTTCACCGCGCAGTTCCGGCGGCAGCGGCATCTTCACCGTCGGCCGTTCGGCCAACGGCACATCCGGTACGACCGGCGGCGTCGCGATCGGTGCCGGGCCGGGCTTCTCCGCCACCGGCACGAAAGATGCCGATTTCTGCACCGGGGTGGGTACGGCCTGCGCTCCGGGCGGGCGCGGCGGTTCGATGATCTCGGGCTTGCGCAGGATCTTCGAGGCGAGGTGGCGAACCCAGCGTGCCTGGTCCCAGCCCTGCAGGTTGGACGATACCTGCGCGTCGTTGAAGACGACCTGGTAATCGCCGGCATCGAGCACGTCGTACAGGGCGTCGATGTAGGAATCGCTGTCCGCGTCGAGGTTGACGATCACCACGTTCGCGCCCGAACCTTCCAGCGCATCGCGGTCGACGCGCGCCGGCGGCGCCTCGTAGACCACGGCGGCGCCGAGTTCGCCGAGGGCGTTCTTCAGGTGGCTGCCGAGTTGCCCGGCCTGGTACAGCAGCGCAACGGCGATGGCATTGGACTCAGGCACGACGGGTTCCCGGGTTCTTGGCGCTCAGGCTTTCGGCCACGTTGCGCAGCAGATCGGCTTCCTGATAGGGCTTGCCGAGGTAGCGTTCAACGCCGATTTCAAACGCGCGCTGGCGGTGCTTCTCGCCGGTGCGCGAGGTGATCATGATGATCGGCACCTGCTTCAGGCGCGCGTCGTTCTTCATGTAGGTGGCCAGCTCGTAGCCGTCCATGCGCGGCATTTCCACATCGAGCAGGACCACGTCCGGCACCTTGTCCTGCAGCTTCTCGACCGCGTCCAGGCCGTCCTTCGCGGTGACCACGTCCATGTCGTTGCGCTCGAGCACGCGCGTGGTGACCTTGCGCATGGTGATCGAATCGTCGACCACCATGATCAGCGGATGCGCGCGTTGTTCGATCGCCGGTTCGACCGGGGCCGGCGTTGCCGGCAGCAGCGCTGCCTCGCCAGCGGCTTCCGCGCGCTCGCGCAACGCGGCGCTGCGACGCACGAGCGGCGCGAGGTCGAGAATCATCACGACCGAGCCGTCGCCCATGATGGTGGCGCCGAAGATGCCCGGGATCGAGCTGATCTGCGGTCCCACCGACTTGACCACGATTTCGCGCGAGCCGATGACGCTGTCGATGCGCACGGCGGCGCGCTGGTCGCCGGTGCGGGTCATCAGCAACGGCAGCTGCGCCTCGTCGGCCATGCGCGAGGCCGGCACGTTGAGCAATTGCGACAGTTCGTAGATCAGGAATTCCTCGCCGGCATAGTTGTAGGCAGGGTTCGGCTGACTCAGGCGGCGTTCCAGGTCGTCGCGCGCGATGCGTACCACGCCCTGCACCGAGGACATCGGCACGGCGTAGGTCGCTTCACCCAGGCGCACCAGAATCGCCTGGGTCACGGCCAGGGTGAACGGCAGGCGGATGATGAAGGTGCTGCCCTTGCCGCGCGCGGAATCGATGGCGAGCGATCCGCCGAGCTGCTTGATTTCGTTGTGCACGACATCCATGCCGACGCCGCGGCCGGAAAGCTGGGTCACCTGCTCGGCGGTGGAAAACCCGGTTTCCAGGATGAAGCCATACAGGTCGCGGTCGGACAACTGCACGTCGGCCTTGAGCAGGCCGCGCTCGATCGCCTTGCGCCGGATCGCGTCGCGATCCATGCCGCGGCCATCGTCGGTCACGCGCAGCACGACTTCTGTCGCTTCGCGGCTGACGTGGATGGTGACCGTGCCCTCACCGGGCTTGCCGGCGCCCGCGCGCTCGTCCGGCGCTTCGATGCCGTGCGCGAGCGCGTTGCGCAGCATGTGTTCGAACGGCGCCTTCATGCGCTCGAGCAGGTTGCGGTCCATTTCACCCTGCGCGCCTTCCACCTTCAACTGGGCGCGCTTGCCGGTTTCCTGCGCGGCCTGGCGCACGGTACGGCGCAGGCTCGGCACCAGCGAATCGAACGGCACCATGCGCGTGCGCATGAGGCCTTCCTGCAAGTCGGAAGAGACGCGCGACTGCTGCAGCAGCAGGGTTTCGGACTGGCGCGTCAGGTCGTCGAGCAGACCCTGGATCGAGACCAGGTCGGATACCGACTCGGCCAGCGCGCGCGAGAGCTGTTGCAGCTGGCTGAAGCGGTCGAGTTCGAGCGGATCGAACGAGGATTCCGACGACTCCGCCTCGCGCTGGTAGCGCGACAGGATCTGCGCCTCGGTTTCGAGTTCGAGCTTGCGCAACTGCTCGCGCAGGCGGCTGACGGTCTGTTCGAACTCGACCAGGTTGAAGCGGAAGGTCGAGATCTGCTGTTCCAGGCGCGAGCGGTAGATCGACACCTCGCCCGCGTAATTGACCAGCGAGTCGAGCAGGTCGGAGCGCACGCGGATCATTTCCTGCGGCGCGTGCTGCTGGACTTCCTCTTCGATCGTCGGCAGCGCGCGCGGCGCCGGACGCTGGGCCGCCGGCTTCGGCGGGGCGGCCGGTGCCGACGTCGCGGTGCGGGCCGGTGGCGCGGCAGCCGGCATCGTGGCCGGCATCGGCAATTCGCCCGAGACCAGGCCTTCGAAACGCGCGATCGCGTGCGCAGGCATGGCCACGGCCTGATGCCGTGCCACGCGCTGGACCAAGCCGTGCAGGCGGTCGAAACCACGCTCGAGCGATTCGACGGTGATGCGGTCGACGACGCGACGATTGTCACTGATCGCCTCGAACAGCGATTCCATTGCATGCGACAGGTCGCCGATCGGCGCCAGGCCGGCCATGCGCGCGCCGCCCTTGAGCGTGTGCAGGTCGCGCTGCAGGCCGGTGATGAGTTCGCGATCCTGCGGCGCTTCGCGCAGCCGCGCCATCAATGCATCGGAGTGGTCCAGGATGTCGGCGCCCTCCTGCACGAAAATCTCGAGCAGGTCCTCGTCGAGGTCGGGCAGTTCGAGTTTGCCATCGGGCTGCGGGTCATCGGGCAAGGGCGGCAGGCTCGCCAGCATCTCGACCGGCGCGGCGGCGGCTTGCACTTCCGGCTCGACGGCAGCGACGACCGGCTCGGGCTGTGCGGTCGCGCCGGGTTCTTCGGTCGCCGCGACCAGCGCCGGCGGTTCGGCCTGCGCGGGCAGATCCTCGAACGACAGCAGTTCGGTTTCCGGAACCTCGGCCACTGTCGGTAGGTTCGTGGCCGGCGGCGTCGCGGCAAGGATCGCCGATTCGGGTTCGGGTTCTTCATCCGCGCGCGGCGCCACGGGTACGAACGCGGCCGGAGTCGCCTCGAACTCGCGCAACCAGCGCGCGGTCTCGTCGTCTTCGGGCAGCGTCAAGGCCGGCGCATGCACGGGGACCGCATCGGCCCTCGACACGCCGGCGTCTGCGTGCGCCCCGCTTTCGACTTCACCGAGCTCGGCCAGCAGCGCCGCTTCGTCGTCGCGTGCCTGCGCCTCGGTTTCGAGCGCATCCGGCTCCGCCACGACCGGCGTTTCCTGCACATGCGTCTCGGAGAACAACACGTGCATCATCTCCGGCTCGGGCAGGTGGTCGCGCAGTTCGGCGATGCGTGCGGCCAGCGCATCGGAGTCCGGCATTTGCGGATGCGGGGTTTCCAGGGCGGCAATGCAATCGCGCACCAGGGCCGAAGTCTCGGCCAGCGCCGCCGCGCCCTCGGCGGCCAGCGTACGCTGGCTCGCGCGCAGGCGCTTGGTGTAGCCTTCCAGCGGTGCCAGCACGTGCGTGATCGCGGGGATGTCGACCATCGCGATCGCGCCGTTGAGCGTGTGCACGGCGCGCAGCAGGGGTTCGCTGACCGGCAACGCCGGGTTTGCGCGCCAGTCGGAAAGATAGCCATCGATCGCCGCCAGGTGCGCGGCGACTTCGCTCTTGAGGATCTCGAACAACACCGGATCCACGTTCGGCAACGGTCCCGCCGCGAACGCCGCCTGTTCGGCGGCGTCGCCGCCGGCCAGTGCGGCGACTTGATCGGGGGCGGCGTCGAATTCGCGGTGCAGGTCGACCGTGTCGCGCAGTTCGACGGGCGCAGCCGGTGGCGGCGCGGCCTCGTCGACCACCGGGACCAGACGCTTGACGGTACGCTTGACCTTGTTCATGCGCACCGGCGCGGCACCGGCGCGAACATAGGCGTCCTCACCCGCCGCGATACGGTCGGCCACAGCCATGATCTGACCGATGTCGGCGACCGGATTGCCCTCGCCGCGCAGCGCGCGCAGCAGTTCCGGCAAGGCGCCGACGGCCGTGTCGACCAGCGCCTGCACCGGGTCGCCGGGCGGGATGGTCTTGTCGAGCACGCGGTTGAGCATGTTCTCGACCTTCCAGCTGAATTCGCCGAGCGCGAGCGCACCGACCAGCCGGCCCGATCCCTTGAGCGTGTGGAACGAGCGCCGGATCGGCTTGAGTTTCTCGAAATCGTGGATGTCGGACTTCCAGGCCGGCACATAGCGCCCGAGGTTGTCGATCTCGTCCTGGACTTCCTCGACGAAGACTTCGCGGATTTCCTCGTCGATGTCGTCGGACGGCACCGCCGCGAAGCTGGCATCCGTCACGCCAGTCGCGCCTCCGGTCTCGGCGACCTCTTCCTCGATTTCTTCCTCGACCTCGACGTAGCGCACCCTGGGTGCGGGCGTTGCGGTCGCCTGCGTTTCGATCAGGCGCAAGCCCGCCAGGTCCTGCGCGGGCGGTTCGGCGTGCGGCATCTCGCCGATCACCAGATCCTCCAGACCCTTGCCCGGGGCCAGGTCGACCGCCGGTTCGATGTCGGCCGCCGCCGTCGGCACGGGCGCCGGCTCGGCGTGCGCGGGCGATTCCTCGCCCTTGTCCATGCGCGCGATGTATTCGTCGATGCTCTCGTCGGTCAGTTCGATGCTCGGCATCTCCGCCGGCACTTCGGTGCCGGCGGTTTCCGGCTGCAACCCCGCCTCGCCACTGGCGGGAAGATCCACACCCCAGCGCGGGTAGTCGCCCTGATGCGCATCGGCCGCCGCGATCGCCGCCGGCGAAACCGGCGGCATCACCGGCGCGGACGGCGTGAACGGACGGGGCGTCACGGCCGTCACCGGTGGCGGCGGCACGAGCGGCAGACCATCGCCCCCGCCATCATCCGGCGGCACCGGCCAGTAGCCCAGCGCGGTCAGGCTCTGCCGGGTAACGTCGAGAATGCGTTCGCGGCCGCCGCGCTGGTCGCGCGTGGCTTCCAGGTAGTACTCGATCGACGCCAGCGCATCGGCGAGCTTGTCCATCTGTTCGGCGGTCGGCACCCGGCGGTGGCGCAGCAGTTCCACCTGCACGAAGCGCACGATGCCCTTCATC
This sequence comes from Pseudomonadota bacterium, assembly GCA_018240545.1. Classification (GTDB taxonomy): domain Bacteria; phylum Pseudomonadota; class Gammaproteobacteria; order Xanthomonadales; family Rhodanobacteraceae; genus Rudaea. Next base: position 10,425 of record JAFEFP010000022.1, on the reverse strand, counting down.
AACTGGGCCGCGTCGTTCAGGTCCAGGATGCGCAACGCGCCGGCAATCTCGTCGAGCAGCGGCGGGATCGGCTCGACCTTGGCGTGGTCCCACGGCGATTCGATGAAGGCGACGATGTCCTGCTTGGCCTGGCCGATGTTGGCCATGGCTTCCTTCATCAGCGCATCGAGGATCTTGCGCACTTCGGCCTTCGGCAATTCCAGGCCCTGCGGCCCGGAACCCGCGCCCGCTTCGGCGCCGGCATCGGCACCGAGGCGATCGATATGGTCGTCCAGCGAGGCCTCGACATAGAGCAGCGCGCCGGCAACGTCGAGCAGGGTCGTCTCGTCGGCGGGCCGCGCCTTGTTCGCCATTTCCTCGACGATCTTGCGCTGTTCGGTCACCACGCGCCGTGGCACGCCCAGGCCCAGCATGCCGAGCGTGTCGCCGACGCGATCGAGCACATCGGCCTGCGCCATCAGTTCGGCCGGATCCGGGCTCTGTGCGCGCAGGAAGATATCGAGTGCTTCCTTGACCCGCAACAGGTCGTCCTTGATCGCCACCGAAACGGTGTCGAGCAGGCTGCGATTGTGCCCCGATATCGAACCCTTGGCGTGTTCGAGTTCCTTCTCGCTCGGCAACAGGGTGTCGAGTTTGTAGGTCGCGCGGATCGCCGCAGCGCGCTCGCCGGCCGTACCGGAATGGGCGATGTAGAACAACAGGTTCTTGGTCACGTCGGTCGGCGGAGCGGCGCGGAAACCGGCTTCGCCGGCATCGACCAGGCGCTTGATCTCGCGATCGACCTTGCCGAACAGCAATTTCACCGCCGGATTGGCCTCGACCGCACCCGCGGCCACGCCATCGAGCACGCCCGCGGCGACCCACCACAGGCGGCAGGCGTCCTCCTGCGTGCAGGCGCTGCGCAGGCGATCGAGCACCTCGACCAGGCGTGCCAGTTGCGCACTCGCCGAATCGTCGCGGATCCAGCGCAGCAAGGACAGCTGGAACGCCGAGCGCAAGCGCGCCGCCTCGGCCTTGAGCTGCATCTCCGGCGTTGCCTGGACGGCACCGCCCGCCGCCGCCGGCATCGGTGCGGAAAGGTCCGGCGAGAACAACACCGACTCGGTCAGCAGCTTTTCGCCGCGCGTGGCGCGCAGGTCGTTGAGCAAGGGCAGCAGGACGATGGGAATGTCCTTGTGTCCGCTTTGCAGGCGTTCCAGGTAATCAGGCAACTGCACGATGCCGCGCATGAGCACCGAGTAGCTGTCGTCCTTGGCCTTGATCTGCCCGTCGAGCAGGGCCAGGGCGACGCGTTCCATTTCTTCCACCACCATCGCGGCGCCGTACAACTCGACCATGCGCAAGGTGCCCTGCACCTGGTGCAGGTAGGTCGCGCAGAAACGCATCAGGCTCGAGTCGGCCGGATCCTCGACATAGGCCTCCAGCGACTGGCGCGCCTGCTTGAGAGTCTCGTCGAGCTCCTGCTTGACCCAGTTGAGGGTGGTGAAGTCGATGTTGTCTTCGTGCAGCTTCATGGTCGTTGTCTCAACTCGTGCGGCGGAAGGCCAGCACATTGCGATTGTCCACGCGCGCGAGCTTGGCGTGCGCGAACTGTGTCACTTCGCCCGACCCGAGCACCAGCAGGCCGCCGGGCTTGAGCAGGTTCGCGAGCGTTGCCAACAGGTCGCGGCGCCGCTCGCGGGCAAAGTAGATCAATACGTTCTGGCAGAAAATCAGGTCCAGCCGTTTCATCGAGGCGCCCACCGCGTCGAGCAGGTTGAACTGGGCGAAGCCCACGCGCTTGCGCAGGGAGTCGCGGACGCGAAAGCTGTCCGCGTCCAGCACCTCGCAATACGCCGTCCGGTACGCTTCCGGAATCTCGTCCAATTTCTGCCGCGGATAAAGCCCGGCGCGACCGGCGGCCAAAGCCGGCAGACTGACGTCCGTCGCGGTCACGCCGAAATACGACTTGCCGCCGCGCGCAGCCAGGTGCTGGTCCAGTACCATCGCCAGCGTGTAGGCCTCCTCGCCGCTGGAACAACCCACGCTCCACGCATGCAGCGCGGAGCGCGACGGCTCCGCCGCCAGGGCCGGCAACCAGTCGCGCGCGATCAGGTCGAACGACGGCGGATGGCGGAAGAAATGCGTCTCGTGCACGGTAAGGCGATCGACCAGGGTAGTCCATTCGATCGCGCCTTCCGGAACCCTCTGCAGGTCGAGCAGATAGTCCTCGAATCGCGCGTGCCCGGTTTCGCGCATGCGCCCGCGCACGCTGGTCACCAGGAACGCCTTGCGCTTGAGCGGGACGACGACGCCCGTGCGCTTCTCGAGCAGGCTCGCCCAGCGCTCGAACTCGCTGTCGTCCATGCCCGGCAGGGACGCAAGCGAAGACCAATTCCCGGCGGCACCCGACATGTGCGATGCGAACCTCCAACAACCAGTGTGACCGCCTGCCCGCGTTCATCGACCGATCCCTCACGGGAAGTTTCGGCTCGTCCTCACGACGGCAGCTTGAAGTCCGCCACCGAACGGCGCAGGTCCGCCGCCAGCTGCGCAAGGTTGCCGATCGACTCGGCGGTCTGGCCCGCGCCGACCGAAGTCTGCGTGGTGATTTCCTGAATCACGTTCATGGTCGCCGAAATGTTCGTGGCCGCGGCCGACTGCTGGCGCGCCGCCTCGGAGATGTTCTGAATCAGGTCCGCGAGGTCGTTCGACACCTTTTCGATCTCGCCCAGCGCCAGGCCGGCGTCCTCGGCCAGGCGCGCGCCGGCCACCACTTCGGACGTGGTCTGTTCCATCGAGGTGACTGCTTCGTTGGTATCGGCCTGAATCGTCTGCACCAGCGTTTCGATTCGACGGGTGGCGCCGGAGGCGCGTTCGGCCAGGCGCTGCACTTCGTCCGCGACGACCGCGAAGCCGCGTCCCGCCTCGCCGGCGGATGCGGCCTGAATGGCGGCGTTCAGGGCCAGGATGTTGGTCTGCTCGGCGATGTCGTTGATGAGTTCGACGATGGAACCGATTTCCTGCGAGGATTCGCCCAGGCGCTTGATGCGCTTGGAGGTTTCCTGGATCTGGTCGCGGATCGAGTCCATGCCCTGGATCGTCTGGCGCACGATGCCGGCGCCCTTGGAGGCGATCTGCACCGAGCGTTGCGCCACGTCGGCCGACTCGGCCGAATTCTTCGAGACCTCGTCGATGGAGACCGCGATCTCGTTGATCGCGGCCGATGCAGAGGTGATCTGCTGCGCCTGATGCTCGGCGGCCTCCGCCAGGTGCATGGCGGTGGCCTGCGTTTCCTGCGCCGATGTGGACACATGCAAGGCGGTGTCGTTGATCGTCGTCACCAGGGAGCGCAGCGCCTCGACCGCGAAGTTGACCGAATCCGCGATCGCGCCGGTGATGTCCTCGGTCACGGTCGCTTTTACGGTCAGGTCGCCTTCGGCCAGCGATCCCATTTCATCGAGCAGGCGCAGAATGGCTTCCTGGTTGCGCTGGTTCAGTTCGGCGGTGACCTGGTAGCGTTGGCGCTGGCTGCGGATCTGGCTGGCGATCAACAGGATGACGAGGAAGATCGCCGCGCCCGCGGCAATGACACCGATCAGCAGGTTCGGGAACACGCGGCGGGATTGCAGTTCGCCCAGGCGAACGGCCACCGGATCGGCCTTGAGCAGCATCGTCTGCGAGTCGATCGAGGTCTGGTCGGCGGCCTGCTTCACGTCCTGCAGGGCCGAGGCGGAATCGAGCAGTTTCTTGACCGGATCGCCGACGAGGTCGGTCCACTGCTTGTTCATGTCGGCGAGGATCTGGCGCGCGTTCGGATTGTCCATCGCGCGGATGTTCAGGTCCGGGTTGCCGCTGATCAGGCCCGCCAGCACCGCGCCGTAGAACTGCGCGTCGCGTTGCAGGCCGTCGGCCGCGGACTGGGCTTCCTCGCCGCCCTGGACGATGGTCTGCACGCGGCGCTGCATGCGGTCGGCGAGCAGCATCTCGCGCGAGGAGATCATCACCTGGCTGGGCGAGCCGTTCTTGTCGGTGAGGATTTTCACCACCTCGTCCATGCGCGAATTGAGCACCGGCATCTTGCTGTTGAAGTCGGCAGCGACCGCGGCGGTATTGAGCACCTGCTCCTTGGAATCGAGGATCTTGGTCGCGTTCGTGTTCAGCGGTTGCCAGGCCTTGTCCAGATCGGCAATCTCCTTGGCCACGCCGGACACGCCGCCGTATCCCTGCATGCCGGTGATCTTGTCACCCTTGCTCAGCTTGTTGAGCAGGTCGTCGACCGTGTTGCGCGTCTGTTCCAGGCTCTTGAACGCGTCGATGTTGCCGCCCGCCGCGGCGTTCGCCACGGTCGACAACTGCTGCGAGAGCACCTGGATCTTGGTGACCAGGGCACTGGCCTTGGCATCCTGCGATGCGTTGTAGGTCAGCCAGCCGAAGTCCAGCACGGCAACGAGAATCGCCGCGATCAGCAATACCACGAGCAGGGTATTGCCACCCGTCCGTTCCTTACCGCCCACTGCGCCTGTCGTCACGCTCATGTCTTATGCCCCTTGCAAGCTGCGTTCGCCACGGCGTCAAGCCGCGGCCTGTACGAAATCGGGTGTGCGTACCAGGGTCGCCATGCTGAACTGGCCCCAATGCACCTCGCCCAATGGATATTTCTCGCCGACGAAGCGCCCGTAGCGTTCGTCTTCCTCGCCGATCGCGTCGGCGCGCTGCTCCTCGGAGAAGCTGCGCTGGCCGAGTACCTCGTCGATGAGCAGACCGACGCTGCCGCCAGCCTGGCGTACCAGCAACACGCGACTGGCGTCGCTGACCTGGGTGCGTTCGCCTTCCAGGTACTGCTTGAGGTCGATCACCGGCACCAGGTTGCCGCGCACGTTGGCAACGCCCAGCAGCCAGCCGCGCGTGCCGGGCACGATGGTCAGCGCCGGCGGGGTGAGGATTTCGTTGACTTCGTTGATGCCGCTGACCAGGTAGCGCCCGCCGATGCGGAAACCGATGCCGCGCCACAATCCCGGCGCCTCGATCTGCTCGGGCATGCCGGCGACGTGCGCGAGGCTGCGCCGCTCGTAGTCGGCGAGCGCTTCGAACGGTGACAGCAGCGGCGAGTCGAAATCGGCAGCCATCGGCGATCAGCCCGCGAGCAGTTTCTGGATGCGGCCGAGCAATTCGGACTCGGCAACGGGTTTGACCATGAAATCCTTGGCGCCCTGGCGCAGGCCCCAGACGCGATCGGTCTCCATGGACTTGGTGGTGACGATGAGGATCGGGATGGCCGAGGTGTCGGCATCGCGGCTGAGCGTGCGCGTGGCCTGGAAACCGTTCATGCCGGGCATGATGACGTCCATGATGACCAGATCCGGACGATCGCGTTTGGCGGCGGCGATGCCTTCCTCGGCGCTGGCCGCACTGCTGACGCGGTGCCCGTTCTTCTCCAGCAGCGTGGTGAACACGCGTACGTCGGTCGGCGAATCGTCGATGATGAGAATATGCGCCATCGTTTGCCCCTTGTTTGCCCGGATGGCCTCCGCGCTCACTTCAGCGCGACATGCCGGCGGATCGCGCCGAGCAGTTCTTCGCGGGTGAACGGTTTGGTCAGATATTGCTCGGAACCGACGATGCGGCCGCGCGCCTTGTCGAACAGGCCGTCCTTGGAGGACAGCATGATCACCGGCGTCGCCTTGAACATCTGGTTGTTCTTGATCAGCGCGCAGGTCTGGTAGCCGTCCAGGCGCGGCATCATGATGTCGACGAAAATGATGTTCGGCTGCTGGTCGGAAATCTTCGCCAGCGCCTCGAATCCGTCGGTCGCGGTGACGACGTCGCAGCCTTCCTTCTTGAGCAGCGTCTCGGCCGTGCGGCGGATCGTCTTCGAATCGTCGATGACCATGACCTTCAGACCGGCCAGGCTGCCATCTTTGTCAGTGTGTTCCACGTCCAAAACCCCCAACCGCAAGGAGTGCATCATGCGAACGCCGGCTTCGACGCGAAGCCCGGCCGCTGTCGCGCCGGGCACCGCGCGGCGACGCCATCGCGCCTGTTTAACCAATACTTAGCAAATATGTCAAGTAAATCCGCTAACTCTTCATTTTTGCTTGGGAAAAACTCGACGACGGCACAGCCATGCACTGGCGAGTGCGCATCCGTCTTTGCCATGTCGCGATGGTAGTATAGCCCCGTACCGGCTGCCGCGCGTGCCTGAAATGTCGATTGTTTGCAGCACATCCCGTGCCAACTCGTGGCGGTCGCGGAGCACGCCGGCATGAATCTGCGCGTGGCTGTGCTGATGGACCCGATCCAGTCCATCCACATCGAGAAGGACTCCAGCTTCGCGATGCTGCTCGAGGCCCAGCGCCGTGGCCACGAACTGCTGTACCTGACGCAAGCTTCGCTCGCCATCCGCGAGGCGGCGCCGTGGGCGCTGGCGCGATCCGTGCGCGTGCGCGACGACGCGCAGGGCTGGTTCGATCTGGACGCGCCCCACTGGCGGGACTTGCGCCAGGTCGACGTGATCCTGGCGCGCAAGGATCCGCCGGTCGACGACCAGTTCACCTACGATACGATGGTGCTGGAACTGGCGCAGGCCGGCGGCACGCTCGTGGTCAACGACCCGCGCGCCTTGCGCGACGCCAACGAAAAGCTCTTCGCGCTGCGCTTCCCGCAATGCATTCCCCCGACCCTGGTTGCGCGCGACCCGGCCGAGCTCAAGCGCTTTGCCGGCGAACACGGCAAGATCGTGCTCAAACCCCTGGACGGCATGGGCGGCCGCTCCATCTTCGTCAGCGGCCACGGCGATCCGAACCTGAACGTGATCCTGGAGACACTCACCGACTTCGGCCGCCGCTTCGCGATGGCGCAACGTTACCTGCCGGAAATCCGCGACGGCGACAAGCGCATCCTGCTCATCGACGGCGAACCCGTGCCGTACGCGCTCGCGCGCCTGCCGCAGGGCGACGAATTCCGCGGCAACCTCGCTGCCGGCGGCAAGGGCGTTGGCATGCCGTTGACGGAACGCGAGCATTGGATCGCGCGCGAAGTCGCCCCCGAACTGCGCCGTCGCGGCATGCTGTTCGTCGGTCTGGACGTGATCGGCGGGTTCCTCACCGAAGTCAATGTCACTTCGCCGACGTGCATCCGCGAACTGGACAAGGCCTTCGGCCTGAACATCGCCGGGCAGTTGTTCGACGCGATCGAAGCGAAATGCCATCCGCAGTGAGCGCGCGACCTCCCGCCAGCGGCAGCGGCGACCGCCTGAGCGTCACCTTCCTGTTCTCGGTGGTCTTCCACGGCGTGCTCGCGCTGGGGCTCACCTTCGCCTACGAAAAGCCGGCGCCGAGCCTGCCTGCGCTCGACGTGATCCTGGTGCAGTCGGCATCGGGACAAAAGCCCGATCACGCCGACTTCCTGGCCCAGGCCAACAACACCGGCGGCGGCGACAGCGAGCGCGCCTTGCGCCCGAGCGCGCTCGCTTCCAGTCCGATCGACAAGCCCGAGCCGGGCATCGCGCCACGCCCGTTGCGCGCGTCCTCGCCGCGGCCCTCACCGCCAACCGACCGCGAGAGGCTGACCGCGCCGCAGTCCGATTTTTCGGTGCGCAGCCAGCACGAAACCCCGGAGCAGCCATCGCTACCGCAGCCGACCCTGCACGACGCGCTGGAAACCAAGCTCGAGATGGCCCGACTCGCCACCGAAATCCAGCGCGAGAGCCAGGCCTATGCCAAGCGCCCGCACAAGAAATACATCTCGGCCAATACCAAGGAATACGCCTATGCGGCCTACATGGCCGCGTGGGTGGCGCGCATGGAGCGCATCGGCAACCTCAATTACCCCGACGAGGCGCGCCGTGACCACGTGCATGGCCAGCTGGTGCTCACCGTCGCGCTGGCGCGCAACGGCAAGATCAAGAGCATCGACGTCATCCACTCCAGCGGGCACAAGATCCTGGACGATGCCGCCATGCGCATCGTGCGCCTGGCCGCGCCGTTCCCGCCGATTCCGAAAGACGAAAACATCGACGAGTTGTACATCACCCGCACCTGGCAGTTCCTGCCCGGCGATATCCTGCGCAATCGCTGAGGCGCACGCGCGCATCCGGGTACAATGGGCCCATGCTGGCAACCACCTCCCTCGCCAACCAGTTCCTGATCGCGATGCCCGGAACGCGCGATCCGCTGTTCCGGCGCAGCGTGGCCTACGTGTGCCAGCACGGCGAGGACGGTGCGATGGGCCTGCTCGTCAATCGCCTGTCCGAATACCGCCTCGGCGACGTGCTCGCGCAGATGAACATCAAGTCCGCGCTCAGCCGGATCAGCGAGGCGCCGGTGCTGATCGGCGGGCCGGTGCAACCCGAGCGCGGTTTCGTGCTGCATGCACCACCCGGGGACTGGGAATCCTCGTACAAGATCTCCGAGCGCCTGTGCGTGACGACCTCGCGCGACGTGCTCGCCGCGATGGCCGAAGGCAATGGCCCGGCCGATGCCATCGTCGCGCTCGGCTATGCCGGCTGGAGTCCGGGGCAGATTGAGAACGAGCTGAAGGAAAACGCCTGGCTGACCTGTGCGGCGGACGAGGCGATCCTGTTTTCGGCGCCGCTGGAAACGCGCTGGGAAGCAGCGGCGAACCTGGTCGGCGTGAACATCGCCAGTTTGACCGATTATGCCGGCCACGCCTGACGCGGTATCGACGGCGCTCGGTTTCGACTACGGCGCGCGCCGCATCGGCGTGGCGGTCGGCAACGCGTTGACGGCTACCGCGCGTGCGCTCGAGGTGATCGCAAACGGCGACGCCGGCCCGGACTGGCCGCGGCTGGACGCGTTGGTGCGCGAGTGGCGACCGCAGATCCTGCTGGTCGGCCTGCCCCTGACGCTGGCGGGAGAGGAACAGAAGAACAGTGCGGCGGCGCGCAACTTCGCCATGCAGCTTGGCCAGCGCTTCAAGTTGCCGATACAGCTCGTGGACGAACGCCTGAGTTCGCGCGAAGCCGCACAGCGCTTTGCGCAACGCCGTGCGAGCGGGTCGGCAAAACGCAAGGATGCGCAGACGCTGGATGCCGTCGCGGCGGAAGTGATCGTGGAGCAGTGGTTGCAAGACAATTATTGAGCATTTCGCAAAAATAACCCGTCATGCCGGCAAGGACTGCCGGAATGACGAGCAAAAAGGATTCCGATGAACCCTTCGATCTCGCAACTCGACGCCAGCGGCCGCCTGCGCCACCTGCTCACGCTCGAAGGCTTGTTGCGCGAGAGGATCCTCGCCCTGCTCGACCGCGCCGAGGACCTGCGCGCGCAAAGCCGCGGTGGCACCCGGCGCCTGGATCTGCTCGCCGGATGCACGATCGTGAACCTGTTTTTCGAACCCTCCACGCGCACGCGCACCTCGTTCGACCTGGCCGCGCAACGCCTCGGCGCGCAGGTGATCAACTTCGACATCGCCCGTTCCTCGACGGTGAAAGGCGAGACCCTGCTCGACACGGTGCACACGCTCGAGGCGATGCACGCCGATGCCTTCGTGGTGCGCCACAAGGAATCGGGCACGCCCGAATACATCGCGCGGCACCTGCGGTCGGGAGCGGCGGTGCTCAATGCCGGCGATGGCAGCCACGCGCATCCCACGCAAGGGCTGCTCGATGTGCTGACCTTGCGCCAGCATCGTGCGGATTTCGAGAACCTGCGCGTGGTCATCTGCGGCGACATCCGCCACTCGCGCGTGGCGCGTTCGGACGTGCACGCGCTCGGCGCGCTTGGCATGCGCGACATCCGCCTGTGCGCGCCGCCGGAACTTGCGCCCGCTCCGGGCGATTTTCCGCAATGCGGCATTTTCCATGATTTCGACGCGGCGATCGCGGGTGCGGACGTCGCGATCATGTTGCGCCTGCAGAAGGAACGCATGCAGGCGGCGGCGATCCCGTCGGAAGCCGAGTATTTCCAGCGCTACGGATTGTCCGCGCAACGGCTGCGCCATGCCGCGCCGGATTGCCTGGTCATGCATCCGGGCCCGATCAACCGCGGCGTGGAGATCGCCTCCGATGTCGCCGACGGTCCGCAATCGCTGATCCTGGAACAGGTTGCCAACGGGGTATTCGTGCGCATGGCCGCATTGGCCGAACTGCTCGCCGCGCGAAATTGACCCCACGGGTCGCGTCGGAACGGGCATCTGCACCCCCGCGATGGCGCGGGAATCCGCTCAGGTCTCGACCAATTCCACCCCATCCATGCCCTGCGACAGGGTATGCGCGTCGCCGCCCTGGGCAAGCTTGATCTTCAGGCGCACTTCGTTCGCCGAGTCGGCGTAGCGCAGGGCATCCTCGTAGGAAATCTCGCCGGCCTGGTACAGCTCGAACAGGGCCTGGTCGAAGGTCTTCATGCCGAGGTTCGTGGATTCCTTCATCACGTCCTTGAGCTTGTGCACCTCGCCCTTGCGGATGTAGTCCTGCACCAGCGGCGT
>JAFEFP010000229.1 GCA_018240545.1 Pseudomonadota bacterium | reverse complement strand
GGCTTGAAGAAATTGCGCAAACTCGAAACCGACTTCGCGCGACTCGATCCCGAACGGCATCCCAAGATGCTCGTGGTCTGCGAAGACACGACGGTGTCGCCACTCGTCGAACGTTTCCTGCAAGACGAAGGATTGGCCGCGGGTGACGTATTGACCGTCGATTCCGGCAAGAAGGCCGATCTCGGCGAGAAAGAATGGGCGCCGCTACGGCAGCGTCTGTTCAGTGTCGACAAGCATGCGCAACCGCGTGTCATCGTCAGCGTGCTGATGCTGCGCGAAGGTTTCGACGTCAACAATATCTGCGTGATCGTACCGCTGCGCTCGTCGCAGGCGTCGATCCTGCTCGAACAGACGATCGGCCGCGGCCTGCGTTTGATGTGGCGCGACGCAGAATACACCGACATCAAGCGCGAGAACCGCGAGCGCATCAATCGCCACGAGGAGCCCGGCTCGCTGATCGACATCCTCTCGATTGTCGAACATCCGGCGTTCCAGCATTTCTACGATGAGATGGTCGAAGCGGGCCTCGTCGGCAGCACGGGCGACGAGGAGGACGAATCGAGCAGCAACGGCGACGTGATCGCTTCGGAACTGCGCGAAGACTACGAACGTTACGACTTCGCGGTTCCATTCGTGCTGCACGAGGCCGACGAGAGCACCGAACATCGACCGATCGACGTCGGCGCGTTGCAGCCGTTCGGCGGGATGAGCCGCAGCGAGCTTGCGGGCCTGCTCGGCAAGGGCGACATGTTCGCCTCGCACGATCTGCAAAGCAGCACGATGTTCGGTGACTATCGCGTCGATGGCGCGGTGATGAACGTCAGCGGCTACAACGAGTTCCTGTCACGCTTGACCCGGCGCATCGGACAATCGCTGAATCAGCCGCTACCGCGCGGCAATCGCATCGCCGAGCGAGCGCCGATGCCGTACCTGCAACTCAACACGGTGGCGCTGGCGACCGCGCTCGACGATTACGTGCGTGAGCGCCTGTTCGGCGAGTCGTTCGAACCGTTCGCCGACGAGCACTGGCGCCTGTTGCTGCTGCAGCCGGTTGTCGATCATATCGTCAAGGTGTTCGGGCTGGCGTTACTGCGTTCGGAAGATCAAGTGCCGGTCGGAGCTACCGAAGTCCGGCATCGGCGCTTGTCGGAAGTGATCAAACTGATGGTACGCGAAAGCGCGTCGCTTGAAGTGCGCAAGTGCATCTACGAACGCCTGCCCTATCCGTCGCGTAGCGGTGGCTTGGAGCGCGCGTTCATCGAATGGGCGGATGCCGATTCATCCATCCATGCGTTCTGCAAGATCAGCGAAAACCGGCACGACTTCATGCGCCTGCGTTACGTCAAGGACGACGGCATTTCCGGCTACTACATCCCCGACTTCGTGGCTCGCACTGGCGATACCGTATATCTGGTCGAAACCAAGGCGCAACAGCAGGTCAATCATCCCAACGTGCAGCGGAAGCTGAAGGCCGCCTCGATGTGGTGCGAGCGCATCAATGCCCTGCCGGAAACGGAGCGGGACGGGCGGGTCTGGCACTATGCGCTCGTCGGTGAGTCCATGTTCCACGACTGGCGGCAAAAGAACGCCCGCCTTTCAGAACTGCTCGACTACGCGCGCGTGCGCGCACCGGCGGCGCGCGAAGCGCAGGGCACGTTCGCCCTGTAGTCGGACTCGACTATAATCCCGCGCCTTTTTCCGTTTACGGCGTCGCGCCGCGTTTCTTGCCATGACCCAATCCGACGAAACCCTGCGCCGGCGCACGTTCGCGATCATCTCGCATCCGGACGCGGGCAAGACCACGCTCACGGAAAAGCTGCTGCTGTTCGGCGGCGCGATCCAGATGGCGGGCAGCGTGAAGGGCCGCAAGGCGGCGCGCCATGCGACGAGCGACTGGATGGCGCTGGAAAAGGAACGCGGCATTTCGGTCACCTCGTCGGTGATGCAATTCCCTTACGAGGGCCGCATCGTCAACCTGCTCGACACGCCGGGCCATGCGGATTTCG
>JAFEFP010000228.1 GCA_018240545.1 Pseudomonadota bacterium | reverse complement strand
GGCGAACAGGCCAAGCACCAGCGCCTCGCGTGGATTGATGTCCTTGAGCTTGGCGACATGGTCGTTGGTCACCTCGCCCCAGATCACGCGCCGCACCAGCCACAGCGAATATCCCGCGCCGATGATGAGCGTGAACGCGGCGCCGGCCGCGACCCACGGATTCATCGCGAAGCTCGCCAGGATCACCATGAACTCGCCGACGAAACCGCTGGTGCCCGGCAGGCCGCAGTTGGCCATCGAGAACAGCACCCAGAACGCCGCGAACCACGGCATCGTGTTCACCACGCCGCCGTAGTCGCGCATCATGCGCGTATGCATGCGCTCGTAGAGCACGCCCACGCAGGTGAACATCGCGCCGGAAACGAAACCGTGCGAAACCATCTGCACCATCGAACCCTGTACACCCAGGTAGGCCGTCTGCGCATCGCCACCGCCGCGCAACAGCGGAATCGCAATGAACAGGCCCAGCGTGACGAAGCCCATGTGCGCGACGGACGAATAGGCGATGAGCTTCTTCATGTCCTCCTGCACCAGCGCGACATAGCCGACGTAGATGATCGCGATGATCGATGGCGCAATGACCACCCAGGCCAGGTCCATGCAGGCGTCCGGCACGATCGGCAACGAGAAGCGGATGAAGCCGTAACCGCCCACCTTCAGCATGATCGCCGCCAGGATCACGGAACCGCCGGTCGGCGCCTCGACGTGCGCGTCCGGCAACCAGGTATGCACCGGCCACATCGGCACCTTGATGGCGAAGCCGAGCAAAAAGGCGAAGAACAGCCAGAATTGCTCGACCGACGACAGGCGCAAGGCGGCAAAATCGGCCAGCTCCCAGGAATGCGCGTGCAGGTACAGATAGATCAGGCCGATCAGCATGAAGATCGAGCCGAAGAACGTGTACAGGAAGAATTTCAGCGTCGCATACACGCGCCGCGGTCCGCCCCAGATGCCGATGATGACGAACATCGGGATCAGCATGCCCTCGAAGAACACATAGAACAGCAGCGCGTCCATGGCGCAGAACACGCCGATGAGCAGGCCTTCGAGCACGAGGAAGGCGGCCATGTACTGGCTTACCTTCTCGTGTACCGCGTCCCAGGCGCCGAGAATCACCAGGATCGTGGTGAACGTGGTGAGCAGGATCAGGGCGACGGAAATGCCGTCGGCGCCGAGGTGGTAGTTCGCGTTTATTGCGGCGATCCAGACGCGGCTTTCCTGGAATTGCAGCGTGCCGGCATTGGCATCGTAGCCGGTCAGCAGCGGGATGCTGGCGGCGAACACGATGATCGTGACTGCCAGCGCCACCCAGCGCGCGGCACGCGCGTTCTTGTCGCCATACAGGGAAACGATCGCGCCACCGACGATGGGCAGCCAGATCAAGATACTGAGTAACGAATGCATCATTTTCCAAACACCGCTTCGTATTTCGTCATTCCGGCAGGGACTGCCGGAATCCAGCTGCCAGGGACGGCAAGCTTCCAGCAATTCGATGGATCGGCGTCCATGCAGCCTGGATCCCGGCAATCCATGCCGGGATGACGCGCTTCATTTCCCTCAAACACGCACCACCCACCACAACCCGCCAAGCAAGACGACGAGTCCGAGGATCATGGCGAACGCATAGGTGTACAGATAACCGGACTGGACCCAACGCACCATCGCGGCGACGCGGCCCACGCCGAACGAGGTTCCGTCGATCACGATGTTGTCCATCACGCCGACGTCGCCGCCCTTCCACAAGCCGCGGCCCAGCTTGAAGCCCCCGCGCGCAAAGATCGTCTGATACAGGTCGTCGACCCAGTACTTGCGATCGAGCATCTTCCAGACCGGGTACAGCATTTTCTTGGCGCGGTCGGCAACGGCCGGATTGAACAGGTAGACGTAGGTCGCCACCGCGAACCCCGCCAAGGCGTACAAGAAAGGCAGGCCGGTGAAGCCTTCCAGGATCGTTTCCCACACCCCGGCAAAAGGCGCCGCATGCTCGCCCATGGCGGCATGGATCGATGTGCC
>JAFEFP010000227.1 GCA_018240545.1 Pseudomonadota bacterium | reverse complement strand
CTGGAGCGAGGGTCAGATCGCCGCCCTGGCGATGGCGATCGCCTGGCGCGGTCTGGACGAGGACGAGTGCCGCGATTTCACTTCGGCCTTGCGCGATTCCGGCCGGTGCCTTGTGTGGCGCGACCTGCCCGGGCCGGTGCTGGACAAGCATTCGACCGGCGGCGTCGGCGACTGCGTGAGCCTCGTGCTGGCCCCGCTGGTGGCGGCCTGCGGTGGCTACGTGCCGATGGTTTCCGGACGCGGGCTCGGGCACACGGGCGGCACGCTGGACAAGCTTGAAAGCCTGCCCGGCTACGACGCGGACCCGGGTCGCGCGCGCTTGCGCCGGATCGTGAAGGAATGCGGCTGCGCGATCGTCGGCCAGGGCGCCGACCTCGTCCCCGCGGACCGCCGTTTGTACGCCGTGCGCGATGTCACGGCCACGGTGGACGTGCCGGACCTCATCGTCGCCTCGATCCTGTCCAAGAAACTCGCGGGCGGCGCGCAGGCGCTGGTGCTCGACATCAAGACCGGCAATGGCGCACAAATCCCTGAAGAAGCCGCGGCGCTCGCGCTCGCGGCTCGCATGCAGGCCGTGGCCGCGGGCACGGGAACACGGATCGCCGTGGCGCTCAGCGACATGGGCCAGGTGCTCGGGCGCGATGCGGGCAACGCGCTGGAGGTGCGTGCCGCCATCGATCTCATGACCGGTGGCCCGGCCTGCCCGCGCTTGCGCGAGCTGATCCTGGCACTGTCAGCGGAATTGCTGTGCCTGGGTGGATTGGCGCGTGATCGCAAAGTGGCGCTTGCGCGCGTCCGGCAGGCGCTGGATTCGGGCGCGGCCGCGGAGCGCTTCGCGCGCATGGTCGCCGCGCTCGGCGGTCCGCATGACCTGCTCGAGCATCCGCAGCGGCATTTGCCGCGGGCGCCCGTGCAAATGGCCGTGCCGGCGCCCGCGGACGGATGCGTGCAGAGCATCGACGTGCGTGGACTCGGCGATTGCGTGGTGGAGTTGGGCGGCGGTCGCCGCGTGCCGGACGCCGCCATCGATCACGCTGTCGGCCTGGCCGGCGTGTGCGGGCGCGGCGAAACCGTTGCGCGCGGCGAGCCCCTCGCCATCGTGCACGCCCGCACCCGCGCCGATGCGGCCAGGGCTGCAACCCGCGTGCGGGACGCGTTCGTTGTCGGTCCGGGAGCGCCGCCGGCGGAGCGGTTGTTTCGCTGGCTGGATTGAGGAACACCGGTTCGCGACCTCGCCTGGCAGTCGGCACTGCCGTTTTGCGGATTATCTGTTCAGGGGACGGACCGTGGCGGGGGAATCGTCGATTCTGCCGTCGCTGTTCGGTGCTGCTGGGGATCGATCTTTTCTTTAGGGAGGTAACCAACATGTCCACCAACAGGTTCACACCGCACTCCGCACGGCGCAAACCGCTGGCACTGGGCGTGGCGGCCGTGCTGGCGCTGTCGGCATCGGCCGTGGCGCATGGCGCCACCACGTGGTTCGTCAACGACTGCACCGACGGCACCAATGCGGGCCAATTCCGCTGGGCCACCAATGGCGCGGTATCCGGCGACACCATCGACCTGGTGACGCAACTGGCGCCGACTTACCTGAATTGCGCGGCGGGAAGCAATGGCTTCGCCCATGTCCTTTCGGTGAACAGCGCCGTCACCGTTGCCGGCGGCGTCACTATCCAGGGACCGGGCATGAACAACCTGGCCCTCAGCGGCACCGGCGTCAATCGCATCCTCGTGGCCAACGGCAACATCGCGGTCAACGATCTCGGCTTCAAGTACGGCATCAACACGGCCGTCACCACCGGCGGCTGCATCTGGGCCAACAACAACATCGCGCTGACGAACGTGCGCATGTACAAGTGCAAGGGGAACTCCAGCACGGCAGCTCCCGCCAAGGGCGGCTCGCTCTATTCGAACTTCGGCAGCGTCACGTTGGCCGGCAGCACCATCGACCGCGGCTACGCCACGGCGACCGCCAACGGCAACGCGCTCGGCGGCTCGATCTACGCGTTCACGACGGTT
>JAFEFP010000226.1 GCA_018240545.1 Pseudomonadota bacterium | reverse complement strand
CCGGAGGAGGTCACCGAGATGCAGCGCAGCGTGCGCGCCGAGGTGATCTCGTCCACGTTTGACGAACCGGCCGTGCGCCACGTGCAGGTCGCCGAAATGGTGATCGAACGGGCCAAGCGCCTGGTCGAGCACAAGCGCGACGTGGTCATCCTGCTCGACTCGATCACGCGCCTGGCGCGCGCCTACAATACCGTGGTGCCGTCGTCCGGCAAGGTGCTCACCGGCGGCGTCGACGCGAATGCGCTGCAGCGCCCGAAACGCTTTTTCGGCGCCGCGCGCAATGTCGAGGAAGGCGGCTCGCTGACCATCCTCGCCACCGCGCTGGTCGAGACCGGCTCGAAGATGGACGAGGTGATCTACGAGGAATTCAAGGGCACCGGCAACATGGAGGTGCACCTGGACCGCCGCATCAGCGAAAAACGCGTCTATCCGTCGATCAACATCAACCGCTCCGGCACGCGCCGCGAGGACCTGCTGATCGAACCGGACATGCTGCAGAAGATCTGGATCCTGCGCAAACTCCTGCATCCGATGGACGAGCTCGCGGCAATGGAATTCATGCTCGACAAGATGAAGAACACCAAGTCGAACGACGAATTCTTCAATGCGATGAAGCGGTAAGAAAACAGGCCGGCGCAAGCCGGCCTTTTTCTTGATTCTCCCCGTCGTGGTCGCGGCGATCGGCGTACCATGCGCACATGCCCGACACGCGCCTGGAGGCCATCCGCCACGGCCTGCACCTGCGCCGGCTGCATCCGGCGTATTTCGCCCTGGTCATGGCCACGGGCATCGTCTCGATCGCGCTGCGCGACATCGGCCTGCGCGTCATCCCCGACGTTCTGCTCGCGATCAACGCGACGATTTATCCGGCACTGATCCTGATTTCGCTGGCGCGCCTCGTCGCCTACCCGCGCGAGTGCGTCGCGGACCTTGCCGACCATCATCGCTCCCAGGGTTACTTCACCTTCGTCGCCGCGACCGCGGTGATGGGCCTGGAATGCCGCATGATCGGCGCGCCTCTGGTGCTCGTGCGCGGCCTGTGGTGGCTTGCCGCCGTGGCCTGGCTGATCGTCATCTACGCCGTGTTCGTCACCCTGATCGTCAAGCGCCGCAAGCCGCGCATCGAGCGCGGACTGGACGGCGGCTGGCTGCTGTCCATCGTCGCCACGCAAGCCGTGGCCATCCTCGGCGCGGCACTGGCGCCACTCGTACCCGCGCATGCGCAGGCGCACCTGTTCTTCGCGCTGGTGCTGTGGCTGATCGGCGGCATGCTCTACATCTGGATCATCTCGATGATCTTCTACCGCTCGCTGTTCTTCCGCCTGGATCCGCGCGAGCTGACGCCGCCGTACTGGATCAGCATGGGCGCGGTCGCGATCTCCACGCTGGCCGGCGTGTTCCTGCTCGATTTCGGCGCCCGCGTGCCGGCGATCGCCGCCGCGCACGATTTCATCGTCGGCTTCACCTTGCTGTTCTGGGCCACGGCGAC
This sequence comes from Pseudomonadota bacterium, assembly GCA_018240545.1. Classification (GTDB taxonomy): domain Bacteria; phylum Pseudomonadota; class Gammaproteobacteria; order Xanthomonadales; family Rhodanobacteraceae; genus Rudaea. Next base: position 543 of record JAFEFP010000226.1, on the reverse strand, counting down.
GTGGTGGATCCCGCTGCTCATTGCGCTCGAGGCGTGGCGGCACCTGTGGAAGCGATATCCGTTGAGCTATGAGCCGCTGGACTGGGGCGCGGTGTTCCCGTTCGGCATGTACGCGACGTGCACGTTCAATCTCGCGCGCGTGCTCGACACCACCGCGCTGCGTCCGCTTGCCGAAGGATTCGCCTGGGCGGCGCTCGCCCTGTGGCTCGCCACCTTCATCGGCTGGATCGTGGCCGATGCGCCGGAACTCGTGCGCGCGACGTTCAGGAAACCTCCGGCGCACCCTCCGCGCTGACGTGGCCGCGCCACTGCGCGAGCGCCGCGCGCGTGCGTTCGCGCCCCAGCTCGATCAACTCGGTGGCACGGTGGAATTCGTAGAACGCGCCGGCGTTGCGCGGAATCTCGATCACCAGGTCCGGCGGTTGCGCGGCCACGCGAAAACGCGTGAGCGTGGATTGCACCGTGTCCAGCGAACGCGCGAAGGTTTCCAGCAAGCCCGGATCGGTGTGCGCGTCCGGCGTCGGCGTGGAATCCGCATCGTCC
>JAFEFP010000225.1 GCA_018240545.1 Pseudomonadota bacterium | reverse complement strand
GGATCGCGTCGCGGGTCTGGAAGCCGGGGTGGACGATTACGTGGTGAAGCCTTTCTCCACGCGCGAGCTCATCGCACGCATTAAGGCCGTGCTGCGCCGCAGCCACGGCGACGACGGCTCGGGCGTCATCGAGCTCGGCGGATTGAAGATCGACGGTCCCGCACATCGCGTGTACGCAGGCGCGGAAACCGTACCGATCGGGCCAACCGAGTACCGCTTGCTGCATTTTTTCATGACCCACGCCGAACGCGTGTACACGCGCACGCAACTGCTCGATCACGTCTGGGGTGGCAGCGTCTACGTCGAGGAGCGCACGGTGGACGTGCACATCCGCCGCCTGCGCCAGACCCTGCAGCCGTGGCGGCTGGAGGGCCTGATCCAGACCGTGCGCGGCGCCGGCTACCGGTTCTCGGCCACGGCGGCGTGATGGCGTCGCGCGCGCGCCGGCTCGCTGCGCAACTGCGCGACCTGCGCGACGCCGCGGCGGCATTTCCGGATGCGCTGGTGCTGCTCGACGACGCTGGCCGCGTGCGCTGGATCAATCGCGCGGCCACGCGGCTGCTGGGTTTGGCCTGGCCGGGCGATCGCGGCGTGCTGCTGGCCGAGCGCCTGCAGGGCAGCAGGCTCGGCGACTGGCTGCGCAGCGGCGAAGCGCGTGCCGACGACATCCCCGCGCCGGCGGATGCCGAGATTCGCGTCAACGCCTCGCTGATCGCCTTCGGCCATGGCCAGCGCGTGCTGCGCGCGCGCGACATCACCGAACTCGCTCGCCTCGACCAGGTGCGCCGTGATTTCGTCGCCAATGTTTCGCACGAGTTGCGCACGCCGCTTACGGTGATCCACGGTTACCTCGAATTGCTCGATCCGGACGAGGTGCCCGCGCTCGCTCCGGTCATCGCCGAGATGCGCACGCAATCGCGGCGCATGGGCCAGATCGTCGAGGATCTGCTCACCCTGTCGCGGCTGGAGATGAAGCGGAGCCTGCCGGATGAACACGTGGCGACGGCGCCGATGTTCGCAACCATCCGCAAGGAGGCCGAAGCGCTGAGCCAGGGCCGCCACCGCATCGTGCTCGAGGACAGCGCGCACTGCGACCTGCTCGGATCGCCGAAGGACCTTCACAGCGCGTTTTCCAACCTGGTCAGCAACGCGGTGCGCTACACGCCGACCGGCGGCGAGATCGTCATGCGCTGGCGGCGCACGCCGACCGGCGCGGAATTTTCGGTGACCGACACCGGTTACGGCATTCCGGCCGAACATCTGGCGCGCCTGACCGAACGCTTCTACCGCGTGTCGTCGAGCCGTTCGCGCGGCACCGGCGGCACAGGCCTTGGCCTGTCCATCGTCAAGCACGTGCTCAACCTGCACCAGGCGCGGCTGGCCATCGCCAGCGAACCCGGCAAGGGTTCGACGTTCGCGTGCCAGTTCGACCAGGCGCGCCTGCTCGAGGCCGGCGGCGACGCGGCTTGAGCGTGCGCGCTGTCATCGAACCGTAATATTTTCATCACCCCCGCGAAATGCGCGGCCGGTACAAAGTCGTCGGTCATCCACGCACGGGAGTTGTCATGTCCAATATTCGCAAGATCGCATTTGTCCTCGGCGTCGCCGCCGCGGGATTCTCCGCTTTCGCCACGGCCGCCGATGTCACCGGCGCCGGTTCCAGCTTCGTCTATCCGGTGCTGTCGAAATGGTCGGCCACGTTCGCCGAGAAGACCGGCAACCACGTCAACTACCAGTCCATCGGCTCGGGCGGCGGCATCGCCCAGATCAAGGCCGGCACCGTCGACTTTGGCGCCTCCGACAAGCCGCTGGATGCTGAAGAACTGGGAAAGTTTGGCCTCGGCCAATTCCCCAGCGTCATCGGTGGCATTGTCCCGGCCTACAACATCGATGGCGTCGAGTCGGGCAAGCTCGTTCTCGACGGTAATGCATTGGCGGGCATCTTCCTCGGCAAGATCGCGAACTGGAACGATGCCGCGATCGCCAAGCTCAATCCGGGCCTGAAACTGCCGGACGCGAAGATCACCGTCGTGCAC
>JAFEFP010000224.1 GCA_018240545.1 Pseudomonadota bacterium | reverse complement strand
TCGGCGCGGTTTCGGCCTACGCGCTGCGCCTGGGTTTCCCGCGCGACTGGCGCCTTGTCGGCAGTCCGCGCGCTTGGGGGCTGGCCGCGGTGGTTGCGGCGGTGGCGCTTTGCCTGGGCTTGTTTGCGCACGACGCCAATCTACCGTTGCGACCGCCACCGGTCGCGCATGTCGCGCGGTATCTCGGCTGGGCCCTGGTCCAGCAATACCTGGTCTGCGCGCTCGTGACCGCGCGTTGGCGGCGCACGGGACTGCCCGGCTTCATCGCGGTCTGGCTGGGCGCGATGACCTTCGCGCTGATGCACATGCCGAATGCGGCCTTGATGATCGCCACGTTTGCGGGCGGGCTGTGCTGGTGCGCGCTTTACTTGCGCGAACGCGCCTTGCTGCCGCTCGCGTTTTCACACGCGGCGAGCGCGTTGATCCTGATCGTCCTGCTGCCGCCGTCGTGGTTGTATTCGGCCGAAGTCAGCGCGCGTTATTTTCAGTAGGCAGCCGATCGAGCACTTCGGCCAGATCCGGCGCCAGCGGCGCGGAAAAACAGTGCGTCTTGCCGTTCAGGTCGAATTCGAAGCGCGCCGCATGCAGGAACAGGCGGCGCAGGCCGAAATCGCGCAGCGCCTTGTTGAAATCGCGCAGCCCGTATTTCTCGTCCCCGGCGAGCGGATGCCCGGCATGTTGCGCATGCACGCGAATCTGATGCGTGCGCCCGGTATACAAGGTCACTTCGGCCAGGCTCGCCGGCGCGTAGGCGGCGATTACCTTGAACGCCGTCAACGCCGGCTTGCCGTCGTCGCTCACCCGCACCATGCGCTCCCCGCCCTGCAAGTCGAACTTGCGCAAGGGCACGTTGACATCGAATCGGGCGCGCTTCGGATGCCCATGCAGCAGCGCCAGGTACTGCTTGGTGATATGGCCATCGCGGATCAACGCCTGCAATGCGGTCAACGCCGCGCGCCGGCGCGCGAGCACCAGCACGCCGCTGGTGTCGCGATCGAGCCGATGCGCGAGTTCGAGGGTCTCGTCGGGCCGCGCCTGCCGCAGCAGTTCGATCGCGCCGAATGCCACGCCGCTGCCGCCATGACTGGCGATGCCGGCCGGTTTGTCGAGGACGAGGAAATCGCGATCCTCGAAGAGGATGCTTTGGCGAACGCGCTCGATGAGGGCCTTGGGCGCAATGCCGGGTTCGCCCGCCGCCGCCATCCGCACCGGCGGAATGCGCACACTGTCGCCGCCGCCAACACGCGCATCGGGCTTGGCGCGCTTGCCGTTGATGCGCACCTGACCGGTGCGCAGGAGGCGGTAAATCAGGCTTTTCGGCACGCCCTTGAGCTGGCCGGCCAGAAAATTGTCGATACGCTGACCTTCGCGCTCCTCCGGCACCGTGACCAGGCGCACGCCGCGACTTGCATCCTTGTCGTCGTTTGTCATCGAAGTTCGCGTATCTATTGAAAAATTTTCCGCTGTGCTACACTGCGACCGCGTTTCGCGCCGACCACCGATGAGCGGTGGAATGGCGCATCCGTCCCGCCGGCAAGCGCCGGCGCCCGAGCCAACTCCGGGAGGAGTCCTCGGCCGCCGCGTAATCCTAACGGGTTGGATCGCGGATTGCCCGCCTCCGTCAGGGTGGCGTGGAGTCCCGGCAACGCAAAAGGGCACCTTTCAACCGCCAGGCGCAGAGTTTGCGCCGGCAGAAACAAAGCGCTCCCGTGATGGCGTGCCACGCCCACGGCCTGCGCGAAGCCGCCGCCCTCATCGGCGCGGACTCGCGACGCGATCCCGGTCGAGCGCCGAGGATGTAAAAATGAAGCGTATGCTGATCAACGCAACTCAGCGTGAAGAGTTGCGCGTGGCCATCGTAGATGGCCAGAATCTATACGATCTCGACCTCGAGATCCCCTCCAAGGAACAGAAGAAGGCCAACATCTACAAGGGCCGCATCACGCGCGTCGAGCCTTCGCTGGAAGCGTGTTTCGTTGATTACGGCGCCGACCGCCACGGCTTCCTGCCGCTCAAGGAAATCTCGCGCGACTACTTCGCGCAAGGCGTC
>JAFEFP010000223.1 GCA_018240545.1 Pseudomonadota bacterium | reverse complement strand
TCGGTCACGCTGGCCGCGTCGATCGGCCGCTTCTGCCCGGCCAGGCTGTCGGCAATGGCGAGCATCCTGTCGCGCATCGCCGGCCAATCGCGATAGCACTGCGCGACATCGTCCAATGCCGCGAGCAAGGCCTGTTCCAGTTGCGCGCGCTCGGCCGGTTCGGCGACGCGGTCGACCTCGAAATGCATGAGCGACTCGCCCTTGCCCTTGCCGTTGCCTTCCGCAGCGATCGCGAGCACATTGCCGCCGGCGTCGCGTTCGATGGCGTACACCGGGTGCACGACCAGATGCCCGCTCAGGCCGGCCTGGGCAATGGCAATTCCGACCGAATCCACCAGGAATGGCATGTCGTCGGTCATGATGTCGATGACGGTATGCGCGCTTGCATAGCCATCGGCTTCCTTGACCGGATTGAACACGCGCAGGATCGGCACGCCCGCCTTGCGCACGCGCACGAAATCAAGCAAGCCGCGCACCATCCCGGTCCAGTCTTCGGCCGCGTGCGTGCTCGCTTCCTCGCCACCGACGCGCCGGAAAAAATGCTCCACAAAAGGTCGTGCCAGCGGTGTCGCCGCGGCACCCAGCGCAGCAAGAATCGCTTGTGCAACGGAGTCGCTTGCGCGCGCGGTGGCGCTGGGAATGGCGTTCATGCAGATGCGTCCGGAACGGGATTTTCGAGACCCGAAGGATACCCCTTCGCACCGTACTTGTGCCAGCATGCAATGGCCTTGGCGCCGCCAAAAACCGTGTATCGGCAGCGGCTTGGCTGAAAACCCTGCAGGGCTTTCTAACGCAAGCCCGTCTCGTTGCGCGCGATCACCATACGCTGGATTTCGGAAGTGCCTTCGTAAATCTCGGTGATCTTGGCGTCGCGGAAATAGCGCTCCAGCGGCATTTCCTTGCTATAGCCCATGCCACCGTGCACCTGCACCGCCTGGTGCGTGATCCACATCGCCGCTTCCGACGCGGTGAGCTTGGCCACCGCCGCTTCGGTCGAGAAGCGCCCGCCCTGTTGCTTGGTCCAGGCCGCGCGCAGGGTCAGCCAGTGTGCCGCGTCGAGCTTGCACTTCATGTCCGCGATCTTCTGCTGGATCATCTGGAACGAGCCGATGGACTGGCCGAAGGCCTTGCGCTCGCGCGCATAGGCCAAAGTCGCTTCGTAGGCGGCACGCGCCAGACCCACAGCCTGCGAAGCAATGCCGATGCGCCCGGCGTCAAGCACACCCATCGCGATCTTGAAACCATGGCCTTCGTCGCCGATCACGTCCGCGGCGGACGCGCGATAGTCGGTGAATTCGATCTCGCAGGTGGCCGAAGCGCGGATGCCGAGCTTGGGTTCGGTCTTGCCACGATGGAATCCCGCGCGCGCGGTGTCGATGATGAAAGCCGTGATGCCGCGGGCGTGCTTGTCCGGATCGGTCATTGCGAACAGCAGGATGAACTTGGCCACCGGGCCGGACGTGATCCAGCTCTTCTTGCCATTGATGACAAAGCTGCCATCGGTCTGCTTGGCCGCACGGCAACGCATCGCCGTGGCGTCCGAACCGGACTGCGGCTCGGTCAGCGCGAACGCCCCGATCGCCGCGCCCGAGGCGATCGGCGTCACGTACTTGTGCTTCTGTTCTTCGCTGCCGAATTTCAGCAAACCGTTGCAATAGAGCGTGTTGTTCACCGACATGATCGTGGAATGCGCGCAGTCGGCTTCCGCGATTTCCATCATCGCCAGCACGTAGGCGATGGAATCCATGCCGGCGCCGCCGTATTCGGCCGGCACCTCGATGCCCATCAGGCCGAGCTGGCCCATCTCGCGGATGTTGTCGAGCGGGAATTCGCCCCTGGCATCGAACTCGGCCGCCACCGGCACGATGCGCTTTTGCGCGAAATCGCGGGCGATGGCCTGGATCTGCAGTTGTTCTTCGCTGAAGCGGAAATCCATAACGACCTCGGCGTAGGAAGACCGCAGATTCTACCGTTTTCCACCCTTCCACGTCAGCGTTCCCGGCGCGGGCAAATCGTCGAAATCGCAGGGCGGATGCTCAAGGCGCTGGTCCAGCAGCCACGGCAACAGCGCTGGCGTGGAGTAGGCGTGATGCCAGATCACGTGCATCTCGCTCGG
>JAFEFP010000222.1 GCA_018240545.1 Pseudomonadota bacterium | reverse complement strand
GCACGCAGCGGCGATGTCGAAGAAAATGCCATTGTGGAAGTACATCAATTCCGCACTCGCGCACAACGCGCCGCTGCATCTTCCCGTGCCGATGATGAACATCGTCAACGGTGGCGCGCATGCCGACAACAATGTCGACATGCAGGAATTCATGATACTGCCCGTCGGTGTGCCGAACTTTGCCGAAGCGCTGCGCGCGGGCGCGGAAATCTTCCACGCGCTCAAGTCCGTGCTCAAGGCCAAGGGCCTGAATACGGCGGTCGGAGACGAAGGCGGTTTCGCGCCGGATCTCAAATCCAACGAGCAGGCCATCGAGACCATCCTCGAAGCCATCGCCAAGGCCGGCTATGTCGCCGGCAAGGATGTGTACCTGGGCCTGGATGCGGCCAGTTCCGAGTTCTTCGACAACGGCGTGTACGACCTGGCCGGCGAGGGCAGGAAGATGTCTCCCGTCGAGTTGATCGAGTTCTACGCCGGCTGGTGCGCGAAATATCCGATCATCACCATCGAGGACGGAGTCGCCGAACAGGATCGCGACGGCTGGAAGGCGCTGACCGCGAAGCTCGGCAAGAAGATCCAGCTCGTCGGCGACGACAACTTCGTCACCAATCCGGCGATCTTCCGTGCCGGCATCGCCGACGGCATCGCCAACGCCATCCTGGTCAAGGTCAACCAGATCGGCACCTTGAGCGAAACACTGGAAACCATCGCCATGGCGGACAAGGCCCATTACGCGGCCGTCGTCTCGCATCGTTCCGGAGAAACCGAGGACACGACCATCGCGGACATCGCCGTGGCGACGACCGCCACGCAGATCAAGACCGGCTCGCTGTGCCGTTCGGATCGCGTGGCCAAGTACAACCAGTTGCTGCGTATCGAGGAAGCGCTCGGCGCGTCCGCCGCCTACGCGGGTCGCGCGGCGTTTCCGAACGTTCCGGGATTGATCCGCTGAGCGCTCGCGCGTGTTGCGATTCATTGCGCTCATCCTGCTGATCCTGCTGATCGCGCTGCAGATCAAATTCTGGACCGGCGAGGGCGGCATGCGCGACGTCTGGCGCCTGCAGCAGCGCATTTCGGAGCAGAAGGCGGAAAACCAGAAACTCAAGCAGCGCAACGAAGCGCTGTCGGCGGACGTGCAGGACCTGAAATCCGGCAAGGGCGCGATCGAGGAACGCGCGCGTTCCGAGTTGGGTTTGATCAAGCCGGGCGAGGTGTTCTACCAGGTCGTGGAACCCGCGCCAGCCAATGTGAAGCCAGACAATGGCAGCCGCTGACGAAAGACTGTGGTGCGTCGTGCCCGCGGCTGGACGCGGCCTGCGGGTCGGCGGCGAGGTTCCCAAGCAATACCTGCCGATCGCCGGCAAGCCGATGCTGCTGCACGCGCTGGAGCGCCTGGCCGCGCACCCGCGCATCGCCGGGCTGATGGTGGTGCTGGAAGCCGGCGACGCGCGCTGGCCGAAGTGGCTGACCTTCGACGACAAGCCGGTGCGCACCACGGTCGGCGGGACCGCACGCGCGGATTCGGTGCTGGCTGGATTGCGTGCGCTTGCGGACAATGTGGACAAATCCCAATTTGTACTCGTCCACGATGCGGCGCGACCCTGCGTGCGCGCGCCGGATATTTCGCGATTGATCGAGGCGGGCATGCCCGCTGGCGGCGCGCTGCTTGCTGCGCCGGTCCGCGACACGTTAAAACGCGCGGATCAGGACAACCGCGTCGTCGCCACCGAACCACGCGAGATGCGCTGGCGTGCGCTGACGCCACAATTGTTCCGCCTCGGCGAATTGGTGGAAGCGCTCGAAGCCGCGAACAGCGCCGGCGTGGAGGTCACCGACGAGGCGATGGCGATGGAGCGCGCCGGTCACCGGCCCTTGCTCGTCGCGGGCAGTGAGGACAATATCAAGGTGACGACGCCGGCAGACTTCGCGTTGGCGGAATTCATCCTGAAAACCTCTGCATAACCTGCTGCGCTCGACATCTCGCACGCCCGCGATGCTCGGACCGCGAAGGCAGGATGCCGAAGCGAACGGCGAAGCCGGCCCGGAGGGCGAGCCGCAGACGCGGCGAGTCATCCTCATCTACATTCAAGTAAACTCCGGTTCCTGCGCTTCGGCGGCGTG
>JAFEFP010000221.1 GCA_018240545.1 Pseudomonadota bacterium | reverse complement strand
TGCAACGCCGAGATCATGCCGGCGCGGCCGCCGAGTCTGGCGCCGCCCGCATCCGCGCGGAATTCGCGCCAGCGCGAGAACCACATCACGATGATCGTGGCGAGCACGCCGAGCACGGTCTGCAACAGCATCACGATCAGGAAATAGGCAATACCGCCGCCGCGGTTGTCGTCGCGGTTGCCGCCGATGGCGTTGTCGATCACCGTGCCGAGGATGCGCGCCAGGAACATGACGAACGTGTTGAGCACGCCCTGGATCAGGGTCAGCGTGACCATGTCGCCGTTCGCGACGTGCGTGATCTCGTGGCCGAGCACGGCGGAAATCTCGTCGCGGTTCATCGATTGCAGCAAGCCCGTGCTGACCGCGACCAGGGCATGGTCGCGGCTCATGCCGGTGGCGAACGCGTTCATGTCGGGCGAGTCGTACAGCGCGACTTCGGGCATGCCGATGCCGGCGTTCTGGGCGTGATGGCGAACGGTATCGAGCAGCCACTGCTCGTTCGCACCGCGCGGTTCGGTGATGACCTGCGCGTGCGTCGTCCATTTGGCGATGGTCTTGGACATCGCCAGCGAGATGAACGCGCCGCCCATGCCGAACACCGCGCACATGACGAGCAACCCGGTCAGGTTGATGCCGGCCTTGCCATAGGCCCACTGGTCGATGCCGAAGATCGAGCAGACGATGCCCAGCACCAGCATGATGGCGAGGTTGGTACCAAGGAACAGGAGAATGCGCAGCATGGGAACCCTCGAGGTTGGCGGTTGCGGGTATAGCTTTGGGTAAACTGGCGGAAATTCAAGCGGTTCGAGCGATGACTTACCGAGGCCGGTTCGCGCCCTCCCCCACCGGTGCCCTGCACTTCGGCTCGCTCGTGGCCGCGGTCGGCAGCTGGATCAGGGCGCGGTCGCAGAACGGCATCTGGCTCGTCCGCATGGAAGACCTCGATCCGCCACGCGAGGTTCCCGGCGCGGCGGCCGAGATTCTCGAAACCCTTGCCGCGTTCGGCATGGAACCCGACGAACCGGTGAAGTTCCAGAGCAGGCGTGAGTCTGCGTATGCTTCCGCGTTTGCGCGACTGGATGCAGCGGGGCGTGTTTTCCCCTGCTGGTGCAGCCGCGCCGACCTGGAAGCGAGCAGCGGCATCCATCGCACTTGCGTCGCCGCGCCAGAAGCCAGGCGAGTGCCCGCCTGGCGCCTGCGTGCCCCCGACGGCGCGATCGAATTCGTCGATGCCGGTTTCGGGCCGCAAGCGCAGAATTTGCGCGACGTGACCGGGGACTTCGTGATTCGTCGCGTCGAAGGCGGGTACGCCTACCAGCTCGCCGTGGTGGTGGACGATGCCGAACAGGGCATCACGGAAGTCGTGCGCGGTGCGGACCTGCTCGATTCCACCCCGCGCCAGATTCACCTGCAACGCCTGCTCGGCCTGCCGACACCGGCCTACCTGCACCTGCCGCTGGTTTTGGATGCCGATGGCCGCAAGCTGTCCAAGCAGGACCGGGCGCGAGCCGTGGATCGCACCGATCCAGTGCCGGCATTGCGCGCCGCCCTCGCATTCCTGGGCCAGCGTGTTCCGGAAGCCGGCACTGCGGAACGAATGCTGGACGCCGCAGCGCAAGCATTCGATCTTGCTGCATTGCGGGGAGAAGCTCGAAAGCACGCGTGTACAATCGGACAAGGTCCTGAATAGACAAAGGAGAACGGCATGACCGCACGCATCGCGCTCGTCACCGGCGGCACCGGCGGCATCGGCAGCGCCATCGTCAAGCGCCTGGCCAGCCTCGGCCACAAGGTAGCGACCAACTACCGCGACGAGGCCAAGGCCAAGGTGTGGCAAGCGAACATGAAGGCACACGGCATCGACGCCGCCATCGTGCCGGGCGACGTGTCCTCGCCGGAAGCGGCGGAAAAGCTCGTCCGCGGCGTCGAGCAGCAGCTCGGGCCGATCGACATCCTGATCAACAACGCCGGCATCACGCGCGACACCACCTTCCACAAGATGAGCGCGCTGCAGTGGCAGGAAGTGATCAACACGAACCTGAATTCCTGCTACAACGTTACCCGCCCGGTGATCGACGGCATGCGCAACCGCAAATGGGGCCGCATCATCCAGATCAGCTCGATCAA
>JAFEFP010000220.1 GCA_018240545.1 Pseudomonadota bacterium | reverse complement strand
TCTCGAGTTTCTTGCGCACCAGTTCGCGCTTGAGCGGCGACAGATAATCGACGAAGAGCTTGCCGACGAGGTGATCCATCTCGTGCTGGATGCACACCGCGAGCAGGCCGTCGGCTTCCATCCGCAGGGGTTTGCCGTCACGGTCCTGGGCTTCGACCACGATGCGTTCGGAGCGCGCAACATCCGCAAAGATGCCGGGAACCGACAGGCAGCCTTCCTGATAGACCTGCTCGCCTTCGCGTTCGACGATCTTCGGATTGAGCAGGGCCATTGGCGCGTTCTTTTCCTCGGACACGTCGAGTACGAGCAGCTGTTGGTGCACGTTGACCTGGGTTGCAGCCAGGCCGATGCCCGGCGCGGCATACATGGTCGCGAACATGGCCTCGATCAGTTCATGCAGCGCCTTGTCGAACACGGCCACGGGCCGGGCCCTGGTGCGCAGGCGCGGATCGGGAAATTCCAGAATGGTCAGCATGGCTGGGATATGGGGCTCGGGGTGGTCGGCACAAGCACGGGAAAAAGACCGGGTTCCCGGTAAAAATTCTACGCCGATTCGGCACTTGGCGCGACTTTTGACGGCGCTGCCACGATCGCGCCTCGATTTCGTGAAGCCTGTCATTTGCGCCGGTAAATTTTTCGTATACACTCGCGAAGCCCTTTGGGAATCAGGTAATTGGCAGCCATGCTTAAAAAACTACCTGCGATTTGCGCCGGATTGCTGCTCACCCTTACGGCCTATGCCGCTTCGGTGCAGCTTGCGAAGGATCATCCCGACACCTACACGGTGCGCAAGGGGGACACGCTGTGGAGCATCGCGGCGAAGTTCCTGCAAAAGCCGTGGCAGTGGCCGGAAGTCTGGCAGGCCAATCCGCAAATACAGAACCCGCATCTGATCTATCCGGGCGATGTGCTGAGCCTGGCCTACCTGAACGGCAAGCCGGGCCTCGGCATTGCCGGCCGTGGCGGCGTCGAGCCGCACACCCGCGTCGAGCAGCTGGAGAGCGCGGTCAAGCCGGTACCGCTTTCCGTGATCGAGGATTTCCTGAAAAAGCCGCGCCTGGTGAGCGAAGACGAATTCAAGCGCGCGCCACATGTGGTCGGCATCGAGGATCACCACATCAATGGCGCGACAGGCCAGCTCGTCTACGTGCGCGGACTGGATACGCAGCCCGGCCAGCACTTTGTGCTGTTGCGCCCGATCGGGCGCTACTATGAGATCACCGGCAAGGATGGCCGTCCGAGCCAGGTGTACCGTCAGGACATGCAGGATCGCGACGATCGCCCGAGCATGCTCTGGCATCACGGTCCGGATCATTTCACCCTGCGTGGCAACGTGCGTTTCCTCGGTTACGAGATGCTGCAATACGGCGAGGTCGAGGCGACGCGCGCCGGCAACCCGGCTTCGGTACTGGTGACGAGCACCGACTATGAAGTGCGCCCCGGCGATTTCGTGCTGCCGCCGGACAACAACCAGTTCGACTTCCAGTACGTGCCGCATGCACCCAGGCAGGTGCCACCGGAAATGCGCGTGATTGCCTTCGCCGATGCGCTCAACGCCGTCGGCCGCCTGCAGGTCGTGGCGTTGTCCAACGGTGCGGCGGATGGCGTCGAGAATGGCCAAACCTATTCCATCTTCCACGCCGGTGACGTGGTGCAGGACCGCAGCGACTATCCCGATGGCAGCTTCAAGGCGTTTTTCCACCGCGACGAGGCGAAGGTGCAGCTACCCGAGGAATACATCGGCCACGTGATGATCTTCCGCACGTTCGACCGGGTAAGCTACGGCTTGATCATGGACGGCATCCGGCCCGTGCATCTGGCGGACAAGCTCTACGATCCCGATCATACGTAACGCATACGCTGCGGCGTGAGACGAACGGCGCGGCATGCCGCGCCGTTCGTCTTTTTGCGCATCCGTTACACTCGCTCGATGCCGCTCGATCGATCCCTCGCTGAAACCCGCGCCTGGCTGGCGTTGCTGCGCGCGCCGGGGCTGGGCGCGGCCGGCGTGCGCGAACTCGTCGGCCGGCATGGCGAGGCCTTCGCCGCGCAAGCGGCGGCGACTCGCGAAGCGCGCGTGGGTGCGGAAGCACGCGCCTGGCTGGCGGCACCGGATGAAGCCGCGATCGAACGCGACCTCGCCTGGCTCGCCGCGCCGGATCATCACCTC
>JAFEFP010000021.1 GCA_018240545.1 Pseudomonadota bacterium | reverse complement strand
CAACTGGTCGAACGTCCGCATGGCATCGTGCTCGTCACCGGCCCCACGGGTTCGGGCAAGACCACGACGCTGTACTCCACGCTCAAGCACCTGGCCACGCCCGACATCAACCTGTGCACGATCGAAGACCCGATCGAGATGGTGTCGCCGGAGTTCAACCAGATGCAGGTGCAACCGGCGATCGACCTCGACTTCGCCGCCGGCGTGCGCACCCTGATGCGCCAGGACCCGGACATCATCATGATCGGCGAAATCCGCGACCTGGAAACCGCGCAGATGGCGATCCAGGCATCGCTGACCGGGCATCTGGTGTTGTCGACCTTGCACACCAACGATGCGCCCAGCGCGCTGTCCCGCCTGCTCGACCTGGGCGCGCCACACTACCTGATCCAGTCCACGCTCGCCGGCGTGGTTGCGCAGCGTCTGGTGCGCACCCTGTGCCCGCACTGCAAGACCGAAGCGCCGCTGGATGCGAACGGCTGGGATGCACTGGTGCACCGCTGGCGCCTGCCGCCACCGCCGAAGGCCTACGCGCCGGTCGGTTGCCTGGAATGCCGCAATACGGGCTTCCTTGGCCGCACCGGCATCTACGAGATGATGCGCATCTCGCCGCGCTTGCGACAGATGATCCAGCCCACGCTCGACCTGGGAAGCCTCTCCGACGCGGCGCTCGCCGAAGGCATGCGACCGTTGCGCCTGAGCGCGGCGCAACAGGTCGCGCGTGGCGTCACGACGATCGCGGAAGTGATGGGTATCTTGCCGCCGGTGGAATCCTGATGCGCGGGGACCGGATTTTCCGCGGCGTGGTGCCATGCGCCTGCTGATCGTGCAGACCGGCACGGCGATTGCCGCCGTGCGCACTCAATACGGCGACTTTGCGCAATGGTTCCGGCGCGGGCTGGGCTTGTCTTCGCGCCAGACGCGCTGCGTGCGCGTCGACCGCGGGGCGCAATTGCCAGCGCCGCGTTCGGTCTCGGGCATTGTCGTCACCGGCTCCGGCGCGATGGTCACTGACCGGCTGGAATGGAGCGAAACCACGGCGCGCTGGCTGCGCCGCGCGGTCGACGCCGATGTCCCCGTGCTCGGCGTGTGTTACGGGCACCAGTTGCTGGCGCACGCGCTCGGCGGCAAGGTCGGGTACAACCCGCATGGTCGCGAAATGGGCACGGTCCGGGTCGATTGCCTGCCGGCGGCGGCCGACGATGCGTTGTTCGCGGGCATGCGGGGCTGCTTTGCCGCGCAGGCGACGCATCTGCAGACCGTGCTGCGTCCGCCGCGCGACGCCGTGGTGCTGGCGCGTTCGGCGCTGGACGCTTGCCAGGCGGTGCGCTTCGCGCCGCGCGCGTGGGGCCTGCAGTTCCATCCGGAATTCGGCGTGCCCGAGATGCGCGCCTATATCCGCGCCCGCGATGGCGCGCTGGCCGGCGAGGCTTTCGACGTGCCGGCGTTGCTGCGCCGGGTCCGCGGCACACCGCAGGCACGTTCGGTCCTGCGCCGTTTTGCACGGCTGTCCGGTTGAAGCGGCGCCGGAAAACAAAAACGGCCCGCGCGGGCCGTCTTGTCGTTGCCTTCGCGCCGCGCGGCAGGCGCAGCGCGAACGGAATATAGAAGTTTACTTCTTGCCTTTGCGCGCTCCGCCAGCCTTCACCGCGGCGAGGTAATTGTTGATCGCCTCGTTGGTGACGTCGTACAGCGGACGCCCGGCGACGGCTGCCGCTGCCTTCAGGCTGTCACGCGTTTTCTTCGACACGCGCAGACTGGCGTCGCGTGTATCTTCGTTCTTTGCCATGTTCGTCAGCTCCTGTTTTCGGGGTGTGCGTGAAGTGGAAAATGCGTCAAATGCGGCATTGCAGTCTATGCCAGAATGCCGCAAAAGACAACGCAGCAGCGTCGCCAGCCGCGTTGCGATGCGGCAACCGGAGCGGCAGCGAGGCGCTTCAGGAAAGCGGCGCAGCGCCGCTGTCGGTTGCCGGCTTGCGGTGCACGAACAGGCGCACGGCGAGCACGCCCAGCTCGTACAAGAGGCACATCGGAATTGCGAGCATGAGCATCGACATCGCGTCCGGCGGCGCGACGATGGCGGCGATCACGAACACGCCGAGGATCACGTAGGGGCGTTGTCGCGCAAGTTGCGGTGCCGTCACCCAACCCAGCAGCGCGAGCAGGATCACGACGACCGGAACCTCAAAGCACACGCCAAAGGCGAGGAACATCGTCAGCACGAAATCCAGGTACTTGCCGATGTCGGTCATGATCGCCACGCCGTCCGGAGTCACACCGAGCAGGAACACGAAGACCTTGGGCAAGATCAGGTAATACGCGAACGCGCAGCCGAGGTAGAACATGCCGACGCTGGCCACGAGCAGGGGCAAGGCCATCTTCTTCTCATGGCGATACAGTCCGGGCGCGACAAAGCGCCACAATTGGTACAGCACTGCCGGCATGGCCAGGAACAACGCTACGACCGCGGCCAGCTTGATCGGCGTCATGAATGGCGAGGCCACTTCGATCGCAATCATGTGCGAGCCGGCCGGCAGGCGTTGCAGCAATGGTTCGGCGACGAAGTGATACATGCGGTCCGCGAACGGCAACAGGGCGACCAGCACGATGAGGACCGACGCAATCGCCTTGAGCAGGCGCGCGCGCAACTCGATCAGGTGTCCGATGAAACTCTGCTCCTGACCGTCGCCTTGCGTGCCGCCCGGTGGCGGGGACTCAGCGCTGCCCATCGGAAGGCGCCGTCGGATCCGGTGGCTTTGGCGACCCGTGTACGGCGTCGCGCAGGGCGGCACTGATGTCGGCGCGCGGATCGAGTTCCTGTGCGCCGCGCTTGATCGAATTCCTGAGTTCCTCGGCCTCCAGTTCGCGCTCGATCTCGCTGCGCACGTTCTGCCAGCTTGCGCGTGCGCGCCGCATCAGCGCGCCGGCCGTGCGCGCGGCCTTCGGCAGGCGTTCCGGCCCGAGCACGAGCAGCGCGACCACCGCGATCAGGGCCAGTTCGCCGGTGCCGATGTCGAACATGACGCGATCAGGGCGCCTTGTCGGCCTTGTTGTCGGACGCCGGGGACGCCTGTCCGGTCGGCGGATCGGCTTTCAACTGCTCCGCGTCGGACTTGCTGTCGTCCTGCATGCCCTTGCGGAAGTTCTTGATCGCCGCCGCCAGATCGCCGCCGATGTTGGGCAATTTCTTGGTGCCGAAGATCAGCACCACCACGACGATGATGATCAGCCAATGCCAAATGCTCAAACCACCCATGTTGCACGCTCCGCCAATCGAATGCCTGTACGCCCCAACGCGTTCGGCGGCCTGGCGCCGATACGCGACCCTCAACGCGCAGTGTACTCCTCCAGCCGATCGCGAAAGTCCACGATCGCGTCGGGAACGTTGCCCAGGCCGCCGGCAAATATCCGCCGCGGCGTGATGCCCTCGCCATACACGGCCTGGTTGGCGGTGTTGTCGATGGACAGCACCGAGCCATCCAGGGCAACACCGGCGAACAGGCCGCGCGCGCGCGAGTAGGAATAGATCTCGGCGCGCAGTTGCGCATCGGTTGCGGCATTGGCCGCGCGGCCGATCGGCCCGGCCGCGACCGAGGCATCCGCGCCGAGCGTGAACTTGCCGTGCACGATCGAATCCACGCCGCGCTGGGTGCGGAAGATCAGGATCACGTCGGTGGATTGCACACCGGCCTGGAACCCGATGCTGCCGCCGGTCATGCCGATGAAGGTCGGATTGCTCCAAACGTCGTTCGGCGTTTTCACCGACAACAGTCCAAGACCATGCCGGCCGCCGATGATGAGGCCCGCCTTGATCACGTCGGGAATCACGGCCACGGCGTAGGCATCGCGCAACAGGTGGCCGGGGATGCGGCTGTCCGGCGCCTGCATGATCTGCTTGAGCACGCGCACCGCGTTCTGGGCGCGCGCGCTTTCCTGTTCTCCGGCATGCGCGGGGCCGGCGATGGCCACGGACAGTGCCGCACATGCGGCGAGCAGGACGATCGCGCGGGGCATCAACGGGTTCCTTTGCGAAAAGCGGATTGTCCGGCGCCGCCGGACCTCAGGGACTTGGACGCCTGAGGCGCAACCGAGTTCCGCCAACAAGCAGCAGCAAGGCGATCAAGGCGGCCATGCCGCGCCAGGAAAGTGCGGGCGTCGAACCGGTCGATGCGGCGACGGAGCAGACGGAGGAAGGAATCGCCAGGCCCCGCAGTCCGACCTGGAACAGGTTGTAGTAAGTGGGCGATTTGTCGCTGGTCGACGCCGGCGGCGTGATGTTGCCCAAATTGACGAGTGTTCCCGAGGTCGGCGAAACCTGCGCCAGATCGCTCCAGGGTGCGACCGAAACGCCGCCGGGCGGCGGCACGTAATCGAGCACCGCCCACAGGTTTCCGGACGCGTCGAATCCGGGACTGGTGATGGTGATGTAATTGGCGGTCTGGTAACCGCCGATGAGCGTGGCCGTGACCTTGACCGGGTCGATCGAATACAGATTGTTGTTGCCCTGGCTGCCCGCGCCGATGAGAAGCGAGCCGCGCGCGGCCAGACCCGTGATGTCCACGCCCAGATTGCCCAGGGCCGTGACGTTGGCCGTCGCCGGATCCACGCTCCAGAACTGGCCGGTGCTCGCCGACATCCACAGCTTGCCATCGCAGGTGAATGCCAGAGCCAGATCGAGCTTGGCACTGCTGTTGACGTTGAGTGCGCCGAGCGGGGCAACCAGACCCGTGCCCTTGTCGACGGTGACCAGAAGCTTTGCCGGGCCCGCGTCCCAAACCGCGAAAAGCGCGCCTGTCGGGCTGGCTGTCAGCCCGGTGATTATCGACGGGGTTTGCTGTCCGTTGATCAATCCCGAGTCGCCGATCATCACCGCGGTTCGCGTGGTCAGATCAACGCTGTACAGCACGTTGTAGGCCTCGGCATAACCGACGAGGTCGGCGGCACGCGCCTGACTGGCGAAGACGCCAAGCACGAGCGCAACTAGGATTGCGCGCAGGGGCATGCGGTTTTCTCTTTCTATTCTTGTAGTAATCGTCAGCCGCCCCATCGCGGAGGCAGCCATTGCAGTCTAGCAGCGGGCACAAGGAAAACAAAGCCTTGGCGCACAAATGCTACACTGGCGGCGCACGCTGTCCTGCGATCACAACCGCTGAGGTTATTGATCGGCCTGTCGCACAAGATATTGGGTTTCCAGACAATTTCCCGGGGATCAAGTCCGCGCGCCATGCCCGCCACAAGTTGCGAAGCGATAGCCAAGACCGCCGTATTGCTGATCAATCTGGGAACACCGCAGGCGCCCACGCCGGCGGCCGTGCGGCGTTATCTGGCGCAATTCCTCAGCGACAAGCGCGTCATCGACTACCCACGCTGGCTCTGGCTGCCCGTGCTGCATGGTGTGATCTTGCGCGTGCGCCCACGCCGGTCCGCGCGCGCCTACGCGAAGATCTGGACGCCGCCGGGATCGCCGCTGCTGGTCAACAGCCGCGCACTGACGACGGGATTGGCCACCGAATTGCGCGACACGAAAGTGCGCGTGGAACTGGCGATGACTTACGGCCAACCGGCCATCGAAGAGGTTGTCCACGGACTGCTCGCCGATGGCGTGCGCCGCGTGCTGGTGCTGCCGCTGTATCCGCAATATTCGGCGACGTCCACCGCGGCGGCATTCGATGCCGTGTTCGCCGCGCTGGGGGCGCAGCGGCGCGTACCGGAGTTGCGCAGCATCGCCGACTATCACGCCGACGCCGGCTACCTCGACGCGCTCGCCGCCAGCGTCGAGAAATACTGGTTCACGCATGGCCGCGGCGAGCGCCTGCTGCTGTCCTTCCACGGCATTCCCGAGCGTTACGTCGACGCCGGCGACCCTTATCACGAACAATGCCTGGTCACTGCGCGGTTGCTGCGCGAGCGTCTTGGCATTGCCGAGAAGGAATTCTCGATCGCGTTCCAGTCGCGCGTGGGCCGTGAGCCGTGGCTTGGGCCCGAGACCACCGGCGTACTCGCTGCATTTGCCCGCGCTGGCGTGCAGCATGTGCAGGTGCTGTGCCCGGGGTTCGCCGTGGATTGCCTGGAGACACTTGAGGAAATCGCCATCCGCGGTCGCGAGCAGTTTCTTGGCGCGGGCGGCCAGCGTCTGGACTACATTCCGGCGCTGAATGCAACGGAAGCGCACGTGCGCCTGCTGGCGAACCTGATCCGGCGCCACACCCGGGGTTGGGAACATGCGGGCGCGTGATTTCGACCTGGCCCTGCCCGACCTGCGCCTTGCCGCACGCGCCTGGGGCGATGAGTCCCTGCCGAAGCTGCTCGCCCTGCACGGCTGGCTCGACAACGCCGCCACGTTCGATGCGCTGGCGCCGCTGCTTTGTGGACATTTCTACATTGTGGCAATCGATTTTCCCGGCCACGGCCGCTCGGACTGGCGCCCGCCCGGTGCTTGGTACCACACCGTGGACTACCTGAGCGATGCCCTTGCGGCCGCTGACGCACTGGGCTGGAAGCATTTTGGCCTGCTCGGCCACTCGCTCGGCGCCGCGGCGGCAAGCATGCTGGCGGGCGCGTGCCCCGAACGCGTCGAACGCCTGCTGCTGATCGAAGGACTCGGGCCGTTGACGCAGGAAGCGGATCACACCCTGGCGCAGTTGCAGCGCGCCTTTTCCGATCGGAACTTCGCCGACGTGAAATCGCTGCGCCTGTTCAAGGATCTGGACGAAGCCGTCAGCGCGCGGATGCGCGCAAATGATTTGTCACGGACCGCGGCGAAAATCCTGGTCGAACGCGGCGTCAAAGTCGTGCCGGGTGGCCTGACCTGGTCCACGGATCCACGCCTGATGCTCGCCTCGCCGGTGCGCCAGACCGAGGAACAGGTACTGGCCGTGTTGCGCGGCATTCGTGCGCCCGTCGGACTTGTATTGGCCGAACCCGAGCAGCCCTACATGCCGCGCGCGGCCATGGACCGGCGCATCGCACAGGTATCGGAAATCCGAGTGCGGCGCATGGCCGGCACACACCATCTGCACCTGGAGAATGCACCGGCGGTGGCCGCGGCGCTGCCGGATTTGGTCAGCCTGCGACAAGCCGTGCCAGTTCCGCCTTCAGCGCCTGTCCGCTGGCCTTGAGCCAGTCGCGCTGGGTTTGCCAGTCCGGATCGAGCGAGCCGACCAGGTCCCAGAAGCGCGGCGAGTGGTTGCGCACGCGCAGGTGACACAACTCGTGCACGACGACGTAGCGCAATGCCTCCGGCGGCGCGAGCGCGAGGGCGAGGTCGAGCGTGACGCGGTCGCGCGTGTCGAGGCTGCCCCACAGGCTCTTGAGCGGCTTGATGCGGATGCCGCTGGGGGCGCGACCGAGTTCGGGTGTGTAACGCGCCAAATGTCGCGACACGTCACGGCGGATCTGCGCATGCAGGTACGAATGCAGCAAGCCGCGCGCGGCGGGCAGCGTGCGCTTGTTGTGCGGCTTGGGCAGTGCGAGCACCAGGCGCTCGTTCGCCAGTTCGATGTGCGGACAGGCGCCGTCGCGCCATTGCAGGCGCGTGGTTTCGCCGCGCAGCGGCAGCACGGTGGGCGACCCCGGCTTGAGCGGTGGCGGCAGCGCGGCGTTGTCCTGCAATTCGTCGAGTTTGCGCTCGAGCCAATTCGCGTGCTTGCGCAGGAAGGCGAACACTTGCGCCGGATGCGTGCCCTGTGGATACGAGACCTGCGCGCCGCCGGAGGTGACGGTCAGGCGCAGCCGGCGCGCGCGCGGGTGCGCGCGGCGCAACACCTTGATGGTTTCGCCATCGGGCGTGGCCAGTTCCAGGTAATTGTTGGTGTCCGCGACGGTCATGATGCCAATCCCGCCCCGGATGCGCCTTGCTAGTTGTCGTCCGGCCGGGGCAAACCGAACCACTCTTCCAATTTCAGCAACAGGCGCTCCAACTCCAGTGTCATCAGGGCGAAGGTGGCGTCGATGTCGCCGGCTTCCGCGTCGCGTCCGGAAGCTTCCACTTCGTCCTGCACCACGTCGAGGAATCGCAGCTTGCGCACGGCGAGGTCCTCGCCGAGGGTGAAGCTCAATCGATCCTCGAAGGTCAAACCGAGAGCGAACGCCTGCTTGCCTGACTTCAGATGCTCGCGCACCTCGTCGGTTTCAAGGTCCTGGCGACGGCAGCGCACCACGGCGCCGGATTCGGCCGGGTCGCGCAGTTCGCATTCGTCGCCAAGCACCAGACCCGCCGGTAGCTTGCCATGGATGAGCCATTCCGTCATCTGGCGGCGCGGCGATTCTTCGGGTGCCATTGGCACTGCCGGGAAACTTCCAAGTGCTTGACGCAATTGATTTATTGCTTCCTCTGCCGTTTTGCGACTTGCGGTATCCAGAACGACGAAACCGGATTTTGTCGACAGATAGCAGGCAGTTCGCGACATTTTGGTAAATGCGCGTGGCAGCAGGTCGGTAAGGATTTCGTCCTTTAACCGCTTGCGCTCCTTGGAACCGACTTTTCTGCCGTCTTTTTCGGCTATTTTCTTCAAACGTGCAGACAATTCGTCGTTTACGACTGAATTCGGCAACAACCGCCGTTCGCTGGCGATAGCCAGCAGGACAAAGTCGCCGACCTTGTGGGTCAGGACTTCCTCGCCTCGACCGAACGGCGAGATGAAACCCTGCGCGGACAATTCGATGGGTCCGGGTGCGCGCAGGCGGTGCTTGTCGAGCTTGTCTTCGAGGCTTTTGAGCGACTTGGCGGTTTTCTCGGAAAAGCGAAACAGCGTGAGGTTGCGAAACCACGTCATGAGTCAAGTGAACCTGGAGATGGAAAAGAATTATTCGGCGGCCTCGCCATCGCCGAGCAGCCAGTCGGATTGATTGGCACGCGCGTCGGCGTGGCTGCCGAGGGAAGCGAAATCGAACAGCGCGCGATCGGCCAGTTGCGAGGGCGCGATCGAGCCCATGGCGCGAAACACGTTTTCGATGCGGCCGGGCGCTTTGCGCTCCCAGTCGGCAAGCATCTGCTTGATCGCCTTGCGTTGCAGGGTCTCCTGCGAGCCGCACAGGTTGCACGGCATGATCGGAAAACCCTCTTGCTGCGCATACTCGGCGATGTCGGCTTCCTTGCAGTACGCAAGCGGCCGGATCACGACATGCTTGCCGTCGTCGGAGAGCAGCTTCGGCGGCATGGCCTTGAGTGTCGCGTGGTAGAACAGATTCAGGAACAAGGTTTCGACGATGTCGTCGCGATGATGGCCGAGCGCGATCCTGGTGAAACCTTCGCGCTCGGCGAAGCTGTACAGCGAACCGCGGCGCAGGCGCGAACACAGCCCGCACATCGTCTTGCCTGCCGGCACCACACGCGTGACCACGCTGTAGGTGTCCTGCTCCAGGATGTGGAACGGCATGTCGATGGATTTCAGGTACGTCGGCAGAACGTTCGGGTCGTAACCCGGCTGCTTCTGGTCCAGATGCACGGCGACGAGCTCAAAGCGCACCGGCGCCTTGGCCTGCAACTGGCGCAACAGCGCGAGCAACGTGTACGAATCCTTGCCGCCGGACAGGCATACCATCACGCGATCGCCGTCCTCGATCATGTTGAAATCGGCGATCGCCTGCCCGCACTGGCGGCGCAGGCGCTTGGCCAGCTTGTTCGCGTCGATCTCGTGTTTGCGCGCGGCGGAAACGGACATGGCGGTCGGAAAAAATTCGGGTCGTGCATTCTACGCCGAACGCTACAATGTGCGGATGGATGTCTCGCATCTATTGGACGGACTCAATCCCGCGCAGCGCGAGGCGGTGAGCGCGCCGCCCGGGCACTACCTCGTGCTCGCCGGCGCGGGCTCGGGCAAGACGCGCGTGCTCACGCACCGCATCGCCTGGCTGCTGGACGTCGAGCGCGCGTCGCCGTGGTCGATCCTCGCGGTCACGTTCACGAACAAGGCCGCGGGCGAGATGCGCGCGCGCGCCGAGACGCTGATTGCGCAGGGCACGCGCGGACTTTCCATCGGCACCTTCCACGGCATCGCGCATCGTCTGCTGCGCCAGCACTGGCGCGAGGCGAAGCTGCCCGAGACGTTCCAGATCCTGGATTCCGACGACCAGCAGCGCCTGCTCAAGCGCGTGATCGCGGGATTGGGCCTGGACGAGTCGCGCTTCCCGCCGCGACAGGCCGCATGGTTCATCAACACGGCAAAGGACGAGGGCAAGCGCCCGGACGCGTTCCAGGCGCAAGCCAATCCGCTGACGAAAACGCTGGTCGACATCTATCGGGCCTACGAGCAGACGTGCCAGCGCTCCGGTCTGGTCGACTTCGCCGAACTGCTGTTGCGCGCGCACGAACTGTGGCTCAACGACGACGCCCTTCTCGCGCATTACCGCGAGCGCTGGCGGCATCTGCTCGTCGACGAATTCCAGGACACCAACACGATCCAGTATGCGTGGATTCGCGTGCTCGCGGGGCAAGCCGGGCAGGCAGCTTCCGGACAAGTATTCGTGGTCGGCGACGACGACCAGGCCATCTACGGCTGGCGCGGCGCGCGCGTGGAGAACGTGCAGCATTTCCTGCGCGACATTCCCGGCGCGAAGACGATCCGCCTCGAGCAGAATTACCGTTCCACCGGCAACATTCTCAATGCGGCGAACGCGATCATCGCGAACAATCCGCAACGCCTGGGCAAGAAATTGTGGACGTCCGGCGAGGCCGGCATGCCCATCGCGCTGTACGCCGCCTACAACGAACAGGACGAGGCGCGTTTCGTCGTCGAGCGCATTCGCGAACACGTGCAGCAGGGCGGCAAGGCCAGCGACTGCGCAATCCTGTATCGGTCCAACGCCCAGTCACGCAACTTCGAGGAACAACTGATCCAGCACGACGTCCGCTATCGCGTGTATGGCGGTCTGCGCTTCTTCGACCGTGCCGAGATCAAGGATGCGCTGGCGTATCTGCGCCTGGTCGCTAACCGCAACGACGATGCGGCATTCGAACGCGCCGTGAACACGCCGCCGCGCGGAATCGGCGAACGCACGCTCGATACCTTGCGCCAGCGCGCGCGTGCGACGAACGCGTCAATGTGGGACGCGGCGCGCAGTGAAGTCGATGGCGACGTGCTGGCCGGGCGCGCGAAGAATGCATTGCGGGCGTTTCTCGATTTGATCGCTGCATTGGAAAAGTCCTGCGTCGGCGACGACGCGCCACTGGCGCTGGCCGAACAGATCGAGCACGCCATCGGGCAATCCAGCCTGCGCGATTTCTACGAGGCCGACTCGCGCGGCAATGCCGAATCGCGCGTGGAGAACCTCGACGAACTGGTCAACGTCGCCAGCCGCTTCGAACGCACGGCCGAGGACATCGAGGCGGGATTCTCCGAACTCACCGCGTTTCTCGCGCACGCCGCGCTGGAAGCCGGCGAAACCCAGGGCGAGGCCTGGGAAGACTGCGTGCAGCTCATGACCCTGCATTCCGCCAAGGGCCTGGAGTTTCCGGTCGTTTTCCTCGTCGGCCTCGAAGACGGATTGTTTCCGAGTCAAAAGTCGCTGGACGAACCCGGGCGCCTGGAAGAAGAACGCCGTCTCGCCTACGTCGGCATCACCCGCGCGCGGCAGACGCTGGTCCTGAGCTACGCTGAATCGCGCCGTCTGCACGGATCGGAAACCTACAACCGGCCTTCGCGCTTCCTGCACGAACTGCCACGCGAATTGCTGCACGAGGTGCGTCCGCGCGTGCAGGTATCGCGCCCGATGTACGCCGGGCGCTTCGTCGACGACGGCGGCGACGCGATGCCGATCAAGCTCGGCCAGCATGTGCGCCATGCCAGTTTTGGCGACGGTGTGGTGATCGATGCGGAAGGCGCCGGAGCGCATGCGCGGGTGCAGGTGAATTTCGAGAATGCCGGGGCAAAGTGGCTGGTGGTGGCATACGCCCATTTGACGCCGGTATGACGGCCCGGCCGCGGTTTGCGCCCTGCGGTCGGCCGGGTCACCTTTCTTTGCTGGCGCAAAGAAAGGTAACCGAAAGAAAGCGCCTCAAAACAGAGCGGCCCACGGGAGGAACTGCACGCAGGTGCTGCGAGCGGATGCAAGTTCCATACAATTCGCCCGCCAAGGATTGAAAGGCATGCGCGGCAACCCTGAACGACCGAGTTCGAAACGGAAGCTGAACTCCCGCAGCAAAAATTTTGTGAAGCTCCTCCTGGGGCCGTTCCGCTTTGAACGTGTTTCTTGGTTACTTCTTGACTCCGGGCGTCCTGCCCTCCGCCGCTTTGCGGCCAGCTCCGCTGTTCGCGCCGCTCCTGCGGCGCAGTGCACGAGCAAGAAGGGGTATCCGGATTACGTTGTGTTTTTGGCCTATAGCTTCCCAGACCCCAAAAGTTCGACGAGTGTGTTTATGTCGGAACCGTAATTCACCTTCGAAGCCAGAGCATCCTGTGGGTGGAAGGTCCCAGAAACGCCCTGAAACGATTTATTGAAATACCCGAACTCTAGCGCGTTGGAACTTTTGCCAAAGCTGGTGTTTCGTGTCTGTGGTGTTCTGCGACGCTCGAACTTTGGCCGCTTCAACTCGTGCTTGTGCGCCCCTTGTGTGAACAGGATCTTGGCCCGCAACGCCTCGAACGAGTAGCCTCGCCCCATACGATGGGTCACGCGAATCAGGTTGTTCAGACTTTCTGTGTAGGCGTTCGTCACGGGATCTTTAGCGAAATCCGGATGTTTGAAGTAATTGAGGATGTACGGCATCCAGTTTTGGAAGGCACGGATCAGGTCGCCGAACGCCTTGCGCACTTCCGGCGGGATCGAGCGATGCCAGGTGTCGAACCGTCTCGTCGCTTCATGGGCGCTGCTGGATAGCTCATAGATCCCGTAGAAGTCCTCCTTGAGCTCATAGGCGAACGCCAGAAGGGGATAGTTTTTCGTCCAGCCATCCATCAGAAACCGATCCTTGTCCGTCAGATCGCGCCGGCGTTTCAGCAGCACGAATCGATCGTGCATCAGGGCGCGTTTGGCTTTGAGAGATAGTTCCGAGCGCAAGTTCTTCCTGATCTTCTCCAAGGCATCGTTCGCCATGCGAACGACGTGGAACTTGTCGATGATGATGTGCGCCTGGGGGAGCACTGTCCGCACGGCGTCCCGGTACGGACCCCACATGTCGATCGCGACAAACTGGACAGACTGCTTTCCCTGCAACCCGGTGAGGTAACGCGCCACGGTCGTCTTGTTGCGGTTGTCGAGCATGTTGACGACGGTGCGGCTGCGAATATTCGAAACTACACAGCGGGGCCGGATGATCTTGATTTCGTCGATCCCCATCCACTCCGGGGTTTGAAAGTGGAACTTCTCTTCCAACCCGGCAAGGTGGTCCCGAAAGACGTTGCGGACGGTCTTTTCATTCAGGCCCACGTCTTCGGCGATGCTGGCAAAGGTGCGCTGCATGCTTTGCACGCCCATCCAGGCTACAAGGCGGTCGGTCATTTCGCGCTTGGCATCGACGGCAGGCAGCGTCTCCATGAACGTCTTTTGGCAATCCGTGCAGCGCCAGCGCCGGGTATCCACGTAGATCCCGACCCGCTTGCCGTGCATAGGCAAATCACGGATGACCTGCTGGTTGCGACCGTGGCCGATAATCCTGCTTGACCCACAAACGGTGCATGCTGCCGCTGCACGCAACACGTCGG
Organism: Pseudomonadota bacterium; assembly: GCA_018240545.1. GTDB lineage: Bacteria > Pseudomonadota > Gammaproteobacteria > Xanthomonadales > Rhodanobacteraceae > Rudaea. The sequence continues at coordinate 4,401 of JAFEFP010000021.1, read as the reverse complement.
CGGTGATGTGGTAGTCGTGATCGTCCTCTTCGACGCGCACAACCTTGTAGCCTGCCAGATTCAGGATGTTTGAAGCCATGACTGCCCTCGCGCTTTAACCCGCGTTCCGCAATTCAATCAATGCAGCTGGTCAAAGCACGCAGTTGTTCAGCGTGGTATTGTTGAACAGGATCGTGCCCTCGGGCGTGACCGTGGTCGTCGTCCATGCCGGCAGCGGCACCGAGTCCACGTCCGGCGGTGGGGAGCCGCTGGACTCGTCGATGTAGACAGGCGCCCAGTAGGAGCCCCACAGCAGACCACGGCGCTGCTGGATCGGATCGAAGCGCCAGCAGGCCGGTTGCGTCGGATCGGTTGTCGCGCAGGTGCTCAGTGGCGATGCGAGTGCGGCAGCAGGCAGATCTTCAACGTTGGCCTGGGCGATGACGGGTTTCGCTCCGAACGAAATATCCGGCGGTTGTGCGCTATCGCTGACCGTGGCCTTGCCGACCATCGAGACTGTATGGTTCGGGTTGGTCGGGTACGGGTCGTACAGCACCGCCAGCCGTGCCGAGCCGGGGTTGTCGTTGGGACTGGTGCCCGGATAGGCGAGCACGTCTCCGGCCCCCGTGCTGGTGAACTGGTAAATCTGCTTACCGCCGCCGCAGGCCTCGAACTGGGTGATTGGCGTGCGGATATTCGGGGCGGACGTGTCGGCCGTCCACACGCCAACCGAATTCAGAAAGTAATCCGTGTTGTTCCAGTACGCAATAAAGGCCGGTTCGGGGATGTCCAGCGCGCCCACGGCAATGCCATCCTGCTCCTGACCAAGCGGACCACGATAGACCACCTGGACGAACAGGTCGGTGGCGTTGACCGGGATGGGGTCGTTGGTGAAGTCGAACATCACCTCCGATGCGGTAGCCGAATTGAGCGTTGCGGCCGAAACCGCTACCGACTGCGATACCGAGATTTCTTGATATGGCGTGCGCACGCTGCCGGCGGCGCAGGTCGTGGACGGGTTGGTGATGGTTCCGGCATAGACCTTGACCGGCAGACCGCCGAGCGCGGGCGTGTAGCAGGCATTGCGGTGATAGCGGGCCACGGCGACTAGGTAAGCGTTGCCGCTGTTGGGGTTGGAAAAGTCCGGTGTGCCTGCCGTCGTCGCGATCATCGACTGCGGAACGACCGTACCCGTGCCGCTCTCGGTGATGTTCGGGGTGGTGTTGTGCAGGGTCAGGCGCAGCTTGGTGAAGCCGAAGATCGCGCAGCCGTCCGAGGGCGTGCTGCCGACGCACGGATAGCCATACTGGTTCATCGAATGCACGGCGCCCTGATTGAGCACCGCCAGCACGGCCGAGTTGCTCGTCTCCACGTCGATGGTGCCACGGAAGAAGTAGTCGATCAGTCCCGCGCTATAGGCGATGGCGCGAGGAATGGTCAGGTTCGCTTGCGCCTGGAATTCCTCAACGCCGACCATATAGCCATTGTGCGGTCGGGGAATCGGGTTGCCCGGAACAACCTGACTCCATGCGCTTTGCAGCAGCAGCGGCGGTTGGGTGAAACCTTGCGGTAACGCATCCGTGTATCCAGGATCAACATTGTCTGGAACCGCATGCGTCAAGTGTGTGCAGGTCAGATGCGTCACGCTGCCGGCCAAGCTGGCGCCGGCAACGCATGGTTGCGGCACCGGCGTATAGGACGAGTCGATGTTCGGCGAGGGCTCGACAAAATCCACGCCAGTAACGCCCGGTAACGTGCCGCCCGTGAAAAACCCGCGATTCGTGTAATCCATCAAGCCATAACGCAAATCCGCTTTGACCATCGAAGGATTCGTGCTGTCCGTCCCAAGTCGCGTGGTGAAGAAACGCTGCGGCGTCGAGAACGTCACGACCGGATACGTGCCCGGCAAAATTCGCGGCAAACTCAAACTGTTCGGTGTCGCAAAAAATTCTTGGACATAAGAATTGGCTTTGCTGGGGTCATGCAATACTCGCGCATTTGTGTAGCCCTCAAACGCCTGCTGCTCACCGCTGGTTAAGATCGGGCCATGCGGATCGTTGCGCACATGTTGCGGCTGGGCGCCGTCTTCCATCAGGTGAATCGTGTCGCCCAGCGAACGAAAGCTCGTGGCCCATCCGAAATAACGGTCAATCGCATCGATCTCGCGCTGAGCAGCTGTTTCCGTGTTGGGAGAAGTGCCGGGGCGGTTGACCTGGCCGGTCAAGGCGAACCACATGTTCTGCCGCGCATCCTCGTAGGTGAAATGATTGCGCCGGTTGGTTTCGATTACCGGCGGGATGGCAAAGCTGTTCACGTAGCCCAGCGCCCAGTCGACCGATTTGGAGCAGACGCCGTTCGGCGCGACCGCGCTGCAGGGAATCAGCGGCGGCGTAAGAGCGACGTCGTTGATCGGATCGTAGAAATGATTCATCACGCGGTTGATCGGGCCGTTCGGATCGGGCTCCGGCTCGCCGCAGTCGTCGTGCGCGATGATGTACCCCGATGGCGTGAGATCGTCTTCGCGCAAAGCGCCGCGCAAAAGCCAGTTCTGGATGGGGAAAAATGCGACCGTTCCGCCACTTAACATGGGGTCGAGTGGGTCGAAGAACTTTACGTTCTCCAAGTTTTGCAACTGGCAGCGTTCATATTCGTTGGGCTGTCGAAGCAAAGCGGCGTCGATGTAAGAATCCGGAGGCTGCGCGATCGGTTGCTGACTGTTCCAATAAACATGGAACGGCAATGGAGTATCCAACCGATTGAGTCCCAACTGACTAAGCACCGATCCTGAATTCGATGGATTGAGAACGGACTCCTGGAACGCCTGGTAAGTGATGAAACCGTGCGTCTCAGCATCGTATGCCATGACGCCACTTGAGAGCGCCGAAAGTCCGATTACCTGTGCCACAAGCCATTTTGTCTTCATGGTCTGGTCTCCCTGCCGCCCTGCGCCCAGCACAGCGTTCCGGCATTTGTGTCACGCCTACCGTATGGGCCACCTCGTGTCGCATCACTTATCCGCTTGGCAAACGTGTCCGCATTTCCCTGCCCGTAGTAGAAAAATTTTTCGGTCTTTGAGTCACCCCCGCCATCAAGCCCCTCGAATGCTTCTGCCGCCGCTGCCGGAATCGGCGTCGTTGCCGACAACGAACACGGAATGGGGCGAACAATTTGCCTTAGTTGCTTGACCAGCGCATCGTATTCCGGCGATGCCGGCGGCAGGGGGTTAGGATGGCAGTCGGCAAATCTATTCACCGTAGCCAAGTACAAGATTTCCTGTGCTGGTGGCAGGTTGTCTTTGGTGAGCTTGATCGTCGCAACGCGGTATCCGTCGCGCGTGGCGAAAGTCTTGGGCGACGTCCACTGCCAGTCGGGGAACGTGGGATTCATGAACGTGTCTCGGGCCAGCGTTTCCGCATCGCCCTCCCGCAAATATCCCGGCTTGAATACGGCCAGGTACCACGCAAAGCTGGTGTAGCCGGCCAGCGCGTGAATGCGTTCGGACACAGTCGCTTTCGGGGGATGGAACCATTGGTCTGCTGAAACATCGGGCAAGCTGTAAATACCGTTGGCATCGGTGTGGACGATGCTGCGCACGACGCAACCTCCTCCGTTTCTCTCCCAGCCAGTGGCACTGATATGCCACGAGGCAATTACGGTCGCATCGGCGATGCCGGCGCCGGTGGCCGCGTCTATTACCGTCCCGCGCTTGGCTGAAAGCATTTCGGAGCGACCAACCTTCCCGGTAGCGTACTCGGACGAAACCGTGGGCGATGCCCATCCGCCATGAACCGCCAAAAGTCCGATTACCTGTGCCACGAGCCATTTTGCCTTCATGGTTTGGTCTCCCTGCCGCCCTGCGCCCAGCACAGTGTTCCAGCATTTGTGTCGCGCCAACCGTATGGGCCACCTCGTATCGCATCGCTTATCCGCTTGGCAAACGTGTCCGCATTCCCCTGTCCGGAGTAAAAAAATTTTTCAGTCCTTGGATCGCCACCGCCATTCAATGCCTCGAATGCTTCCGCCGGCGCCGCCGGAATCGGCGTCGTTGCCGGCAACGAGCACGGGATGGGGCGAACGATTTGCCTTAGCTGCTTGATCAGCGCGTCGTATTCCGGCGACGCCGGCACGGGTGGATTCGGGGTGCACGATGCAAAGCGACTGACCTTGTCCAAGTACAAAAACTCCTCTTGTGGCGAGAGATGGTCTTTCACAAGTTTGATCGGCCCGATTCGATAGCCATCGCGAGTCGCATAGGTTCTCGGCGACTTATATTCCCAATCGGGATACGTGCGATTCATGAACGTATAACGGGACAGCGTTTCCGCATCGCCCTGTCGCAAATATCCCGGCTTGAAGACAGTTAAGTACCAAGCAAAGCTGGTGTAGCCGGCCAGAGCGTGGATGCGTTCGGACGTGGACGCG
>JAFEFP010000219.1 GCA_018240545.1 Pseudomonadota bacterium | reverse complement strand
CCCGGCCAGCGTCATCGACCGCGCCGGTTGCAACGGCGTGTTCCATGACAGCCCGGCAGCCCACCCCAGGACGAGGCTCCACACCAGCGCCAGCGCGGGCACGCAAGCGAGGCGACGGATCATGCGGCGGCTTCCAGGCGCGCGAGCTCCGCGGCGGAAAATCCCGCGGCGCGGCGCGCGTCGACGTTGAACGGCCCCTTGAGCGCGCCGCGCGCGTATTCGGCGACCAGGGCGAGGAACGTGGCGTCGGCATCCCGTCCCTCGCGTTCGCAGCACCAGGCGAACCAGCGCGAACCGGCGGCGACGTGGGCGACTTCCTCGCGCAGGATGATGTCGAGTACCCGCGCACTGGCGAAATCGCCGACCTCACGCAAGCGCGCCATCATGCGCGGGGTGACGTCGAGCCCGCGCGCCTCGAGCACGCGCGGCACCAGGGCCATGCGTGCCAGGCACGAATCGGACGTCTTTACCGCCATCTCCCACAAACCGTCGTGCGCGTCGAAATCGCCGTAAGCGCCGCCGAGTTCGGCCAGCCGCGCGCACAACAGCGAAAAATGCCGCGCTTCGTCGGCGGCGACGCCGATCCAGTCGGCGTAGTATGCGCGCGGCATGCCGCGGAAACGATGGACCGCATCCCAGGCCAGGTTGATCGCATTGAACTCGATGTGCGCCACGGCATGCAGCAGCGCCTTGCGGCCATCCACGGAGCCGAGGCCGCGCGGCGGCAATGCGCGCGGCGAAACCAGGCGCGGGCGCGCCGGCCGGCCCGGTACCCCGATCGCTGGCGGCGGCGCATCGGCATCGATGCGCAGGCGTCCACGCGCGAAGGCGCGCGCGGCGCCGGCGGTGGCAGCGAGCTTGGCGGCAGGGTCCGCCAGCCGCAGGCACAGTGCGGCACAAGCGAATACGCTGCCGCCTTCGTTTCTCGAATCCACTACGCTCTCCATCCCTGCGCGGATATTGTGCCAGAGCCGTTCCGGATACAAAACGCAAGCGCGGGATTGAAGCGGCCGCCCGAACGCACAAACGCGACGCCGCGGGCGATGTTTCCCTAAGCGTGGCGACGCTGAGCCTTGGCGCTGTCGGAACGCACGAATTCGAGTTCGCCCAGGTAGGCGGGTTCCACGCCGGTGACGTATTCGCCATTGAAGCAGGAGCTGTCGAAGCGCGTGAGCTTGTCGTTGCCCTCGGCGACCGCGGCTTCCAGATCCGCCAGGTCCTGGTAGACCAGCCAATCGGCGCCGATCAGTTCCTGCACTTGCCGCTCCGTGCGGGCGTGCGCGACCAGTTCCGCCGGCGCCGGCATGTCGATGCCGTAGACGTTCGGAAAGCGCACCGGCGGCGCGGCCGAGGCGAAGTACACTTTTTTCGCGCCGGCATCGCGCGCCATCTGGATGATCTGCCTGGAGGTGGTTCCGCGCACGATGGAATCGTCCACCAGCAGCACGTTCTTGTTGCGGAACTCGAGCTCGATCGCGTTGAGCTTGCGGCGCACCGATTTCACCCGTTCGCTCTGCCCCGGCATGATGAAGGTGCGGCCGATGTAACGGTTCTTGACGAAGCCCTCGCGCATCGGGATGCCCAGCGTCTGCGCCAGCGAACTGGCCGCGGTGCGCGCGGTATCGGGGATCGGGATCACGGCATCGATGTCGTGCCCGGGCTGGAGGCGCGCGATCTTCGCGGCAAGACGCTCGCCCATGCGCAGTCGCGCCTTGTATACGGAAACGTCCTCGATCATCGAATCCGGCCGCGCCAGATAGACGTATTCGAAGATGCACGGCGCGTGCGGATAGCCTTCGGCGCAAATGCGGCTGTGCATCTGGCCATCCTGCGCCAGCAGCACCGCTTCGCCGGGCGCGACGTCGCGCAGGCGCTTGAAGCCGAGGATGTCCAGCGCGACCGACTCGGACGCGACGGCGTATTCCCTGCCGGCTTCGGTGTCGCGCGCGCCGAGCACCAGCGGGCGGATGCCGTACGGATCGCGAAACGCGACGATGCCATAGCCCAGCAGCAGCGAGACGATCGCGTAGCCGCCGCGCGCGCGCGCGTGCACGCCGGCGACGGCCTTGAAGATGTGGTCCGGCGTCAGCGCATGGCGTTCCAGGATCTGCAGTTCGTGGGCAAGGATGTTGAGCAGGATCTCCGAATCCGAATCCGTGTTGATATGGCGGCGGTCGTCC
>JAFEFP010000218.1 GCA_018240545.1 Pseudomonadota bacterium | reverse complement strand
CCGACCAGCTCAAGGGCGTGCGCCGCAACATGGCGCGCGTCATGGCCGATGCGCACGCGCAAGTCGTGCAGACGACGATCGTCGACGATGCCGACCTGCATGAGTGGATCGGCAAGCAGGACATCACCGCGCGCCTGATCCGGTCAATCGTCGCCGCGTGCAAGGCGGTGCCGGCACTCAATGCCTGGTTCGACGGCAAGAACCTGACGCGCACCCTGCATCCGCACGTCGACATCGGCATCGCCGTGGACACCGACGACGGCTTGTTCGTGCCAGCGCTGCGCAACGCCGATGTGCTCGACGCCGTCGGCATTCGCGCCGCGATCCAGCGCCTGCGCGCGCAGGTCGAAGACCGCAGCATCGCCGCATCCGAACTGACCGGCTACACCATCAGCCTGTCCAATTTCGGCATGTTCGCCGGGCGCTACGGCACGGTCGTGGTGGTGCCGCCGTGCGTGGCCATCGTCGGCGCCGGCAAGCTCTCGCACGATGTCGTTGCCGTGATCGGAGCGATCGAAGTGCACCGGCGCCTGCCGATCTCGCTCACCTTCGATCATCGCGCCTGCACTGGCGGCGAGGCGGCGCGCTTCCTCAAGGCGCTGCTCGACGACCTCGCCCTGCCGCGCTGACGATGGCGACGAGGAAAGCCGGCGCGATGCTCGATGCGGGCGAGCGCAAGCTCGTCGCCGCGGCGCTGGCCGCGCGCGAACATGCGCACGCGCCGTGGTCGCGGTTCAAGGTCGGCGCGGCCGCGCGTTTCGGCACGCGCATCGTCCAAGGTTGCAATATCGAGTTCGACGTCTACGGCCTGACCAATTGCGCCGAACGCACCGCGATCTTCGCCGCATTCGCCGGCGGCTTTGCGCACGCGCCGCTCACCGCGATCGCCGTGATCGCGGATACGGATGAACCCGTGTGCCCCTGCGGCGCCTGCCGGCAAGTCATGTTCGAATGCGGCGGCCCGGACCTGCGCGTGATCCTTGCGAACCTGCGCGGAGACGTGAGCATCGTGCGCATGCGCGACCTGCTGCCCGGTGGCTTCCGGCTCGGGCGGCAGGCGCCGCGCAAGCCGCCTTCGCGCGCGCGAAAAACACGGGCCTGAATGCGCCGCGACCGCATCAGTGCGTTCGTGCTCGACTGCAAGGTCGATGACCTTGCCAGTGCAACGCAATTCTGGAGCGCCGCCCTCGGCCGCGCCGTCGCCAATCCGGATCAGGACGGCGATGGCAGGTACGCGGAACTGAAGACCGGCGCGGACGAGCCTTTCCTGCTCCTGCAGAAAGTCGAACACGAATCGCGCATCCACCTGGACATCGAAACCGACGATCTGGACGCCGAAGTCGCGCGCCTGGAAGCGCTCGGTGCGAAACGCATCGCCTTCGTCAAGCGCTGGTGGGTGATGCAGGCGCCGACGGGACATCGCTTCTGCGTGGTCAGAAAGCAGGCTGCGAAGCCAGGCTGATCCGAGGCATGCGAGGTTTTTTGTTCGTCATTCCGGCATGGACTGCCGGGATGACCCTCAGTTTGCTGCCAGCCCTTCCATCGCCTCGCGCGCAGCAGCCATTGCCGCTTTCGGATCGGCGAACCCGCCGTGCTCGGCGAGGATGGCCTTTTTCGCATCCAGCACCTTGAACGCGAAAGCATCGCCATCGCGGAAGACGACCGGTTGGAGCGCGGGCTTTTCCGCACGCGCCTTTTTCTGTTGCCCTGGCTCTACCGACGGCTGGCTCAACGAACGCAATCCCACCGCCTCGCGCAGGCGCGCGACGAACGGCGTCGCCAGCGTGCGCGCACGCGCGGCGCCCGCGCGCAGCCGATCTTCGATCTGCGCCGGATCGGCGACCAGCGCAGCGTATTTCTCGCGCAGCGGCGCAAGTTCCGCATTCACGCGCTCGAACACCTTCTGCTTCGCATCGCCCCAGCCGATGCCGTCGGCGTAGGCGCGGCGCATGGCCTCCGTTTCGTCTGCACTGGCAAAGGCCTGGTAAATGGCAAACAGGTTGGACTCATCCGGATTCTTCGCCTCGCCCGGCGCCTGCGAATTGGTGACGATGCCGAGGATCGCCTTGCGCAATTCCTTTTCCGGCAGCCACAGCGGGATCGTGTTGTCGTAGCTCTTGCTCATCTTGCGGCCGTCGGTGCCGGGCAGTGTCGCGACGTTTTCCTCGATCGCGGCTTCCGGCAGCGCGAAGAATTCGCCGCCGT
>JAFEFP010000217.1 GCA_018240545.1 Pseudomonadota bacterium | reverse complement strand
GGACGTGCTGCTGCTCGACGTCACTCCGTTGTCGCTCGGCATCGAGACGCTCGGCGGCGTGATGACCAAGCTGATCGAGAAGAACACCACCATCCCGACCAAGAACACGCAGGTGTTCTCCACCGCCGAGGACAACCAGGGCGCGGTCACGGTGCACGTCCTGCAGGGCGAGCGCGAGCGCGCCAGCGCGAACAAGTCGCTGGCCAAGTTCGACCTCGCCGGCATCGAGCCGGCGCCGCGCGGCATGCCGCAGGTCGAGGTCACGTTCGACATCGACGCCAACGGCATCCTGCACGTGTCGGCCAAGGACAAGAAGACCGGCAAGGAGCAGCGCATCGAGATCAAGGCGGGATCGGGCCTGAACGAGGAAGAGATCCAGCGCATGGTGCGCGATGCCGAAGCGAACAAGGAAGACGACCGGAAATTCCACGAACTCGTCGGTACGCGCAACAAGGCCGACCAGCTCGTGCACGCCACCCGCGCGGCGATCAAGGAACACGGCGGCAAGGTGCCGGGCCAGATCGGCGCGATCGAAGCCGCGTTGTCGGACCTGGAAAAAGTGATGAAGGGCGACGACAAGGATGCGATCGAGGCCAAGTGCACGGCGCTGGAGCAAGCCGCGCAGTCGCTGGCCGCAGCGGCGTCTGCCGGCCATCAAGGCAGCGATCCCGGTGCGCAAGCGGGTGGTGGGTCTTCCGCGCCGCCCAAGGACGATGTCGTGGATGCCGAGTTCACGGAAGTGAAAGGCGAGAAAAAGTGAGCGCCTGATAATTTGAGTTCGTCACTCCGGCATGGATTGCCGGAGTCCAGGCTGCAGGGATGCCGTCCATGGCCACTGGATTCCGGCAGTCCCTGCCGGAATGACGGCGAGGGGAGAATGCGACAAATGGACAAGGGACGACTCGAGGCCTTCACCGACGGCGTGCTCGCCGTGGTCATCACGATCATGGTGCTGGAGCTCAAGCCGCCGCACGAGGCGACACTGCCGGCGTTGCTCGGCAACTGGCCGGTCTTCGCCAGCTACGTGCTCAGCTTCCTCTACGTCGGCATCTATTGGAACAACCATCATCACCTGATGCACTTGGCCGAGCGCGTGAATGGTCGAGTGATGTGGGCGAACCTGCACATGCTGTTCTGGATATCGTTGTTTCCATTCACGACGGCCTGGCTCAACGAAGCGCACGGCGAGCATGGGCAATTCCCGGCGCCGTTGCCGACCCTGGTCTATGGCAGCGTCTTGCTGCTTGCCGCGCTGTCGTGGATTCCGTTGGTGCGTAGCCTCAAATGCATCAATGGCGGTGCCGAGGGAGCGCTTGCACGCGCGCTCGGCAACAACTGGAAGGAAAAGGTTTCGCCAGCCACTTACCTCGTCGCGATTGCGCTCGCTTTTTTTGCGCCCATCATTTCCTGCGTGCTGTATGCGGTGGTTGCGATCATCTGGATCGTTCCCGACCGGCGCATCGAACGGCACGTGATGCCAAACCCGTAAGCGTGTCCGTATCCCCATGAGCAAGCGCGATTATTACGAGGTCCTCGGCGTCGAGCGCGGCGTGACCGAGGTGGAGCTCAAGAAATCCTTCCGGCGTCTGGCGATGAAATACCATCCGGACCGCTGCCCGGACGATCCCCGCGCGCAGGAGAAGTTCAAGGAGGCCAAGGAGGCCTACGAAGTCCTTGGCGATCCGGACAAGCGCGCTCTGTATGATCGGCACGGCCATGCCGCGTTCGAGCAAGGCGTGGGCGGCCGTGGCGGCGCCGGATTCGCCGACATGGGCGATATTTTCGGCGACATCTTCGGCGACATCTTCGGTGGTGGTCGCGCACGCCAGCAGCGCCGCGGCGCGGACTTGCGCTACATCCTCGAACTGGACCTGGAAGCGGCCGTGTTCGGTGCGGAAAGGGAAATCCGCGTGCCGACGCTCGCGGTTTGCGAAAAATGCGATGGCTCCGGTTCCACCGATGGCAAGCTCGGCACCTGCGCCACCTGCCAGGGGCACGGTCGGGTGCGCATGCAGAACGGGATTTTTTCGATCCAGCAGACGTGCCCGCATTGCGGCGGCAGCGGCAAGAAGATCGCCAATCCGTGCAAGGCCTGCCACGGCGAGGGTCGCATCGAGCGCGAGAAGAAGCTCGCGGTCAAGATTCCCGCCGGTGTCGATAACGGCGACCGCATTCGTCTTTCGGGTGAAGGCGAAGCCGGACCCGCAGGGGCTCCGGCAGGCGACCTGTACGTGGAGGTCAACGTGCGCGAGCACGCGATCTTCCAGCGCGAGCGC
>JAFEFP010000216.1 GCA_018240545.1 Pseudomonadota bacterium | reverse complement strand
TTTCAATTCGCACAACGCGCCGCAGGCGCTGCCGCAAGCGGAGTATGTCGCCGCGTTGCTCGCGGATCTGGATCAGGATTTGCCGCTCGCGCGAGGGCGCCCACTCGCCAGCATCTTCTTCGGCGGCGGCACGCCCAGCCTGTTCGCACCGGAAAACATCGCGCGCATCCTCGACGGCGTGGCGGCGCGGCTCGCTTTCGCGCCGAATATCGAGACCACGCTGGAGACGAATCCCGGCACGGTCGAACACGGGCCGTTCGCGAATTACCGCCGCGCGGGCGTGAACCGCATCAGTTTCGGCGTGCAGAGTTTCAACGATGACGCGCTCCGGCGCATCGGCCGCATCCACGACGCGCAGCAGGCCGAGCGCGCGGTGAAATCCGCGCAGGATGCCGGCATCGAAAACCTGAACCTGGACCTGATGTACGCATTGCCGCAGCAGACCCTCGCCGGCGCATTGGCCGATGTGGAAAAAGCGATAACGCTGCAAACGCCGCATTTGTCGCATTACCAGCTCACTTTGGAGCCGAATACTGCGTTCGCCGCCAATCCGCCGCCGTTGCCGGACGAGGATTCGGCCTGGGACATGCAGGAAGCCTGTCAGGCACGCCTCGCCCAAGCCGGATTCGTGCAATACGAGGTATCGGCCTATGCGCGCGATGGCGGCGGATGCGCGCACAACCTCAACTACTGGAATTTCGGCGACTACCTCGGCGTCGGTGCGGGTGCGCACGGCAAGGCAACCGACACTGACGGCACAGTGCGCAGACGCTGGAAAGTCCGCGCGCCGCGCGGTTACCTGGAGCACGCCGCCACGCCGCGGCGCATCGGCGGCGACGATGCGATTGCAACGGAACAACTACCGTTCGAGTTCATGCTCAATGCGCTGCGCCTGAACGCGGGATTTGCGTTGGCGGATTTTTCCGCGCGCACCGGCCTGCCGGAAAGCGCCATCGCAGCGCCATTGGCGCAAGGGCAGGCGCGCGGATGGCTCGCACGCGACGGCGATCGCGTGCGCGCGACCGACCTGGGCCGGCGCTTTCTCAACGACGTGATCGCGTCGTTCCTTCCGGAAAGGCGGTCGTCGCCACGCACGCATGGAGGCTCGCCGCATGACTGACGTTCTCGTGATCCGCTGCCCCTATTGCGGCGAAAGCTACGAGACGGCCGTGGACTTGTCCGGCGGCTCGCAAAGCTATGTCGAGGATTGCGCGGTGTGCTGCCGGCCGATCGAGATCGCGCTGCGCGTAGGCGACGACGGTGAGTTGCTGGGCGTTTCGACGCGCACTGACCGCGACTGATCTTTGCTACACTGCGCCCCGCCGCAGGTGTCCTGCCTTTCGCGAGGCGGGATGAAACGGGAAGTTGGTGAGAGTGTTTATGCGATCGTCCCTGATCGCGAAGATCAAGGGACGGTCATCCTGACCTCAATTCCAACGCTGCCCCCGCAACGGTAAGCAGGTTGTTCCGATCCACAGCCACTGTGCACGCGCATGGGAAGGCGATCGGGGCGAGGTGCCTGCAAGCCCGGAGACCGGCCTGCGGCACGGGTTCGTCACGACGAATCCATGAGCTCAAGGCGTTGCGGCGGGCAACGGACGGCTGTCCGTGCCCTGTTTCCCAACGCCCGGCGACCTTCCTCCCACGCAGCCCTTGCCATCAATCGCGGGTGAGCGTTCGGAGCATGAGATGAAACACCAATTCTTTTTTGCCTTTTCCGTTCTTTTGAGTGCGGCGCCGTGCGCGTTCGCGCAAGAAGCGCAGACACAACCGACCATAGAAGTCACCGCCTCGCGCGTGGCGCAAACCGTCGATGCGAGCCTGGCCGATGTCAGCGTGATCACGCGCGCCGACATCGACGCGAGCAACGCGCCGGACCTGCTCGAGGTGCTGCGCCTGCAAGCGGGCGTGGACATCGTGCGCACCGGCGGCGCTGGCGCGCAGACGAACGTGTTCCTGCGCGGGAGCAATTCCAACCATGTGCTGGTGCTGATCGACGGCGTGCGCGTGGCCTCGGCGAACACTGGCGCGTTCGCCTGGGAAAACCTGCCGCTGGATTCGATCGAGCGCATCGAAATCGTGCGCGGTCCGCGCGCGAGTTACTGGGGATCGGACGCGATCGGCGGCGTGATCCAGGTTTTCACGCGCCAGCTCACCGGCCCGCACGTGGCGGCGAGTTTCGGCACGTACCGCGACGCCGGAGGCAGCGCCGGGTTCGGCGCGCGCGACGCGAACGGCGGTTTCAGCGTGCAGGTCGGTGCACGCCACGTCGCTGGTTTCTCGGCGACGAATCCGGGCGTCTGCAATGGCCCGAACGATCCGTACTGCATCTACA
>JAFEFP010000215.1 GCA_018240545.1 Pseudomonadota bacterium | reverse complement strand
CGGCAATCCGATCCATTCCACCGGCGTGGGCTTGTTGTTGTACGGCAGCAAGCAGGACAACGTGCGCACGCCCATCGCCGCGCCCGGCAGCGGCACCGATGGCGTGCTGGGACGGGTGATGCAGTGGATCAAGGGCGAGTTTTGAACATTTTCCCTTCTCCCGCGAGCGGGAGAAGGGGGCAAGAGCAACAAGCCGCGCAGGGAAGCGCGGCAGGATCCGAAACGGATCCGCGCCCGGCAACGGGCAATGCGTGGGGCATACGCCTGCCTCGCGCGACTGGCGGCGTCAGGCAGATGCCGGCGGCGAACCACAACAATTTCAATGCGTTTAACCCTGGCTAGCGGAGGTTGGGAATCATGTTCGAACTGGTCGAAAAACTCGCACCGAATGCGGTGATCAAGGTATTGGGCGTGGGCGGCGGCGGCGGCAACGCGGTCGCCCACATGGTCGGCTCGCACGTGGACGGGGTGGACTTCGTCTGCGCCAACACCGATTCCCAGGCGCTCAAGACCAGCGGCGCCAAACTGACCCTGCAACTGGGCAGCAATGTCACCAAGGGCCTGGGCGCCGGCGCCAATCCCGAGGTCGGCCGCCAGGCTGCGCTCGAGGATCGCGAGCGCATCGTTGAAACCCTGCATGGCGCCGACATGGTGTTCATCACCGCCGGCATGGGCGGCGGCACCGGCACGGGCGCCGCACCCGTGGTCGCGCAGTTGGCCAAGGAGATGGGCATCCTGACCGTGGCCATCGTCACCAAGCCGTTTCCGTTCGAGGGTCGCCGGCGCATGCAGGTCGCACTCAAGGGCATCGAGGACCTGTCCCAGCACGTGGATTCGCTGATCACGGTACCGAATGAGAAATTGCTGACGGTGCTGGGCCGCGACGTCACCCTGCTCAGCGCGTTCAAGGCCGCCAACGACGTCCTGCTTGGCGCGGTGCAGGGCATTGCCGATCTCATCACCCGTCCGGGCCTGATCAATGTCGACTTCGCCGACGTGCGCACGGTGATGTCGGAGATGGGCATGGCCATGATGGGCACCGGCTCGGCCAAGGGCGACGATCGCGCCGTCGCGGCGGCCGAGGCGGCCGTGAACAATCCCTTGCTCGAAGACGTGAACCTGTCCGGGGCTTGCGGCATCCTCGTCAATGTCACCGCCGGCCCGAACCTGACGATGCGCGAGTTCAACGAGATCGGCGACGTTGTCCACCAGTTCGCTTCCGAAGATGCGACCGTCGTCATCGGCACCGCTCTGGATCCGGAACTGCAGGATGACGTGCGCGTGACCGTGGTCGCGACCGGCCTGAACCGCAATGCGGCGCGCCAGGCCGTGCGCCGCGAGCAGCCGGCTGTCGCCATGCGCCCGCAAATCGTCGCGCGCACCGGCACGGACGACTTGCCGGTGGATTACCTCAAGCCGCCGTCGGCCACGCCGGCAAGCCGCGCCGTGGCCGAACCGGCCAAGGCGCGGGAGACGCAAGGCGATTGGCTGGACATTCCCACGTTCCTGCGCAAACAGGCGGACTGACGATCCGTCGGCGGTCCGGTCCGGGACCGCCCAACGCGCACGGTGGCGTAGCCGTGCACCTTCCGCAAACGGCGGCGACGTCCTGTCGCCGCCGTTTTTGTTTGCGTGGCCGGAACCCGGACCGTTGCATGGACGCGGATTGATGTTGTATTTTTGCGACAGACTGTATGTTTTTTGCAGCGATTTACTTTTCCGGCGGATTGGCCTGTGTTACGATTCCGCGCGTTTTGCCGCTCCTGCCCCAGGGGACACATAAAAAAACATGATCAGACAGCGCACACTCAAGAACGTGATTCGCGCGACGGGCGTCGGTCTGCACACCGGCGAAAAGGTTTACATGACGCTGCGACCCGCCGCGGTCGACACCGGCATCGTTTTTCGCCGTGTCGACCTGGATCAGCCGGTCGAAATCCGCTCCTGCTGCGAAAACGTCGGCGATACCCGGCTTTCCACGACCCTGGTCCGGGGCGATACGCGCATTGCCACGATCGAACACCTGCTCTCGGCCATCGCCGGCCTCGGCATCGACAACGCCTATGTGGACTTGTCGGCACCCGAAGTTCCGATCATGGATGGCAGCGCCGGTCCGTTCGTCTTCCTGCTGCAATCGGCGGGCATCGAGGAGCAAGCCGCTGCCAAACGCTTCGTGCGCATCAAGAAACCGGTCATCGTACGCGATGGCGACAAGTGGGCGCGATTCGAGCCGTTCGACGGTTTCAAGGTCGGATTCTCCATCGATTTCGACCATCCCATTTTCACCCGCCGCACCTCCAGCGCGGAAACCGACTTCTCGACCACGTCCTTCGTGAA
>JAFEFP010000214.1 GCA_018240545.1 Pseudomonadota bacterium | reverse complement strand
CGTTTCGACTTCGCTCGCTTTGCTCGCTACGCTCAACGCGAACGGTGTTTTTCTACACCGCGCTGACGACGCCAACCCGAGGCACGGCGGCGAGTTGCGGCCAACGCTTGAGGATGGACGCGCGGATACCGGCGGCGTCGATGCCGACCTCGGCGAGCAGTTGCTCGCGGCTGGCGTGCTCGAGAAAGGCATCCGGCAGACCGAGTTGCAGCAGCGGCGTCTGCACATTGTTCGCGGCGAGCCATTCGGCGACTGCGCTGCCGGCGCCGCCGGCGATGGCGTTGTCCTCGACCGTGACCAGCATGGCATGGGTGTGCGCGAGTTCCAGAATCTGCGCCGTGTCCAGCGGCTTGATGAAACGCATGTTGACGACGGTTGCGCCGATTTCCGCACCGATGTCGAGCGCGGCGGCGAGCGGGCTGCCGAAGGCGAGGATGGCGAGGCCCGATCCGCGCCGACGGATTTCCGCCTTGCCGATTGGCAGGGCTTTGAGTTCGGCTTTGATCTTCGCGCCGTTTCCGCTGCCGCGCGGGTAGCGCACCGCGGCCGGGCCTGCGTGCCGGAATGCGGTCGTCAGCAAGGCGCGGCATTCGGCCTCGTCGGACGGCGCGGCGACGAGCATGTTCGGGATGCAGCGCAGGTAGGTCAGGTCGAAACTGCCCGCGTGCGTGGCACCGTCCGGCCCGACCAAACCTGCGCGATCGATGGCAAAGGTGACGTCCAGGTTTTGCAAGGCGACGTCGTGGATGAGTTGGTCGTAGCCGCGCTGCAGGAACGTGGAATAGATCGCCACGACGGGCTTGGCGCCTTCGCAGGCCATGCCGGCGGCCAGCGTCACGGCATGCTGTTCGGCGATGCCGACGTCGAAATAGCGCTGCGGGTATTCCTTTGCGAAACGCACCAGGCCCGAACCTTCGCGCATCGCCGGCGTGATGCCGTACAGGCGCGGCTCGACCGCGGCCATGTCGCACAACCAGTCGCCGAAGACATCCGTGTAGCTTGTCCGGGTGGCAGGCTTCATCGCCACGCCCTTGTCCGGATCGAAGGGGCCGACCGCGTGGTATTCGATCTGTCGCGCTTCCGCCGGCGCGTAGCCCTTGCCCTTGGTCGTGACCACGTGCAGCAGTTGCGGCCCCTTGAGTTCCTTGAGCGTGCGCAGCGAATACAACAGCTGCGGCAGGTCGTGGCCGTCGATCGGTCCGAAATAATGGAAATTGAACTCCTCGAAAAGGGTCGAGGGCACGAACATGCCCTTGGTATGCTCTTCCCAGCGCTTGAAGAAGCGCCACAGGAAGCCGTCGCGCCGCAGCCGGCGCTTGGCGCCCTCGCGCAGCGCGTTCAGGCGCCGGCTCACCATCAGGCGCGCGAGCATCTTCGGCAATGCGCCCACGTTTTCGCTGATCGACATCTGGTTGTCGTTGAGGATGACCAGGATGTCGGGTTCGACACCGCCACCATGGTGCAGCGCTTCGTAGGCCATGCCGCCGGTCAGGCCGCCATCGCCGATGACGGCCACGATCTTGCGCGCATCACCCTTGCGCTGCGCGGCGATCGCCATGCCGAGCGCGGCCGAGATCGACGTCGAGGAATGACCGACCCCAAACGTGTCGAATTCGCTTTCGTCGCGCTTCGGAAACGGTGCCAGCCCATCCTTGTGCTTGATCGTGCCGATGCGGTCGCGGCGCCCGGTGAGTATCTTGTGCGGATAGCTCTGATGGCCGACGTCCCACACGAGGCGATCTTGGGGCGTGTCGAACAGGTAGTGCAGGGCGACGGTCAGCTCGACCACGCCCAAGCCCGCGCCGAAATGGCCGCCGGCGCCGGCAACCTGCGCGATCAGGTATTCGCGCAACTCGCGCGCGACCGCCGGCAACTCGGCCTGGTCGAGCTTGCGCAGGTCGGCGGGCGAATCGATGCGGGAAAGGCGCGGGTAACGCGAGGCGTCCATCATCTTCCTATTTTCGGCCACGATCGCAGTCTGGGCAAGGATTGCGGCGCAGACATGGCTGGGTGCTGGCGTTTCAAGGTTTCGCTTCAGGACTCTTCCGGCGCAGCGTCCTGCGCAGCGTCTGGCGGATGCGAATATGGCGGTCGGCATCGCGCGCCTCCTTCAGGCGCTGCGAATGTGCGGTGACGAGGTCGCCGCGCGTGAGTACGCCGGCCAGTTTGGTCGGCGCTTCCCGCGTCGCCACGATGACGCTGCCGACGTTGTGTTCGACCATGTGATCGGCGGCCTCGCGCAGGGAATGATCCTCGAACACCACGAGCGGCGGCTGCGTGAGCAAGTCCCCGACCCGCGCGATGCTGGCGTGCGCCGGGTTGAGCAATTCGCGCCGGGTGACGATGCCGCGCGCGTTGCCTGC
>JAFEFP010000213.1 GCA_018240545.1 Pseudomonadota bacterium | reverse complement strand
CGCCAGGAAATCAGCCGCATCGTCGGCTGCTCGCGCGAGATGGTCGGGCGCGTGCTCAAGCAACTCGAGGCGCAAGGGATGATTTCGGTCGCGGGAAAGACGATCGTGGTGTTCGGAACTCGTTAAGAAAACAAACGTGCCAATTCCGCGCCGGGATCCGCCGCGCGCATGAACGCCTCGCCAACCAGAAAGGCGTGCACGCCGGCGGCGCGCAGCTGCGCCACGTCCGCGCGTGTGTGGATGCCGCTTTCAGTGACCAGCAGGCGATCCGCTGGCACACGGGAGCGCAAATTCAGCGTCGTGTCCAGTGAAGTCTCGAACGTGCGCAGGTCGCGGTTGTTGATGCCGATCAACGGCGCTGAAGTTTTCAATGCGCGTTCGAGTTCGGCGGCATCGTGTGCTTCGACCAGCACGTCCATGCCCAACTCGTGCGCGATTGCGGAAAACTCCGCGAGCTGCGCATCGTCCAGCGCCGCGACGATCAGCAGGATGCAATCGGCGCGGAGTGCGCGCGCCTCGTAAACCTGGTATTCGTCGATCACGAAATCCTTGCGCAGCACCGGCAGCGCACATGCCGCGTGTGCTTGTTGCAGGTAGGCCTCGGCGCCCTGGAAGAAATCCACGTCGGTGAGCACCGACAGGCAAGCGGCGCCGCCGGACGCATAGCTGCGCGCAATGTCGGCGGGGCGAAAATCCAAACGGATCACGCCCCGGCTCGGACTGGCCTTCTTGATCTCGGCGATCACGGCTGCCATGCCGGCGTCGATCCGCGCTTGCAGTGCCGCGCGGAATCCGCGCGATGGCGGCGCATCCGCAATGCGGTTGGCCAATTCGGATACCGGTGTGCGTGCGCGGCGTTCGCGCACTTCCTCGCGCTTGCGCGCAAGGATTTTCTCGAGGATGTCGCTCATGCGCCGGCCAGCCGCCGTGTTGCGGCGACGAACTGATCGAGCCTGGCCTGGGCCGCGCCGCTGGCAATGGTCGCGCGCGCCTTGTCGATGCCCGCCGCGATGGAATCGACCACGTCCGCGGCGTACAGTGCGGCGCCGGCGTTGAACGTCACGATGTCGCGCACAGGGCCAGGCTCGTTGCCCAGCGCGGCGAGCACGCGCAGTTTCGATTCGGCGGCGTCGGCGACCATGAAGTCCTCGCGCGTGGCACGGGCGAAGCCGAATTGCTCCGGCGTGACTTCATACTCGTGCACGCGACCGTCGCGCAATTCGCCGACCAGGGTCGCGTCGCTCAGCGACAACTCATCGATGCCATCGCGGCCCCAGACCACCAGCACGTGCCCGGCGCCGAGGCGCTCGAGTACGCGCACCTGGATGCCGACCAGGTCCGGATGGAACACGCCCATCAGCATGTTTGGCGCGCCGGCCGGATTGGTCAGCGGGCCCAGGATGTTGAACAGGGTGCGCACGCCCATCTCCTTGCGCACCGGCGCGACCACGCGCATCGCCGGATGGTGGTTCGGCGCGAACAGGAAGCCGATGCCGCAATCCTCCACGCACACCGCCACCTGTTCGGCGGAAAGATCGATGCGAGCGCCCAGGGCTTCGAGCACATCCGCGCTGCCGGACTTGGACGACACGCTGCGGTTGCCGTGCTTGGCCACACGCGCCCCAGCGGCCGCAGCCACGAACATGGCGGCAGTGGAAATGTTGAACGAATTCGCGCCGTCGCCGCCGGTGCCGACGATATCGACGAAATTCTCGTATGGCGGCGCGCGCACGCTCACCGCCATCTCGCGCATCACGCTTGCCGCGGCGGCGATCTCGCCCACGGTTTCCTTTTTCACGCGCAGGCCGGACAGGATCGCCGCGATCATGGTCGCGGACACCTCGCCGCGCATGATCTGGCGCATCAGATCCACCATTTCGTCATGGAAGATCTCGCGGTGCTCGATCGTGCGCTGCAGCGCTTCCTGCGGTGTGATCGGCATGGTCAGGCCGCCTTCGGCAATGGCGCGCGCAGGAAATTGCGCAGCAGGTCGTGGCCGTGTTCGGTCAGGATGGATTCGGGATGGAACTGCACGCCCTCGATCGGCAGCGTGCGATGGCGCAGGCCCATGATTTCGTCGATGCTGCCGTCGGCATTTTGCGTCCATGCCGTTATTTCGAGGCATTGCGGCAAATTAGACTTTTCCACAACGAGAGAATGATACCGAGTCGCCTCGAACGGGTTGGCAAGGTCCGCGAACACGCCTTTGCCGTTGTGATGGATCGGACTGGTCTTGCCGTGCATGATCTGCGGTGCACGGACCACGCGCCCGCCGAAGGCCTGGCCGATGCTCTGGTGGCCGAGGCACACGCCGAGGATTGGAACAGTGCCGCCGAGTTTGGCGATGAGTTCCAGCGTTACGCC
>JAFEFP010000212.1 GCA_018240545.1 Pseudomonadota bacterium | reverse complement strand
TCAACGACGACGCCACGCTGGCCGAGGATTTCCTCAAGTACATCTTCCGCGCCGTGCTCGACGAGCGCATGGACGACATGAAGTTCTTCGCCGAACGCCAGGAGAAATCCGCGATCACGCGACTCGAGGAATTCGTGAAGGCGCCCTTCGAGCGCATCGACTACACGGCCGCAGTGGAAATCCTGAAGAAATCGGGGCAGAAGTTTGATTATCCGGTCGAATGGGGCCACGACCTGCAGACCGAACACGAACGCTACCTGACCGAAAAGCACGTCGGCCGCCCGGTCGTGGTGATGAATTATCCGGAGGCGATCAAGGCGTTCTACATGCGCCTGAACGACGACGGCAAGACCGTCGCCGCGATGGACGTGCTCGCGCCCGGCATCGGCGAGATCATCGGCGGCTCGCAGCGCGAAGAACGCTTGGACGTGCTCGACAAACGCATGGCGCAGTTCAAGCTCGATCCGGCGCACTACCAGTGGTATCGCGATTTCCGCCGCTACGGCACCGTGCCGCACGCCGGATTCGGCCTCGGCTTCGAGCGCCTCGTCGTGTACGTCTGCGGTCTCGCCAACATCCGCGACGCCATCCCCTACCCGCGCGTGCCGGGCAGTGCGGAGTTCTGAGCGTGAACGATCACGACGAACAATGGTGGCTGGCGGGTCTGGGCGACATGCTCGTCTGGGCCCGGCTGCGCATCCTCGAAACCGGCGCGGCAGAGGTCTTCGACGCGCGTGGCGAAACCCTGCGCTACGACGACGAAGACACTGCGCGGGCGGCCTTGATGGATGCGGAATTCCGCGCCTTCGACGGCCTGGACGAGGACGATGCCGCGATGATGGGATTCGACCTGGACTCGGTCGCGCCGCCCGAGGCCGAGGAAGACGATGACCTGGTGCCGCTGATGACGGAAAAACGCTCCGGAGGTTTCGCCTGATGGACCTGAACCTTTCCGGAAATCATGCGCTCGTTTGCGGCGGCTCGCAGGGCATCGGCCGCGCCGCCGCGCTGGAACTGGCGCAACTCGGCGCCAACGTGACCTTGCTCGCGCGCTCGCGCGAGGCGCTGCAGGCGGTGGTCGACACCTTGCCGAAAACGCATTCCGCGCAGGCGCATGCGTGCATCGTCGCCGATGCAAACGATCACGCTGGCTGGCGCGATGCCATCCAAGCCCTCGTCCGCGCGCAGCCGGTGCAGATCCTCATCAACAACAGCGGCGGCCCACCGGGCGGCGCAGCGCATGCGGCGAAAGTGGAAGACTACGTCGCCACGTTCCGCCAGCATCTGGGCGCCAGCCAGATCGCACTGCAAGTGGTTCTGCCTGGGATGCGCGCCGCCGGATTCGGCCGCGTGGTCAACGTCATTTCCACCTCGGTCAAGGAACCGATCGAGAACCTTGGCGTTTCCAACACCGTGCGCGCCGCGGTCGCCGGCTGGGCCAAGACCTGCTCGCGCGAACTCGCACCGTTCGGCATCACCGTCAACAACGTGCTGCCGGGATTCACGCAAACGCAACGCCTGACCGGCCTGATCGCCGCCAAGGCGAAGGCCTCAGGCAAAGCCGAAGACGTCATCGCACAAGAGATGCTCGCCGCCGTGCCCGCCGGACGTTTCGCGGATGCTGGAGAAGTCGCCGCGGTGATCGCCTTTTTGTGTACTCCGGCCGCCGCCTACGTCAGCGGCGTGAGCATCGCGGTGGATGGCGGGCGGACGCATGCGCTGAGCTGATGGCGTGGCGCAGTTAGCGCATCAGCGGCAATTCCGCCACGAAAGCCATGTAATTTCCGTCAGCGATTTCTGAATACGGGTGTTGTAGTCCGCCAGAGGAGACAACACCATGTTCACCCGATTTGCTCGATTCGTCGTATTCGCCGTGAGCGTGACCGCGCTTGCCGCGCCGCTGCACGCGGCAACCAATACCTTGTCGGTCACGCTGAATCTGGCAGGACTGCCTTCCAGCCTCACCGTCTGCCGCGATCCAACGGCCATCCAGGCCTTTGGCGTAGATGATATTTGGCAAATCCCAATCGATGTCGACAACAATGCAAGTACTGGTGATTACGGAATCGACGTTCTGCTGCAGGTGCAGACACCGCAGCAGACTTATCCCTGTTCGCCAAGCGTGATCAGCACCGCCTCGGCATTGAGTGCCGAGGTGGCGGTCTGGAACTCAGCGCAAAACCAGTTCGTGTCCAGCAATTTGTCGGCGACCGTCACACCTGATTTCGCAACGAATTCGTTGACCATCAGCGTGGACCTGTCCGGCCCACTGGCCAATCTCACACCGAAATCGCCAATTTATGCCGGAACCGCCGGCTTCTATACGCCGACAGGCATGTCGCCGACGTATGCGTATGACACCATG
>JAFEFP010000211.1 GCA_018240545.1 Pseudomonadota bacterium | reverse complement strand
CACTGGTGGGCGCTGTATGGACTGATGCTCGGCTGGTCGGCGGACACCTTCGCCTACCTGGCCGGCAACCGCTGGGGTGGGCGCAAGCTCGCGCCCGCGATCAGTCCGGGCAAGACCTGGGCCGGCGTCTACGGCGGTCTGGCCGCCACGGCCATCGTCGCGGCGGCCGGCGGCTGGTTGTTGGGGATGCGTGATCGTGGCTTGTTCGCACTCGTCGTGCTCGCCTTGCTGTGCGTGTGCTTTTCGGTCATTGGCGACCTGTTCGAAAGCCTGATCAAGCGCCATGCCGGCGTGAAGGACTCCGGCGCCCTGTTTCCCGGCCACGGTGGCGTGTTCGACCGCCTCGACGGCCTGTTCGCCCTGTTGCCGCTGTTGGCGCTCGGCATACTGCTGCTCGGCGCATGAAACGCGTTGCGGTCCTGGGCGCCACCGGCTCGATCGGTGCCAGCGCGCTGGACGTGATCGCGCGCCATCCACAACGCTTCGCCGTTACCGCGCTCAGCGCCAACCGCAACGTCGATGCACTGGTCGCACTGTGTGCGGCGCACACGCCCGCATTCGCCGTGATCGCCGATGCGGCACGGGAATCCGAACTGCGCACCAGACTCGCCGCGGCGAAGCTGCCGACACGCGCCCTGTCCGGCGATGCCGGATTGCGCGAAGCCGCGACCGGCGACGCGGATATCGTCATCGCCGCCATCGTCGGCGCGGCGGGGCTGGATTCGACGCTGGCCGCCGCGCGCGCGGGCAAGCGCCTGCTACTCGCCAACAAGGAGGCCGTGGTCATGGCCGGGCCCTTGCTGCTGCAGGCCTTGCGTGCCGGTGGCGGCGAGCTGATCCCGATCGACTCGGAACACAACGCGATTTTTCAATGTTTGCCGGGCGGGCGACCGGATTTGCAACGCGCCGGCGTGCGCCGGATCGTGCTGACTGCTTCCGGCGGGCCCTTCCGCGGGCGCACACGCGCGCAACTCGCCAACGTGACGCCCGACCAGGCCTGCGCACACCCGAACTGGGTCATGGGCCGCAAGATCTCGGTCGACTCGGCGACGCTCATGAACAAGGGCCTGGAGGTGATCGAGGCGCACTGGCTGTTCGGCGCCCGCGCCGACCGGATCGAAGTGGTGGTGCATCCGCAAAGCATCGTGCATTCGCTGGTCGAATACGCCGATGGCTCCACGCTGGCGCAACTCGGCAATCCGGACATGCGCACGGCTCTGGCGCATGCACTCGCCTATCCGGAACGCATCGAATCCGCGGTCGCCCGGCTCGACCTGTCGCAGGTCGGTGCACTGCAATTCCAGGCTCCGGACCGGGCGACATTCGCCTGCCTCGATCTCGCTTACCGTGCGCTCGCCGCCGGCGGCACGGCCCCGGCGATCCTCAACGCCGCGAACGAAATCGCGGTGGCGGCGTTCCTGGCCGGCACCCTGCCCTTCCTCGCCATCGCCGAGGTCATCGCCGCCACGCTCGACGCAATGCCCGCTGAACCGGTCGATGCGCTGGACGGCTTGATTTACGCCGATTTAACCGCGCGCCAGCATGCACGACGTATCATGCGCCGGGCGCATAATTGCTGAGTTTCCGGATGAGCGAGTTTCTGGGTTCCGTCTGGTGGCTGCTGGTCACATTGGGCCTGCTGGTTACCTTCCACGAGTTCGGCCATTACTGGGTCGCGCGCCGCTGCGGCGTCAAGGTACTGCGCTTTTCGGTTGGCTTCGGCAAGCCGGTGTGGTCGCGCATCGGCCGCGATGGCGTGGAGTACGCGATCGGCGCGATTCCGCTCGGCGGCTACGTGAAGTTCCTCGATGCGCGCGAATCCGAGAATCCCGAAGCCGCCGCGCACGAGCCGGGCGAATACAACGCCGCGCCGGTCGGCCGGCGCATGCTCATCGCCGTGGCCGGACCGGTCTTCAACATCGTGTTCACGATCGTCGCGTTCTGGGCGATGTTCGTGGTCGGACGCCCCGACTTCCAGCCCGTGATCGGCGCGCCGCAGGGCCTGGCCGCGGCGGCCGGCCTGCACGCCGGCGACCGCATTACCGCCGTCGATGGCGACCGCGTGGACTCCTGGAGCGCGGCCATGCTCGACATCGCGCAGTCCGCCGTGCTGCATCGCGACGTCGCGCTCGCCGTCACCACCGCCGCTGGCTCGACGCAAACCCTCACGCTGCCATTGAGCCGGCTGCCGGCGGACGCGGCCGACAACGACGGTACCTTCGCGGCCATCGGCCTGCAGTTGCAACCGCCGCCAGCCGTGGTCGGCAGCCTGAGCATCGGCGGTGCGGCCGCGCGAGCGGGCCTGCGCGCGGGGGATCGGATCACCGCGATCAATGGCAAGCCGGTCGCTTCATTCCCGGACCTGGTCAAGCTCGTTCC
>JAFEFP010000210.1 GCA_018240545.1 Pseudomonadota bacterium | reverse complement strand
GGCACCGTGGAATACCCATTCCGGAACGTCGCGAATGGAGGCAAGCCCGGCCAATTCCGTCATGCCCGACATCGGCACGCCGGCGGCGAAGCATTCCGGCCAGGTTTTGAGCGCGTCCCACACGCCGGTGCCGCCGTCGGAAACTCCCGTCAGGTAAATGCGTCGTGGGTCGATGGGGAAATGCTTGAGCGCGTCGCGCACCACGGCGGCCACCCGCCGTGGAGGCCAATACCCACCGGTCGTCTGCGGTGCGACGTAAACCAGCGGGATGTTGCCGTGATTGGCCTGGTCCAGCCACAGCATGGAACCGTTGCCGTAGCCGACCAGTTGCGATTCGTTGTTCGTGCCGTCCTGCCAGTCGCCGTGCAGGAACACGATCAGTGGCAGCTTTTCGCCATCCAGACGCCCCGGGGTTTGGATGGCGCGATACGGCACATGCAGCGCGTCCGCCGTCCAGTATTTGCCCAGTTCGGAATAGGCGACTTCAGCGCAAGCCGACGTCGCCACGAGCAACAGCAATGCCGCGGGCAGCAGGCTGCATTTTCGAACAACACGCATTCGGGCACTCCACGATCGCGGCTTCGACCATAGCCCAAGCGCGCGGTTCCATCCATCCGTTGACGCTGGCGAGGCACCGGCGTAGGCTGCGTATCCATCTTTCGATCAAGATGAAAGGATACAATTGGATCTCGCACTCACCACCGGCCTGCTGCGCCTGCTTGCCGATCCCACGCGCCTGCGTCTGCTCGCCCTGATCGAACGCGAGGAATTGACCGTGGCCGAGCTCGCTGCCGTGCTCCGCCTGGCGCAGCCGCGCGTGTCCACGCACCTGGCCAGGCTCAAGGAAGCCGGCCTGGTGCGCGACCGGCGCGCCGGCGTGTCGGCCTACTACCGCTGGAATGCCGAAGGTGGCGGCAAATCCGCCGAACTGGTGCAGACCCTGCGCGACGGCATCGACGACGCCTTGATCGCCGACGACCTGCGCCGTCTTCCGACCATCCTCGCGCAGCGCGCGCGTGCCGCCGGCTGGGCCGATTCGGTGGCCGGCGACATGGAGCGCCACTATTCACCCGGCCGCACCTGGGAAGCGCTGGCGCGGGCAATGACCGACCTGATCGAACTCGGCGACGTGCTCGACATCGCCTCCGGCGACGGCGTGCTGGCCGAACTGCTTGCTCCGCATGCCCATTCGATCATGTGCGTGGATGCCAGCGAACGCGTCGTCGCGGCCGCGCAAGCACGGCTCAAGGCCTATCGCAACGTGCAAGTCCGTCATGGCGACATGCACGCACTGGACCTCGGTGCGCGCCGCTTCGACCTCGTCCTGCTCCTGCACGCGCTCTCCTACAGCGAAGATCCCGCACGCGCGGTTGCCGAAGCCGCGCGCGTGCTCAAACCCGGCGGGCGCCTGTCCGCGATCACGCTCGGCCGCCACGCCCACCGCGCGGCGGTCGCGCCGTTCGATCACCGCAACCTCGGCTTCCGCACGGAAGAACTGCAGCGTTTTGCACAGTCGGCGGGATTGAAAATCGTCGCCTGTGGCAAGGTCACGCGCGAGCGTCGGCCGCCGCATTTCGAAGTGCTGCACCTGGTCGCGAGAAAGCAGAATTCGTAGACATTTGCCATTCCGGCAGGGATTGCCGGAATCCGGTTGCCACGGATGGATGGTTCAACCCGGATTGGCTTCCATGCAGTCTGGACCCCGGCATTCCATGCCGGGGTGACGATGGTAATTTTGGAGAATGCAAGTGAATACCCTGCCCTGGATCAATCCCGCGCGCGTCACCGCACTCGAAAATGCGCTGGCGCAGCGCATCCTCGTGCTCGATGGCGCCATGGGTACAATGCTCCAGAATTACAAACTCGACGAAGACGGCTATCGCGGCGAACGCTTCGCGCGCGGCCACGCGGGCACGCATGCGCATGGACATGGGCCGAGTTGTGATCACGACGTCAAGGGCAACAACGACCTGCTCACGTTGACGCAACCCGACATCATCCGTGCCGTGCACACGGCGTACCTGGACGCCGGCGCGGACATGGTGGAAACGAATACCTTCAATTCCACCACCATCAGCCAGGCCGACTATCACCTCGAACACCTGGTGCCGGAGCTCAATCGCGAAGGCGCGCGCCTCGCGCGCGAATGTTGCGACGTGGCCCAGGCGAGAACCCCGGACAAGCCGCGCTTCGTCATCGGCGTGCTCGGGCCGACCAGTCGCACCGCATCCATTTCGCCGGACGTGAACAATCCGGGCTTTCGCAACGTGTCCTTCGACGAACTCGCCGTTGCGTACGTCGAAGCCGCGCGCGCACTCGTCGACGGTGGCGCCGACGTGCTGATGGTCGAAACCATCTTCGACACGCTCAACGCCAAGGCCGCGCTGTTCGCGATCGAACAAGCCTTCGACGCGCTCGGTGCGCGCG
>JAFEFP010000020.1 GCA_018240545.1 Pseudomonadota bacterium | reverse complement strand
GGCTCGAACACGGTCGCCGCGCCCGAAGCGAGCAGGTAGCCGGCCGAGGTGCCGATGCCGCCGAGTGCGACCAGCAGCCAGCCACGGTGCGCCGCCGGAATGGTCTCGGCCATCAGCGTAAACGCAATCGGCAGCATGCCGCCGGCTGCCGCGCCCATCAGGAAACACATGACCAGGTTCCAGCCGAACGCCGGCATCGCGCCGCAGATTGCCGTGCCCATGAACAGGATTGCCGAAAGCAGGATCGCGGCACGCCGGCCGAAGACATCGGCGAGCCTGCCCCACACGATCGAGCCGACGGTCGTGCCGATCAGGGCGGACAAGGCGAGATAGCCGGCGGTCGCCTTGGCGATGTCGTATTCGGATGCCATGCCCGGCATCACGAAGCCAAGCGTCGCCGGCTTCATCACGTCGACGGCGAGCGCAACGATCAGAACGACGATGAGCTTCCAGTGTTCGCCATTGAGCGGCAGGCCGTCGGCGACGTGAAAGTGCACGTGATCGCCGCCACGCAGGGTCTGGCGCATCTGCTCGATGCGCGGCATCAGGCCGTAGCCGGCGAACAACACGCCGAGCGGAATCAGCGCCATGCCGAACAGCATGGCCTCGTCCATCGGCATGCCGGCGAGGCGATAGTGCAACGGTGCGGCCATGGCGAACATGGGCAGATGGGCGCACACGCCGCCGATCACCGCGGCGCAGCCGATCCAGAACGCGAGCGGATGGTGGAACGCGATGCCGTTGCGCTTCATCGACCGATTGGGCCCCGGGCCATCATTCCGGCGGCAGCAGTTCCATCGCCATCACCACCGCATCCTCGCGGCCGCGCTTGGCCGGGTAGTAGTTCGGGCGCTTGCCGATTTCGTTGAAGCCCAGGTGATGGTATAGCCGCACCGCGTGCGCGTTGGACGGCCGCACTTCCAGGAAGATGCGCTCGGCGCGATGCCAGCGCGCCAGGTCGATCAGGCGTTTCATCAGGCGCGTGCCGTGGCCCTGGCCGTGTTGTGCCGGATCGACGCAGACGTTGAGCACATGCGCCTCGCCCGCCGCGGCGCTGAGCACGCCGTAGCCGACGACTTCGGCGGCATGCGCGAGCACCAGGCAATCGTAACCGGCGCGCAGGCAGTCGCGGAAGATGCCGTGCGTCCACGGATATGCGTAGGCCGCCAGTTCGATCGCGGCGACTTGTTCGAGGTCGTCCGCGGTCATCGTGCGCAACGCCGGATACGGCTGCTTGAGGATCGCGACCATGTCAGGTTTCGCGCAAGCGCCGCGCCAGTGGCTTCAACGCCTGCCACAAGGCGCGCTTGCCGGCAGGATCGGGCGGCGGCGTGCCGACAACCAGCTTCACGTGGTCATCCGGCACATCGGCATCCGCCGCGGCGCAATGCAAGTCCGCCAGCGCAATGCCGAGCGCCGGCGGCAACCATGCGAAGCTTGCCGTGCCGCTGCCGCAGACGCAGGCGCGTCCCCGCGTATCGATGAATATGCGCCAGCTCGCGGATGCAGGCGCCGCGCGCAATCGGTAGACGTCGATGCCCATCGCGGCGAGCATGGCGACGCGCTGCGACTCAGCCAGCATGTTCGCCTCCGAGCGCCGCCAGATCCGCGTGGAAGGCCGCGAAGTCCTTGTCGATTGCCTTGCCAAAGGCGTCCACCGTCGCGGCAATGCTTGGGTCTGCCGCCGCGATTTCCGAACGGTAGGTGCGCTCGAGCAAAGGCTCGCCCTGATCCTGGTCCACGCGAATCTCCAGCGCCACGACCGCGACGAAACCGCCATCGCGCGGCACGCGCTCGAAGCGCACGATGCGGCCGTGCACGCGCAAGGCCGGCGTGCTCGCGGGCAGGCGGTCGGTGACAACCGACGTGATGCCGGAGTCGCGCAGCATGCCGGTCAGGCGCGCCTGCAACGCGCGCGAGGGCGGATCGCTCCACAACTGGTAATGGAACGCACGCAGCGCATCGGCCTGCGGCGTGGTCGCATAGATCAGCGCCTGTTCGGCGTAGATGCCGTCGCCACGAAACGTTTCCACTTCGATGGGCAAGGCCGACAGTGGCTTGTCCGCATGCGGCAACGCGCTCGGTGCCGGCAGGCGGAAATAGGTCACGTCCGGCACCGGATCCACCGAGCAGGCGGCGAGCAGGCCCAGCGCCAACGCAAGCAGCAGCGTTCTCATTGTTCTTCCTCGACCTTGTCCGGTTTTGGCGAAATCAATATCCGGTTCGGATTCTTGCGCACTTCGCGCGAGAATTCGTCGAAATTGCGGCTGGCGGTCTGCAGGTGCTGGCTGATCGAATCGATGCGTGCGGACAACGCTTCGAGCACCGCGCGCAGGTCGGCCACCGAATCACGGATGCCGGGCCGGTTCTCGCGCACGATGCTGTCGAGCTGGCCCAGTGCATCGTCGAGCTTGCCCTGCGTTTCGCGCAGTTGCGCGGTCAGGTCGCGGGTGTTGGCGAGGATCGCGCCGAGCGCTTGCCGGTTGTCCGGCTTCAGAACGTCGTTCAGCGATGTCGATACCGAGTTCAGCTGCGCGAGCAGCTTGCGCGACTGCTCGACGATGTCCGGCGCGCCCTTGTCGATGGTACCGGTGATCGAATCCACGCGTTTGGAAAGGTTCTCGATCAGCGGCGTGATCTGGCTGCGCGTGAGGCCGCTGATCTGGCCGGCGAGTTCGTTCATGGCGCTGAAGATGTCCGCGCTTTCGGCCCCGGGCAGTTCCGCGCCGGGCGCCGCCATCGTGCGATCCTTGCCTTCGCTGATGGCGACCGCGACGTCGGCGAGCAGGCCGGTCGAACTCAGGCGGGCGACCGAATCCTTCGGCACCGGCCAGTCGCGACGCACGTCGAGTTCGATCTTGTAGCGCGTGCCTTGTGCGTTTCGCTCGGGCACGATCGCGCCGACCTGGCCGATGCGATAGCCCTGGTAGAACACCGGCGCGCCGTGGCGCAGGCCGGTAACGTTGCGATAGTGCGTGTAATACGCCGTGGATGCGCCGCCGCGGCCAGTGATCATGGCCAGCGCGACGAGCAGCAACACCGCCGCGACAAGCACCGCGATGCCAACCAGGACGTAATTGACGTTGTCACGTTTCATGTCGAATTGCTCATGCCGCTTCTTCCGTCAGTCGCTTGAGGTAGGCATCCGCATCCACCTGGATTTCACGCGGGCGCCGGTTGAGCAGGTCCTGGATGCGCTGGTTGTCGCAATCGCGCACTTGATCCACCGTCCCGGTCATGAGGATATTGCCCTGATCGAGCACGGTGATGGTATCGGCGATCTTGAACGCGCTTTCCAGCTCATGCGTGACCACGACGATGGTCATGCGCAGCGCATCGCGCAGGCGCAGGATCAATTCGTCCAGTTCGGCGGAAACGACAGGGTCAAGGCCCGCCGATGGTTCGTCGAAGAACAGCAGCTTGGGGTCCATCGCGATCGCGCGCGCGAGCGCGGCGCGCTTGACCATGCCGCCGGAGAGCTGCGCGGGCATCAGGTCCTGGAAACCGCCGAGGTTGACCACCTCGAGCTTGAGCCGGCTCATGATGCGGATGGTGGCTTCGTCCAGACTCGTGTGCTCGCGCAAGGGCAAGGCCACATTGTCGCCGACCGACAGTGACGTCAGCAGCGCGCCGCCCTGGAACGACACCCCGATCTGCCGGCGCACGGCGAGCATCTGCCGTTCGCTGGCACGGCCGATGTCCACGCCGAGCAGGCGCACGCGCC
Organism: Pseudomonadota bacterium; assembly: GCA_018240545.1. Lineage (GTDB taxonomy): Bacteria > Pseudomonadota > Gammaproteobacteria > Xanthomonadales > Rhodanobacteraceae > Rudaea. The sequence goes on along the minus strand of JAFEFP010000020.1, from coordinate 15,288 downwards.
CGCTGCGCGGTTTGTGCAGACCGAGCAGATGGCGCAAAAGCGTGCTCTTGCCGGAGCCCGAGCCGCCCATGATGACGCGGATCTCGCCGGCGTTCACGGAAAAATCCACGCCATTGAGGATGCGCCGCCGCCCGTACCAGGCTTCGAGCTTTTCCACCTCGATCAGCGGTGCGGTCGCGGCCGTCATGGATCGAATCAGCGATTCAGGAAATACGAAAAAATCATGTCGACCACGATGATCCAGCAGATCGACAGCACCACCGCGCGCGTGGTCGCACGGCCAACCCCCTCGGCGCCGCCCTGCACCGAAAAACCCGTGCTCACGCCGATCAGGGTGATGAGCACGGCGAACACCGCCGACTTGGCGATGCCCTGCCAGATGTCGCCCGGCGCCAGCAGCGCCAGCGTCTGCATCACGTACGCCGTCGGCGTGATGTTGAGCGCGGGCGAGGAATACAGCGCCGCGCCGCCGATCGCCACGACATCGGCGAAGATGGTCAGCACCGGCAACATGATGAGCATGGCGAGCAAGGCCGGCGCGGCGAGATAGCGCACCGGCTCGATGCCCATGGTTGCCAGCGCATCGACTTCCTGCGACACGCTCATCGAACCGATGCGCGCGGCCAGCGCCGAGCCCGAGCGGCCCGCAACCAATATTGCCGTGATCAGCGCACCGAATTCGCGGGTCACGGACTTGGCCACCGCGACCACGACCTGCGACTGCGCGCCGAATTCGCTCAAGGCGGCGATGAACTGGATGCCCAGCATGACGCCGATGGTCAGCGCCAGCAAGGCGACGATGGGCAATGCATCCACGCCGATCTGGCGCATCTGCTCGGCCACCGCGCGCAGGCGCAGCGGCTGGCCGATGCGCGAACCGGCGACGGAAAAATACAGGCTCTCGATGAGCAGCATCGCCGCGTAACCCATGCCCGCCAGCGAATGCACGGTGGCACGACCGAGGTTTTCGAGCGGGCGGACGATGGCGTTCATTCGGTAGTCTCGTCATTCCGGCATGGACTGCCGGAATCCAGGCTGCAAGGATGCCATCCGTGGCATCTGGATCCCTGCATTCCCTGCCGGGACGACGGAATGCTTTTCATCCCGCCCTCGCCGATTCCACATCCGCAAACAACGGAAACACCTTGTCCAGCCGCGCCAGTTGCAGCACCGCCAGCACCTGCCGGCTCGCGGCGACCAGGCCGAAGCGCCGGCCCCTGCCGCGCGCGGTCTGGAATCCCTCGACCAATGCCGCGATGCCGGAAGAATCGATGTACGTCACCTGCGCGAGCTCGACCCCGACGCCGTCGCAACGGCCGAGCGCGGCGAGGATCGCGTCGCGCACCTGCTGCGACCAGGACAGGTCGACCTCGCCGCCCACGACCACGAGCACGTAACCGCCCAGGTCCTCGCTCCGGCACACATTGCCTGTCGCGTTCATTCCCCCTCCCCGCCGTCGATGCGCTTGTGCATGCGCAGGATATTGCCCCGCCCGTCGGCCATGGGCTCCAGGCGCCAGTCGTCCATCGTCGCGGCGATGAACGGCAGCCCCAGGCCACCCGGCCTGCATTCGGACAAATCGCGCGCCTGCAGGCCGGCCGGATCGACCACCGGCGCTTCGTCGCGCAGCTCGAAGCTGAGCATATCCTGCTCGCGGGCGACGTGCAGGGCCATGCGGCGCTGGCACTCGCCCCCATAGGCATGGCGGATGACATTCGTGCACGCCTCGTCCACCGCCAGCACCAGCCGATCGCGCAATTCCGGCCCCACGCCCTGAGCATCCAGGACATGGCGCAGGGCCGCGCGCACGCTGCGCATCTGCGCCGCCTGCGCCGGAAACTCCAGATCCAGCAACCCATGCGATTGCGCGCCGCATGGCTCCTGCACCAGCAGCAGCGTGGTGTCGTCGACCAGGTGCAGTTGCTTCAAGTCGCCGAGCAGGGCACGCAGGCGCGCCTCCGGTGCCAGTCCCGCATGGCGTGCGATCAGGCCGCGCAAGCCGGCCTCGCCGAGGCGCTGCGTGGCACCGGTGCGCACGTCGGTGGCGCCATCGGAAAACAGGTACAGGGCGCTCTGGCCGAGCACGAATTCGCGCTCGCCGTAATCCGCCTCGGCGAGGATGCCGAGCGGCGGACCGTCGGCGGGAAGTTCCTCGAAACCCTCAGCATTGTGCAGCAACGCGGGCGGAAATCCGGCGCTGGCAAGCCGCACCCTGCCGCTGGCACGATCGTACTGGCCGACGGCGGCGCAGACGAACCGGCCATCCTGCAAGGTTCCGCACAGCTCCGCATTCACCTTGGCCAGCCAGTTGGCGGGCGCCGGCGCCTGCGCGCCGACCCAGCGCAGCATGCTGGCCACGCGCACCATCAGGAACGCCGCATCCAGGCCCTTGCCGGACACGTCGCCGACAACGAAACCGATGCGCCCGTCGGGCAGGTCGAAAAAATCGTAGAAATCGCCGGAAATCTCGTGCGCCGGCAGGTTTACCCCGAACAACGGAAAGTCGCCGCGCCGGCGCCTTGGCAGCATGGATTTCTGCATGCGTCGCGCCAGTTCCAGTTCGCGCTTGATGCGCTGTTGCTGGACCAGGCCGTGCGCGAGCTGCGCATTGCCGATGGCGAGCGCCGCCGGCGCGGCGGCCAGGCGCAGGATCTCGGCGTCGGCGTCGTCGAACAGGCTGCCGTCGCGCCGATTGATGACCTCGAGCGCGCCGAACGGTCCGTGCGCATTGGCCAGCGGCGCGCACAGGATCGAGCGCGTCACGAATCCGGTTTCCGCATCCACGCGCACGTTCACGCGCGCGTCCTTGCCCGCATCGCGCACGATCTGGGTGGCGTTTTCGGCGACGCAACGACCGACCACGCCCTGCCCCATGGCGAGCTTGAGCCCGGTGATGTCGACCGGACCGACGCAGATGCGGCATTCGATCAATCCGGCATGGTCGAGCAGGAACAGGCTGGCGGCCTCGGCCTGCATGAAATCGGCGATGCGGGTCACCGCCATCTGCAGGGTCTGGCGCAGGTCCAGCGATACCGCCAACGCCTGGCTCAACTCCGCGAGGAAGCGCAGCGCACGACGCTCTCCGGCTCCCGCCACGGCGAGCGGGGCGGCATTCACGGCGCGGGGGATTCCGGAGCGTGCGGGTCGTGCCGGCCGCGGGCGCGGGCGCGGCCCCACAGCGTCAGCACCGGGCCGGACAGCGCGTAGACCGCAGCAATGGCGAACAACACCCGCGGTGGGTTCATCGCCAATGCCACCAGGATCAGTACCGCCAAAATCAGCCAGAAGAACGGCACCTTGTCCGAGCGCGGCCAGGACTTGAAACTGTAGTAGCGGAAGCGACTGACCATCAGCAGGCCGGTGACGATCGCCACCACCGGCGTGAGGAATTGCACCTGTGCACCGGTCCAGCCCAGATCCAGCACGGTCCAGACGTAGGACATCGCGAGGCCGGCACCGGCGGGAATGGCCAGACCCTGGAAAAAGCGCTTGTCGGCCACGCCGACCTGGGTATTGAAACGCGCCAGGCGCAAGGCGCCGCAGGCGGCGAAGATGAACGCAGCGGCCCAACCGAGCTTGCCCCAGGCCGCGCCGTGCTCCTTGAGTGATTCCAGCGACCATACGTACAGCACCAGAGCCGGCGCCACGCCGAAACTGACCAGGTCCGAAAGCGAGTCGTATTGCACGCCGAATGCGCTTTGCGTGTTGGTCAATCGCGCCACGCGGCCATCGAGGCCGTCGAACAGGGCAGCGACGAAGACCGCGATCACGGCGTCGGCATATTGGCCGCCAATGGCCGCGACGATCGCGTAAAAACCGGCGAACATCGCCCCGGTCGTCAGCAAATTGGGCAGCAGATAGATGCCGCGGTGCGGTTTTGGCTGGGCGGAAGGCGCGTCCATCCGGACCCCGAAGTTCATGTGTGTTGCCCGCAGTTTACCGCAAGGGACGGCGCGCAAACGCTTTTCCGGCGCCGGCCCTTGTGGCATAGTGCTCGCGGCAACGGGGGCAAGATCGGAATCTGCCGGCGCGCCCGGTACGGGAGAACTTCGATGAACCGCAAACTGTTATTGCTGGCCCTGTCCTGCTTCATGGTGAGCGCGTACGCGGTCGATCAGCAAGTCTACAAATGGACCGATGCCGCGGGCGTCGTGCATTTTTCCGATTCGCCGCCGCCCAAGGACGCCAAGGACGTGCAACTGATGCGCGTCAGCAGCACCGACCGTCCACGCAACGTGGAAGTCACCGGAAACAGCGAACCCGGCAGCAAGCCGGCAGAAGACGCGAGCGGCGGCAATGCCGCAGCGGCGGATCCGAAGGACGCCAGGGCCAAGGAGTGCGCCACTGCGCGCAACAACCTGGACCTGCTGCAGAGCAAGATGCCGGTCAGCGTGACCGGCCCCGACGGCAAGGCCCTGCCGCTGGACGACAAGGCGCGAGCCGCGCAGATCGCCGCCGCCAATGCGAACATCGAGCTATACTGCAAGCCGTAATCCGAACGCGGTGCGCGGTCGCGCACTGCTGGCCCTGATTCTGCTGCTCGCCATCGCCGCCGCGACATGGTGGTATTTCGCGCCCCACACCCTGCCCGCCTTCATCCAGCAGCAGTTGCCGGAATCACCCAAGGCCAATCCGCCACTGTACGAATGGCGCGACGCGCAAGGCCATCTGCACGTGACCGACACGCCGCCGGCGGATCGACCTTACAAGGTGCTGCGTTTCGATCCGAAGGCCAATGTGCTGCCGGCGGGCGTGGCGCCGGGCAAATAGCCGCGTTTTCACCGGCTGCTACAATCGCGGATTCTCTCGTGACCCTCTGCCTGCCATGCGCCTGTCCCGGTTCCATCTCGCCACCGTCAAGGAAGTTCCCGCCGATGCCGAAATCGCCAGCCACCGCCTGATGCTGCGCGCGGGCATGCTGCGCAAGCACGCCGCCGGCCTGTACACCTGGTCACCACTGGGCCTGAAGGTGCTGAAGAAGGTCGAGGCCATCGTGCGCGAGGAAATGGATCGCGCCGGCGCGCTCGAAGTGGTCATGCCCACGGTGCAGCCGCGCGAACTGTGGGACGAGACCGGGCGCTGGCAGAAATTCGGGCCACAGTTGCTCAAGATCCGCGACCGCAAGGAAGCCGAATACTGTTACGCGCCGACTGCCGAGGAAGTCGTCACCGATTTCGCGCGCAGCGAGCTGAAAAGCTACAAGCAGCTGCCGGTCAATTTCTACCAGATCAACACCAAGTTCCGCGACGAGATCCGCCCGCGCTTCGGCGTGATGCGCGCGCGCGAATTCCTGATGAAGGACGCGTACTCGTTCCACCTCGACGAGGAAGGCCTGGTCCGCGAATACGAGAACATGTCCGCGACGTATGCGCGCATCTTCACGCGCCTCGGCCTCGCCTTCCGCGCGGTCGCCGCCGACACCGGCGCGATCGGCGGCAGCCGCAGCAACGAGTTCCAGGTGCTCGCCGACTCGGGCGAGGATGCGCTGGTGTTTTCCGACGGCTCCGACTATGCGGCCAACGTCGAGCTCGCTTCCGCGCTCGCGCCGGGCGCGCGCGCCGCGGCGGGCGAGGCGATGCGCGAGGTGCCGACGCCGGGCAAGTCGACTTGCGCCGATGTCGCCGCCCTGCTCGGCATCGACATCCGGCGCACGGTGAAATCCGTTTGCGTGATCGGCGAGCAAGGCTTCGTGCTTGCGCTCGTGCGCGGCGACCATGAGGTCAACGAGGTCAAGCTGCAGAAGATCGCCGGCCTGGCCGAATATCGCCTCGCCAACGAGCAGGAAATCCTCGCCGCGCTCGGCGCCAAGCCGGGTTATCTCGGCCCCGTGCAGGCGGATCGAAAGAAAGTCCAGATCGTCGCCGACCGCGAGGTCGCCGCGATGGCCGATTTCGTCGTCGGCGCGAACAAGGTCGATTTCCACATCGCCGGCGTGAACTGGGGCCGCGACCTGGCCGAGCCCGACGTCGTCGCCGACATTCGCAAGGTCGTCGAAGGCGATTTGTCGCCGGACGGGAAAGGCCAGCTCAAGATCGCGCGCGGCATCGAGGTTGGCCACGTGTTCGCGCTGGGCACGAAGTATTCCGAGGCGATGAGCGCGACCGTGCTCGACGCCGACGGCAAGAATCGCCCCATGCAGATGGGCTGCTACGGCATCGGTGTTTCGCGCATCGTCGCCGCGGCGATCGAGCAGAACTTTGATGCCGCCGGCATCGTCTGGCCGGAACCGATGGCGCCGTGGCGCGTGGTGGTGTGCATGATCAATCCGAAGAACGACGCGAAGGTGAGCGAGGCGGCGAATGCGCTTTACGCCGAACTCAACGCGCGCGGCATCGAAACCTGCCTCGACGACCGCGGCCTGCGCCCCGGGGCCATGTTCGCCGACATCGAGCTGATCGGCATTCCGCACCGGGTGGTCGTGTCCGAACGCGGCCTCGCCGCCGGCACGTTCGAATACCGCGCGCGGCGCGATACGGAAAGCCGCAATCTCGCACGCGAGGCATTGTTCGCCCAGATCGGCTAGCTCGGTTTCATGTGGATTTCATAAAGTCGATTCTGTTAGGCTCGGCGGCGCATCCCCGGAGGAAAAGGATCATGCGCTGTCTCTCACGTCTTGGTGCAGCCGTTCTCGGCCTGTGCGTCGGCCTCGCTTGCGCGCCGGTTGCAATCGCGTTCCCCGTAACCTGGACCCTGAGCGGCGCCACGTTCAGCGATGGCGGTACCGCCACTGGCTCGTTTGTCTACGATGCCGACACGAACACCTTGTCGAACTGGTCGGTTTCGGTCGCCGGGGGCAATACCGGCACGTTCCCACCAATGACCTATGACACGACAACGGCCAGCGGAACCATATCCGGACAGGGCGCAACGCTGACGGGAGTGATGCTCTCAGCCGCCGGAAACCGGCAATTGCGCATGCCTTCTGTCAGCGCGTTGACGGATACCGGCGGCACGATCGCCATCGACTTCGCCAACCTTTACCAAGGCGAATGCTTCAACTGCTCCCCTTACCGCGCATTCACGACCGGCAATCTGGTTGGCACGGCCGCGCCGACCATTACCAGCGCGGCCACCACCACGTTTACGCTGGGATCTGCAGGAACGTTCACCGTGACGTCGACGGGTGTTCCGATTGCGACCTTATCCGAAACCGGCACATTGCCTTCCGGCGTCACTTTCGCAGACAACGCCGACGGCACTGCCACCCTATCCGGCACCTCGACGGCTTCAGGCAGCTACCCGCTCACGATCACGGCGAGCAACGGCATTGCGCCCGATGCCACGCAAGCGTTCACGCTGGTGGTTCAGGCGCCAGTATCGGTGGCGCCAACGCCAGGCCTGACGCCGTCGGGACTGCTGCTGCTCGGTCTGCTGCTGCTCGTGGCAGGTTTGGTCGCGCAAGCCGTTTTGCCGCGCTGGAGATGAGCGCGGCAGAGCCGTTTACTTGCCGACCAACCCCTTGATGCGGTCCAACCACGAGGGGCTGGCTGGTTTTTCTTCCTTCACTGCCGGCTTGGCGAAGCGGCCGGCCAGGCTTTGTTCGCGCTTGATCTTCTCCAGATCGGCCTTCTGCTGTGCGCCGATCTTGGATTCCCAGCGCCGCTTGATCTGATCCTGCTGAACCTTGGTGCGCAATTGCGCGCGGAAGGAATCCGACAGCGCTTCCTGGAACAGGTTGTTCTCCTCGCGCATCAGATAGCGGCCGATCGCGTCGAACGTGCTCTCGTTGAGGAGCTCGGGAGGGATGTTCTTGGTTGCCGTGCCGAGCGCATCGAAGTTGACGAAATTCATGCGTACCACGGCGCTGTCGGCATCGGCGAGAAACGTCGCGGTCATCGGGATCCGGCCCTTGGCGTTGAACCTGGCCGAAACCACCTCGCCGTTGGCGTCCTTCTTGGGCTCGAGCAAGCCGCCCAGGTGGAAACGCTGGAATGCCCCGGCCACGGTCCTGACCTTGCTCGCGCCGACCACTTCCACCGTGGGGCATTCCTCGGTCGCCACCAGGCACTGGAATCCCAGCACGATCTCGCGCGAGCCCGGCTGCTGGTTCACCTTCAGGTCGTACTCGTGTTCGATGTAACCGACGACCTCGCCATAGCCGATCAGGTCAAAACGCAATTGTTTCTTCGGCTGCAGCACCTTGAGATTGGCCACGAGCTTGCCGAGGAAATCGTGCAGCGCATTCATGCCCGGCTCGAGCTGGGTACGGAAGATCTCCTCGCGCTGCGACTTGCGCTTCTCCGCGTCGTCCGCGCTGGCCTTGCGCTGCTGCGCCTGCTGTTCGAGCTCGTCGAGCAATCCCACCGGAAGGGACCCCTTGCCGCCGCGCCGGATCGCGCGGCCTGAATGGCGTTTAACTTAATTCCAACGGCGCGCGCATGCAAGCGCCACGCATCCGGCGGGCGCATCGGGTGTGATGCAGGCCGCGCATTTTGATTTGCCGGCGCAATAATGGCATTCTACCGCGACGATTTTGACAACCGCCAATCGCGAGCATTGCCAATGGCCATTGAATTGAAGAATCTCAACAAGAAACAGCTTGCGGACCTGATCGCCCGCGCCGCCTCGCGCAGCCGCGAGCTCGACGTCGAGGAAATGGACAAGGTCCGCGCCGACGTGCGCGCCTATGCCAGGACGAAAGGCTATACGATCGAGCAATTGTTCGGCGGCCGCGGCCGCAAGGGCCGGCGCAAGGCAGCGCCGAAATTCCGCAATCCGGCCGACCCGGCGCAGACCTGGTCGGGCCGTGGCAAGCGCCCGCGCTGGTTCCATGCGGCGCTGCGCGCCGGCAGGAAAGAAAAAGACATGTTGATCTGACGCGCCGGATCGCTGCGCAAGAATGCCGGCTTCTGCCGGCATTCTTGCTTGCGTCACAGACTGCGCCTGGGGGCAACCAGCAGGTCTCCAAACAACAGGCCGGCGACCAGGGCCACGAGGATCGCGATCAGGGTGAAGGCGACGTCCAGCCCCTGGTACACATCGCGCTCGAACATCAGCGACAAGGTGCGGAAACCCACGCTGCCCGGTACCAGCAGGATGACGCCCGGCTCGCGCACCAACGCACCCGGCCGTTGGGCCAGGCGCGCATACGCATTGCTTGCCGCACCGATCGCGAGACCGGCGAGAAACACGCCGAAAACCGGCGTGAACGCCGAGCTGCCGTAATACGCCACGACGTAGCCGAACGCCGCCGAAGCCATCACCAGCAGATAGTCGCGCCGCGCAGCCTGGAACAGCACGGCGAAGGACAGGCAGCCGAAGCCCAGTGCCACCCATTGCGCCCAATTCGGCACCGGTTGTGCTGTTGCGGTCGGCGGCACCCAGTGCAGGGCGAGGGCAATCTGCGTTGCCGCCAGCGTCCCGAACGCGAGCTTGAGCAGGCTCATCATCGCTCCGGCAAGCCGCGCCACGCCCGAGGCCAGGTGCTGGGTGGACAGTTCGCGCACGGCCGTGGTGAGGCTCAGGCCGGGCAGCAGGACGATCAAGGCCGCCAGTACCACGACCTTGACGTCGAGCGCGACCGGCCAGGCGCCGGCGGCGTTCGCGATCAAGGTCGCCAGCAACGCCGACACGGCTTCGAAGCTTGCCGCAGCGCGTGGTCGGCCTTCGCTGGCCAGCGCGATCGCGCCGATCAGGATGCCGATCGCGCCGGCGACGGCGATATCGGCCCAGGTCGCGTGCAGGATCGCCGCGACCGCTGCCGCAGCGACGCCATAGGCGGCCGCGGTGTAGACGCGATTGCGCGCGTTGCGGCGGCGATGGATGGCACGCAACCGGCGCGCGCCCTCGGCGATGCCCAGCGTGCCGGCGGTCACGCGATCGGCGATCTCGTCCACTTCGCACAGACGGCGCAGGTTGACGTCGCCCGGTGCCAGGCGGATGACCTGGGTGTGTTCCGAGAGCGCGTCCTCGCCATGCTCGCGGTCGGTGAACGACAGGATCAGCGCGGTCGGCGTGGACAGGCTGTTGCAGTTCAGTCCGAGGCGCGCGCTGACGCTGTCGATGGCCGACTCCAAGCGCGGCGCGGCCGCGCCGTACTGATGCAGGCGGCGCGCCAGTTCGACCACGAAGCGCATGCGCGTGGCGGCGTCTTCATGCTTCATCGGTGGATTCTCCGACCGGATAAGCGGGCGTGGCATCCAATGCCGCCGCACAGATCTGCGCCAGATCCAGCAGACGCAGATCTGCACCGGGTGGCCCCATGAGGTGCAGGCCCGTCGGCAATCCATTCGCCGCAAGCCCCATCGGCAAGCTCAAGGCCGGACAACCCGACAGGTTGGCGAACGCAGTGAAATCGGCCTGATCCACGGGCGGCGCCTGGCCATGCGCGAACGCGGTTTGCGGCGTGGTCGGCGTGACCAGCACGTCGATGTCGGCGAACAGGCGGCGCGCCTTGAGCACCGCCGCATCGAGCACGCGATCGGCGGTCGCATAGTCCGCAGCGGACTTGCCACGTGCGTAGTCGAGCATCCGTGCAAGGTGCGGCGAGACGCCGGCCAGCACCTCGGCGGGATACGCGCCGAGCATTTCCGTCTCGATCATGAACAGTCCCGCACGGCGCGCGGCGGGTATCGGGAAATCCGCGAAATCGATGCGGCGGCGATTCGGCAATTCGTGCGTCAGCGCATCCAGCGCGCGTGCGTACACGGCCGCCACTTCATCCGTCGTGCCCCAGGCGTGCAAATCGCCCAGCACGCCGACCCGCAACCTGTCCGGCTCCCAGTCCGGGATCGCGGGCTCCACGCGGCGGCGGCGCGAACGCGGATCGGCCGCGTCGTAGCCGGCCAGCACGTGGTACAGCACGGCCAGATCGTCCACGCCGCGCGCGAGCAAGCCGATGCAATCCAGCCGCCGCGCCGCCGGCGCGACGCCGCGCAGGGAAATCTCGCCGGACGTCGGCTTGAATCCGTACACGCCGCAATAAGCCGCCGGAATGCGGGCCGATCCGAGCGCGTCGGTGCCGATCGCCGCGGCGCACAGTCCCGCCGCGACCGCGGCGGCGCTGCCGGCGGACGAACCGCCCGGCGAGAATCCCCGCCGCCACGGATTGCGCACGTCGCCAAAATGCGGATTGCCGCCAACGGCACCGGGGCCTTCGTCCATGCCGGTCTTGCCAAGGATCACGGCGCCGGCGCCGCGCAGGCGTTCGATCACGGCGGCATCGCGCGCGGCCGGCACGCGTGCGCCGGGCAAACCGGCGTGGGTCGGAAATCCGGCCACGTCGACATTGTCCTTGACCGCGACCGGGACGCCGTCCAGGCGCCCGATCGCGCCGCCGCGCGCGCGGCGGGAATCGGATTCTCGCGCCTGCGCCACGGCGCCCGCGGCGTCGAGTGCGACGTACGCATGCAGGCGATCCTGCGCCCGGATTGCAGCATCCCGATACGCCTGCGCCAACCCGGCCGCACCGAATTCACCGGCGGCGAGCCAGTGCAGCGTCTGGCACAACCCCGCGCCGCGCAACTGCCGTTCTGTTATCGTTCGCGACATCGCTCTCCCCCTTCGTCCGCCGATTATGCCGCAAGCCCAAGCCGACGCCGCCGACAAGGCCGAGACCACGGCGCGTGGCCTGCGTTCGTCGCGGCAGCCGCGCTACCTGCAGGTCTCCGAAATCCTGCGCGAGGAACTGCGCCGCGGCGAGCATCCGGTCGGCAAGCAATTCCCCACCGAAGCGGTGCTGTGCAAGCGCTTCAAGATCAGCCGCTTCACCGCACGCGCGGCCTTGCAATTGCTGACCGACCAGGGCCTGATCCTGCGCCGGCGCGGCGCGGGAACGCTGGTGCGCAGCGCCGAGACGCGCGTCACCTACGAGCAGCACATCCGCAGCATCGACGATTTGCTGCAATACACGAACGCGACCGGATTCCAGTTCCTGCATACCGACCGCATCCCGGCCGATTCCGTGCTGGCCGGCTGGCTCGGTGTGAGCGCCGGCACCGAATGCCTGCACCTGCATGGCATCCGCTACCATCGCCGCACGCAGCTGCCGTACTGCCTGGGCGAGGTCTACCGGCGTGCCAGCTGGCAAGGCCTGCCGCAGGGCTACGAGCGCATGGAAGATGCCATGCGCCACCTGATCGAGGAAAAATTCCACGAACGCATCGGCAAGGTCGAGCAATCGCTGGCCGCCGTGCCGATCACCGAGGACCAGGCGCATGAGCTGAGAGTGCGCGCCGACACGCCCGGCTTTCGCAGCGTGCGCCGCTATTTCGACCTCAAGGGGCGCCTCGTGCTGGTCGCCGTCACCTTGCATCCGGGCCATCTGTTCAGCTATTTCAGCAAATACGAGCGCATCGATCCGTCGGTCCGCATCTGAGGGTTTGCGACAGGACTTCCCATGAGCGAACGCGAATCCATGGAATACGACGTCGTCGTCGTCGGCGCCGGGCCGGCGGGCCTCGCGTTCGCGATCCGCGCCAGGCAGCTCAAGCCCGAATTGCGCGTGTGCGTGATCGAAAAGGCCTCCACGGTCGGCGCGCAGATCCTGTCCGGCGCGGTGATCGAGCCGCAGCCGCTGAACGAGCTTTTGCCCGAGTGGGGAAAGAATCCGCCGCCGGTCTGCGTGCCGGCGGCGCACGATGAATTCTGGTGGTTGCGCGACGCCACACGCGCGATGAAATTGCCGACGCCGCCGCAAATGCACAACCACGGCAACTTCATCGTCTCGCTCGGCGCGCTGTGCGCGTGGCTGGCGCCGCAGGCCGAGGCGCTGGGGGTGGAAATCTATCCCGGCTTCGCCGCGGCGGAACCGATTTACGGCGCCGATGGCGCCGTCGGCGGCGTGCGCATCGGCGACATGGGCGTGGCGAAGGACGGGTCGCACAAGGCCGCCTACACGCAAGGCATCGACATTACCGCACCGGTCACGGTGCTCGCCGAGGGTTGTCGTGGCAGCCTCTCGAAACAGCTGATCGCGAGATTCAAGCTCGACGCGGACAGCGATCCGCAGACCTACGGCATCGGCATCAAGGAATTGTGGCAACTGCCGGCCGGGCGCGTGGAACCCGGCAAGATCATGCATACGGTCGGCTGGCCGCTCGACGCTTGCACCTACGGCGGCAGTTTCCTGTATCACCTGGACAAGGATCGCGTCGCGATCGGCTTCGTCGCGGGCCTGGACTACGACGATCCGCAATTCAAGCCGTGGGAAGCGTTCCAGCAGCTCAAGCATCACGCAAAGATCAAGCCGCTGCTCGAAGGCGGGCAAATCCTCTCGGCCGGCGCGCGCGCGCTGATCGAAGGCGGCTGGCAATCGCTGCCCAAATGCGAGATGCCCGGCGCGATCCTGATCGGCGATGCGGCGGGCCTGATGAACGTACCCAAGATCAAGGGTACGCATCAGGCGCTGCGCTCGGGGATGCTCGCCGCCGAGCACCTCGTCGCGGCCGGCAAGGCGGAAGGTTGGGATGCGAAGTTGCGCGCATCCGCGGTGATGCGCGAACTGCGCAAGGTGCGCAACATCCGCCCGGGATTCCGCAAGGGCTTTGTGGTCGGCATGCTCAACGCCGGTTGGGAAACGGTGACCTGCGGCTACTCGCCGTGGACACTGCGCAATCACGCCGACTATTCATCGCTGCTCAAGATCGGCACGTTTGAAGGGCCGAAACGCGAATGGATCGAGCGCACCTTGCCGCCGCGCGATCGACTCGCCGAGGTGTATTTCGCCTCGACCCAACACGACGAGGACCAGCCGATACACCTGAAGGTGCCGGACACCAGCATCTGCGTAGGCCGCTGCGTCACCGAATACCAGAATCCGTGCACGCGCTTCTGCCCCGCCGGCGTGTACGAGATGGTGAACGACGCCGGTGGCCTGCGTTTGCAGATCAATGCCGCCAATTGCGTGCACTGCAAGACCTGCGACATCAAGGACCCGTACGAAAACATCACCTGGACCACGCCCGAAGGCGGCAGCGGGCCGAATTACCAGAATCTGTGACCATGCCGAATATCGCCCTTGTCACCGCCGACGCCGCGCGCGATCTGGACGAAGACCTTGCCCCACTCGAATCCGCACTGCGCGATGCCGGCGCACAGGTCGCCACGCCGGCGTGGGACGATGCCGGCACCGATTGGTCGCACTTTGATCTGGCCCTGCTGCGCTCGCCGTGGGATTACACGCAACGCCTGCCGGAATTCCTCGGTTGGGCCGAACGCGCATCCCGTTGCACGCGCTTGCTCAATCCGCTCGACGTGGTGCGCTGGAACACCGACAAGCATTACCTGCGCGATCTGGAACAATCCGGTGTGACCATCGTGCCGAGCGTGTTCGTCGAGCCGGAGGACGATGCGGCATCCGGCCTCGATGATTTCCTGCAACATCACCGCTCAGACGAATTCGTCGTCAAACCCGCCATCGGTGCCGGTTCGCGCGATGCGCAGCGCCATCACGCGAGCGAGAGCGACACTGCCGCAGCGCACGTGCGGCGCCTGCTCGAGGCGCGCCGCAGCGTATTGCTGCAACCGTACCTGGATCACGTCGACGAGCATGGCGAAACGGCACTCATCTACTTCGACGGACAATTCTCGCACGCCATCCGCAAGGGCCCGCTGCTCCGGCGCGGCGAAGGTCCGACCCGCGCGCTGTTCGCCGCCGAGCACATCACGCCGCGAACACCCAGCACCGCCGAACGTGAACTGGCCGCGCGTGCACTCGCTGCAATTCCGTTCGGGCAACCGTTGCTGTACGCACGCGTCGATTTGATCCACGACAGCGACGGCACGCCGCGCCTGCTGGAGCTTGAACTGACCGAGCCGTCGCTGTTTTTCGCGCACGCGCCCGGATCGGCCGGGCTTTTCGCAAACGCCGTCCTGGCACGGTAGAATTCGCGTTCCACCGGCCCGCGCTGCGGGCAGACGATCCAGGAACTGCCGAATCATGAAGATACTCGTGGGTTACAAGCGCGTCGTCGATTTCAACGTGCGCATCCAGGTCAAGCCGGACGGCTCGGGCGTGGAAACCGCTGGCGTGAAGCTGTCCGCCAATCCGTTCGACGACATCGCGCTGGAAGAAGCGCTGCGCCTGCGCGAAAAGGGCATCGCGACCGAGGTGATCGTCGCCACCATCGGCCCTGCGGACTGCCAGGCGCACCTGCGCAACGGCCTTGCCATGGGCGCCAATCGCGCCATCCATGTCGTGACGAACGACGCGATCCAGCCGCTGACCGCCGCGCGCACCTTGCTCAATCTGATCGAGAAGGAACAGCCGCAGATCGTCATCCTCGGCAAGCAGGCCATCGACGACGACTGCAACCAGACCGGCCAGATGCTGGCCGCGCTGTGGAACCG
>JAFEFP010000209.1 GCA_018240545.1 Pseudomonadota bacterium | reverse complement strand
CCATCGAGCAGGCGACGCCGACTTCGCCCTGGCAGCCGACTTCGGCGCCGCTGATCGAGGCGTTCTCCTTGTAGAGGATCCCGATCGCACCGGCCGTCAACAGGAAATCGATGACGCCTTGTTCATCCGACTTCGGGCAGAAGCGGTCGTAGTAATGCAGCACCGCGGGCACGATGCCGGCCGCGCCATTGGTCGGCGCCGTGACCACGCGTCCGCCCGCGGCGTTTTCCTCGTTGACCGCAAGCGCATACAGGTTCACCCAGTCCAGCACCGTCAGCGGATCCTTCAGCGCGGCTTCCGGTCGCTCGCGCAATTCCGCCGCCATTGCCGGCGCGCGGCGCTTCACGTGCAACCCGCCCGGCAATTCGCCCGGCGAACGCAGGCCGCGTGCGACGCAATCCTGCATCGCCTTCCAGATTTCCAGCAGACCGGCGCGGATTGCCGCCTCGCTGCGCCAGGCCTTTTCGTTTTCCAGCATCACCTGCGCGATGGTCAAACCATGCTGTTCGCACAGCGCCATCAACTCATCGCCGGAATGGAACGGATATTTCAGCGGCGTGGTGTCAGCCACGATGCGGTCGGCCGCGGCCTCGTCGGCGTTGACCACGAAGCCGCCGCCCACCGAGTAGTAATCGCGCGTGACGATGACCTCGCCATGCGCGGCATACGCCGTGTAACGCATGCCGTTGACGTGGTACGGGAGTTTCTGGCGCTTGTTCCAGACCAGGTCGGCTTTCTCGTCGAAGCCGATTGCGTGCGTGCCATGCAGGCGGATGCGCCCCGTTTCCCGAATGCGCTTGAGCAAGGGCGGAATCGCATCGGGATCGATCCGGTCCGGCCGGTTGCCTTCCAGCCCGCACAAGACCGCCTTGTCGGTGCCGTGGCCACGCCCGGTCGCCGCCAGCGAGCCGTACAACTCCGCGGTTACGCGCACGCAACGCGCGAGGTCGCCGGTTTCGGCCAGCCAGCGTTCGACGAAACGCGCCGCCGCGCGCATCGGCCCGATGGTGTGCGAGGACGACGGCCCGATGCCGATCTTGAAGATGTCGAAGGTGCTTACGGCCATGATGGGTTCACCGTGGAGGCGGCGGTATTGTATGCGCCGGGCCGTCCGGAATCGCACGATGCAGCTTTGCCTCTACCAGCGCGACGACTGCAAGCTGTGCGACGAAGCCGTCGCGCTGCTGGCGCGCGTGCGTGCGCCGGATTTCGAAAGCCTGTGGATCGATGACGATGCGGACCTGGAAGCGCGCTACGGCACGCGCGTGCCGGTGCTGCGCGACGAAGATTCCGGGCGTGAACTCGACTGGCCGTTCGACGCAGCGGCACTGCGTGAATTCCTGCAAGCCTGATCGGCTTCATCCACCGCCGGGACGATACGGTCGATCGACCAGCAGGAACGTGCAGCCGGTATCCGAATGCACGTCGTGATCGACGGTGCCGGCGCCGGAAACGCTGGCCCAGCCGTGACCCAGCCGTTCGCCGTTCTGGACCAGCTCACCTTCCAGGATGTAAATGAATTCCGGGCTGTCGTGCCGGTGCTCGGGGAACGCGGCCCCGGGTTCCATGCGCACGATCTGGAGCTCCAGGCCGTCGGTTTCCGCGATGTTCCTGACCGCGACGCCGCGCGTCATGGCCGAGGGACACCATGCAACGGCCGCAACATCGACCTTGCGACGGAATCCGTGCTGTCCGGCGTGCCTCGTACCCATGCTCATCCACTCCGCGCCGATGCAGCGGGTTGCACGCCCGGCGCACGCACCGGCTCCAGCAGCAAATGCCCTTGCACCGTCACCGCATCGCCGATCATCGACGGATCGGCCCACTCGCCCGTACCGATCCCGAAGTCGAGGCGCTTGAGTTGCGCGGTGACGTCCAACGTCGCATCGCCGCCCTTCTGCACGAACTTCACGGTCAGCGTCACCGGCTTGCTGATGCCGCGCAGGGTCAGCGTGCCGTCGGCCAGCACCTCGCCGTTCGCAGCCTTGCGGAACGCCGTGGTGACGAAATGCGCCTGCGGAAATCGCGCGGCATCGAAGAACGCCGTGCCCAGCGCGGCATGGTCGCGTTCGCTGTTCTCGGTATCGAGGCTGGCGATATCGACCTCGACGTCGAACCTGGCGTGCGCGAGATCGGCGGGGTCGTATTCGATCTTCGCGTTGAAGCGACGGAACTGTCCGGTGTAGGTGACCGTCTGGTAGGTATTGGTGAAGGTGAGCGTGCTGTGCGCGGCATCCACTTGCCACGGCTGCGCCGATGCCGGTGAGATGCATAGCGCCAGTACCAGCGCGCCAACCCACCCAAGCCACTTCGTCATTGCGCACCTCCATGCCGTTTCGGGCTGCCGCGCAGCATCCGCATCAGCACATCATCCCGCTGCCTGAAGTGGTGCCACAAGGCCGCGCCCACGTGCCCCACCAGCAGGACCACC
>JAFEFP010000208.1 GCA_018240545.1 Pseudomonadota bacterium | reverse complement strand
CCATGTACAGGTACACCACGGGCGTGGTGTAAAGCGTCAACACCTGGCTGACCAGCAAGCCGCCGACGATGGAGATGCCCAGCGGCCGGCGCATCTCGCCGCCCTCGCCGAAGCCCAGCGCCAGCGGCAGCGCGCCGAGCATGGCCGCGAGCGTGGTCATCAGGATCGGACGCAGGCGCAGCAGGCCGGCGTGGAAGATCGCCTCGCGCGCGTTCATGCCCTGCGTGCGCTCGGCGTCGAGCGCCACGTCGATCAGCATGATCGCGTTCTTCTTGACGATGCCGATGAGCAGGATCACGCCGATCAGGGCGATCAGGCTGAATTCCGTGCGGCAGATCAGCAGCGCGACGATCGCGCCGACTCCGGCCGACGGCAGCGTCGACAGGATCGTCAGCGGATGCACATAGCTTTCGTAGAGCACGCCGAGCACGATGTAGACGGCCAACAGCGCGGCGAGGATCAGCCACGGTTCCTGGCTCACCGATTGCGCGAACAGTTGCCCGGTGCCGGCACTGCTGCCGTGGATCGAGGACGGCACGCCGATGCGCGCCATGGTCAGGGCGATGGCGGTGTAGGCCTCGCCGAGGCTCACCCCCTTCGGCAAATTGAATGAAATCGTCGTTGCGGCGAACTGGCCCTGGTGGTTGACCGACAGCGGCGCGCTGCCCGGCGCGAAATGCGAGAACGCCGCCAGCGGCACCATTTCGCCGGCCTTGTTCTGCACGTAGATGCCCTTGAGCGCGGAGGGATCCTGCTGGAATTGCGGCGCGACTTCCATGACCACGTGATACTGGTTCATGGCGTTGTAGATCGTCGCCACCTGGCGCTGGCCGAACGCATCGTTGAGCGCGGCATCGATCTGCTGCGTGGTCAGCCCCAGGCGAGCGATCGCGTCGCGATCGAACACGAGGCTGGTCTGCAGGCCCTTGTCCTGCTGGTCGCTGTCGACGTCGGTGACTTCGGGCACGCCTTGCAGCGCCTGCGCGATCTTGGGCGCCCAGGTTTGCAGGGCATTCAGGTCGTCGCTGAGCAAGGTGTACTGGTAGGTCGAATTGCTCTGGCGTCCGCCGGAACGGATATCCTGCGCCGCCTGCAAGAAAAGCCTTGCGCCCGGCTCACGGCTCAACTTCGGGCGCAATCGGTTGATGACATCGTCGGTCGACACGCCGCCGCGTTCGGCCAGCGGCTTGAGCGAGGCGAACATGAATCCGCCATTGCTGTGCCCGCCGCCGCCGGTGAAGCCGACCACGGTATCGATGGCCGGGTCCTGCTTGACGATCTTCATCAGGCTCTTCATCTTCGCCGACATCGCCTGGAACGAAATGCTCTGGTCGGCGCGCACGCCGCCGATCAGGCGGCCGGTGTCCTCGCTCGGGAAGAACCCCTTCGGGATCTGCACGTACAGGAACACGTTCAGGCACACCGTCGCGAACAAGGTGAAGATGGTCAGCCCCGGCGCCGCCAACGCCGCGCGCAGGGTGCGTTCGTAGAAGCGATGCACGGCGTCGAACGTGCGCTGGCTGGCTTGTGCAAAGCGGCTCGGCAGTTTCTTCGCATCGTGGACCAGAAAGCGCGCGCACAACATCGGCGTGGTCGACAGCGAAACCACCAGCGACACCAGGATCGCCACCGACAAGGTCACCGAAAATTCGCGGAACAAGCGCCCGACGATACCGCCCATGAGCAGGATCGGCAGGAACACGGCGATCAGCGACAAGCTCATCGACAGCACGGTGAAGCCGACTTCGCGCGCGCCGATCAAGGCCGCGCGCATGCGCGGCACGCCGGCCTCGATGTGCCGGGTGATGTTCTCGAGCACGACCACGGCATCATCGACCACGAATCCGGTGGCGATCGTCAAGGCCATCAGCGACAGGTTGTCGAGCGAAAAGCCGCACAGGTACATGACCGCGAACGTGCCGATCAGCGAAACCGGCACGGCGACGGCGGGAATCAGCGTCGCACGCGCATTGCGCAGGAACACGAACACCACGCCGATCACGAGCAGGGTCGCGATCACCAGCGCGCGTTCCACATCGTGCAGCGAGGCGCGGATCGTACTGGTGCGCTCCATCGCCACGGTGAGCTGCATGTCGGCCGGAATCGAAGCCTGCAATTGCGGCAACAGCGCGGTCACGCGATCGCAGGTGGCGATGATGTTGGCGTCGGGCTGCTTGAACAGCATCACGATGACAGCGGGCTCGCCGTTGGCAAGGCCCAGGTTGCGCGTGTCCTCGACCGAGTCTTCCACGTCCGCGACATCGGACAGGCGCACCGGCGCGCCATTGCGCCAGACCAGGATCAGGTCGCGGTACTGCGCGGCTGCGCGCGCCTGGTCGCTGGTCGCAATCTGCCAGTGCTTGTCGTCGAGTTCGACGAATCCGGTGGGCCGGTTTGCATTCGCGTTCTGCAAGGCCGTGCGCACGGTATCCAGCGCGATGCCGTAGTGA
>JAFEFP010000207.1 GCA_018240545.1 Pseudomonadota bacterium | reverse complement strand
ATCTGCTCCGGGGGAACGGGGGGCAGGGGTGCCACTTTCACGGCGAATTTCCCGATCGGGGCGCCTGCGACCTTGCGGGCCTCGGCGAGCAGCGTTGCCTGATGGAAGCGCAGTTTTGCCGCCCAGACCGGGGAAGACGCCAGAAAGACGAGCCGACCGGCCCGCAGGTCCGCCAGACAGCATTGGCGGCGCAGCGGATCGGGCAGGCTCTGGCGCAACGTGCGGTCCAATGCGTCCAACGCCCTCGCATGCGCGGCCAGCGCGGCGACGGCGGGAACCTCGCTGACGGCCTTGGCGGGGAGACGTTTTCTGGAAGCTGCACTTTGCATGGTGGAACCCGGATGAAAGAAGCCAATGGCATGAACATCATAATCGTCGCCAAGCCGCATGCCACGCCCAGGGCGCTGGATCTCAAGTGCTGGCGCCTGCGCGCCAAGCTGGCGGGCCTCGCCCTGCTGTGCATCCTGTGTTTCGGCGGCGCCGGTTTCGCGGCAGCGCTGCTGTTTGCCAATCCGCAAAGCCGCGCCCTGCGCGAGCTGGGCGCGTTGAAGGCGCAGGTGCGCGCGCAAGGCCTGAGCGTGGATCACCTGGAGTCCTCCTCGCAGCGCAACCTGAACGCACTCGCCATCCAACTCGGCGCGTTGCAGGCGCGGGCGCTGCGCCTGGATGCGCTAGGCCAACGCCTGGCCCAGGTGGGCAAGCTCGACGCCGCGGAATTCGATTTCGCTTCCGACCCCGGCCTGGGCGGGCCGGAGGATGCCAATGCCAGGCCGCAACCGCTGAATGCGGATCTGGCGGCAAACATCGCCAGCCTGCGCGGCCAGTTCCAGGACGAGGAGACGCGCCTGAACGTGCTCGAGCAATTGTTGCTCGACCGCCGCGTCGACAACGAACTGCTGCCCAAGGGCTATCCCGTGGCCGATGGCTACATCGGTTCGAGTTACGGGTCGCGCACCGATCCGATCTCGGGCGGGGTCGAGCACCACCTGGGCATCGACTTCGATGCACCCCTCGGCAGCGCCATCCATGCCGTGGCCGACGGCGTGGTGACCTTCGTCGGCGATCGCAGCGGCTACGGCAACGTCGTGGAGATCGACCACGGCAACGGCTACATGACCCGCTACGCGCACAACAGCCGGAACCTCGCGCGCGTGGGCGAGCGCGTGCATGCCGGGCAAGTCATCGCCAAGGTCGGTCAGACCGGCCGCGCCACCGGACCGCATTGCCATTTCGAAGTCTGGCTGCGCGGACGCCCGGTGAACCCGATCGCCTACGTGAATGCGGCGGTGAAACGGACCTGATGCGAAAGCCTTGAATTTCGCCGTCACGTCCCCATTGGCTTGAATTATGCGCGCAGCGCCGTA
The DNA here is from genome assembly GCA_018240545.1 of Pseudomonadota bacterium. Lineage (GTDB taxonomy): Bacteria > Pseudomonadota > Gammaproteobacteria > Xanthomonadales > Rhodanobacteraceae > Rudaea. The sequence continues at coordinate 1,095 of JAFEFP010000207.1, read as the reverse complement.
TCATGCGGCGGCCTGCCGCCGAGGCCGCCGTGCGCGGCCGCTCGACCCGTTCCCTCCAAATTCCAGCTGACCCATGCTCAATCGCATCCTGACCGGCGTTTTCGGCAGCCGCAACGAACGCCTGCTGCGCCAGATGTACAAGACCGTGGCGAAGATCAACGCGCTGGAGCCGGGGCTGCAGTCCCTTTCCGACGACGAACTGCGTGCCAGGACCGCCGAGTTCCGCAAACGTCTGGCTGATGGCGCCCGGCTCGATGCGCTGCTGGCGGAAGCGTTCGCGGTGGTGCGCGAGGCGTCGCGCCGCGTGCTGGGCCTGCGTCACTATGACGTGCAGATGATCGGCGGCATGGTCCTGCACCAGGGCAAGATCGCCGAGATGCGCACGGGCGAGGGCAAGACCCTGGTCGCGACCTTGCCGGTGTACCTGAACGCGCTGGAAGGCAAGGGCGTGCACGTGGTCACCGTGAACGACTACCTCGCCAGGCGCGACGCCGCCTGGATGGGCAAGGTCTACGGCTTCCTCGGCATGACCGTCGGCGTGGTCTGGCCGGGCATGGAGCACGGCGACAAGGCCGCCGCCTACGCCGCCGACATCACCTACGGCACCAACAACGAATTCGGCTTCGACTACCTGCGCGACAACATGGCGTTGACGCGCGAGCAGCGCCACCAGCGCGGCCTGCATTACGCCATCGTCGACGAGGTCGATTCCATCCTGATCGACGAAGCGCGCACGCCGCTGATCATTTCCGGTCCGTCCGACGATTCGCCGCAGCTGTACATCAAGATCAACCGCATCGTTCCCAAGCTCACGCGCCAGGCCAGGGAAAGCGAGCCGGACAAGCCGCCCGTCCCCGGCGACTACTACGTCGACGAAAAGCAGAAGCAGGTGCACCTGTCCGAAGACGGCATGGAGCACGCCGAGCAGATCCTGCGCGAGGAAGGCCTCATCGGCGAAGGCGAAAGCCTGTACGACACCAAGCATCTGGCGATCGTGCATCACCTGAATGCGGCGCTGCGCGCCAACGCCCTGTACCATCGCGACCAGGAATACATCGTGCGCGACGGCGAGGTGATCATCGTCGACGAATTCAC
>JAFEFP010000206.1 GCA_018240545.1 Pseudomonadota bacterium | reverse complement strand
TCCGCGCGCACCTCGTCGATCCGCAGCGCATGCGCCACCGTCCACGCGGTCGTCGCGTTGTCGCCGGTGAGCATGACGATGCGCAGTCCCGCCGCATGCAGCTGGCGGATTGCGTCCGGCGTGCCCGGCTTGATCCGATCGGCCACGGCGATCAGCGCGGCGAGCTTGCCATCGACGCCAAGGAACACCACGGTCGCGCCCTGCCCGCGCAGCACCTCGGCGCGTGCGTGGGCCGCGTCATCGACGCGGATGTTGCTTTCCTGCATCAATTTGGGATTGCCCAGCTCAACGACCAAGCCATCGACCGTGCCGCGCACGCCGCGACCCGTCAGCGCGGAAAATTGCGCGGCCTTCGGGATGGCGACGCGGCGCTCGCGCGCACCCGCCACGACCGCGCGTGCGAGCGGATGCTCGCTCGGCAACTCCAGCGCAGCCGCCAGTGCCAGCGCGCGCGATTCATCGAACCCCGAAAATGTGTAGACGCCCATCAGGGCCGGCTTGCCTTCGGTGAGCGTGCCGGTCTTGTCCACCACCAGCGTATCGACTTCGCGCAGCGTCTCGATCGCGGCGGCGTCGCGGAACAGCACGCCCGCCTGCGCCCCGCGACCGCTCGCAACCATGATCGAGATCGGCGTGGCGAGGCCGAGCGCGCACGGGCAAGCCACGATCAGCACCGACACCGCGGCGATCAGCGCATGCGCCAGTTTCGGATCGGGGCCGATCGCGGCCCAGGCGATGAACGCGAGCACGGCCACGGCGACCACCGCGGGCACAAACCACGCGGCGACGCGATCGGCGATGCGCTGCAAGGGCGCCTTCGAGCGCTGCGCCTGCGCCACCAGCGCCACGATCTGCGCCAGCAGCGTTTCGCCGCCGACCTTTTCCGCGCGCATCGTCAGCGCACCGTCCTGATTGATCGTGCCGCCGGCGAGCTTTGCACCGACTGATTTTTCGACCGGCATCGGCTCGCCGCTGAGCATCGATTCATCGACGTGGCTCGCGCCCTCCAGCACCACGCCGTCGGTCGGCACTTTCTCGCCGGGGCGCACGCGCAAGACATCGCCGGCATGCACCGCATCCAGTGGTACGTCGTGTTCGCTGCCGTCCGCATCGATGCGGCGGGCGGTCTTCGGTGCCAGTCCCAGCAGCGCCTTCAATGCGGAACCCGTGCGCCGGCGCGCGCGCAGCTCGAGAAAATCGCCGAGCAGCACCAGAGTCACAATCACCGCCGCGGACTCGAAATACACGCCGACCGCGCCATGCGCGTCGTGGAAGGCGGGCGGAAAGACTCCCGGCGCGACGAAGGCGATGGCGCTGTAGCCCCACGCCACTCCAGTGCCGAGCGCGATGAGCGTGTACATGTTCGGCGACCAGGGCCTGAGCGAATGCCAGCCGCGCAGGAAGAACGAAGCGCCACCCCAGAGCACGACGAGGGTCGAAAGCGCTGCCTCGATCCACGCCGCAACCCGATCCCAGGGCGACGGCAGATGCCAGCCGAACAAATGCGGCCCCATCGCGACGGCGAACACGGGAATCGTCAGGGCAAGGCAAACCCAGAAACGACGCGCCAGCACGCGCAGCTCGCCATCATCCTCGGCATCCGCGCTTGGCAGCATGGGTTCCAGCGCCATGCCGCACTTCGGGCAATGGCCGGGACCGACCTGTTGCACTTCCGGATGCATCGGGCAGGTGTAGACGGCGCCGGCGGGCGGCGGCGCGGCATCGGCGATCGCCGCGCCGAGATAACGTGCCGGTTCGGCGATGAATTTCTCGCGGCAACGCGCCGAACAAAAATGATACGCGCGACCGGCGTGTTCGGCATGATGCTTGCTCTTGTGCGGATCAACCTGCATGCCGCACACCGGGTCGGTCACGGCCCGTGCCGGCGCGTGATCGGATGCGTGCCTTGACGATGCGCAGCAAGTCCCGCCCGCGTGGCCGTGACCGTGCGTGTGGGTTTCGTGATGGGCATTCATGCATCGTTCTCCTCGCCCAAGGCGCGCAGGATCGGGCATCGTTCGAGCGGGCCGTGGCCCGGGCAGGCATCGATGAGTTGCGCAAGACCACGCTTGACGCGCTGCAGTTCACGAATGCGTGCCTCGACCTCGCCAAGGCGCGCCTGCGCGCGCAGCTTGACGCTCTTCACGCCGCGCTCGCGATCGGCCGACAACGCCAGCAAATCGCGTATTTCATCCAGGGTAAAACCCAGCTGCTTGGCGCGGCGGATGAAACGCAAGCGTTCGACCGTGGCCGCATCGTAATCACGATAGCCGGAAGGCCGCCGTCGTGGCGCCGGCAACAGCTTTTCGCGCTCGTAGTAGCGGATCGTGTCGATGCCGACGCCGGTGCGTTTGGCGACGGCGCCGATGGTCAGATGCATTGCGGGTTTGGTATCCATGGTGCCAGTCTAAACCCCGGAGCGTGGTCCAGAGTCAAGTGAGGGAGGATGACGCAGCCGGCGCCG
>JAFEFP010000205.1 GCA_018240545.1 Pseudomonadota bacterium | reverse complement strand
ACCAACGCCACGCGCGATTCCATGCTGCCCCCGTCGAATGCGGAATACCCATGCCCACCCAGGACCGCCAGACCCGCGCTGCTGCCGCCGATGGGCCGGTTGGCGCGCACGTGCGCATCCAGCGCCACGTTCACCGGCGTGCCTTTCCAGTATCTGACGTAACGCGACTGGTCGCCGCCGGCAAGGAAGATTCCGTCCGCGCCGTGCAGCACCGCGAGCACGCGCGGATCGGATGCCGCCTCGCGGCTGCGGAACACGATGGTCTGCGCCGACGCGACCGGCCCCCAGCGCTTGACGAAATCCTCGTCGATGTCGCCGTCGGTCGGATCGTAGGCATCCTCGGGGGACGCCGCGCGCAAGACGACGATGTGCCCATGCCCGGCCCGCTCGGCGAGGAAACGGAATGCCGCATCCACGCTGCCGCCGCCGCCCATCAGGGCATAGCCGCGCTCGGTATGCGCCGCGCGCGGCGCGGCGGGATCGCCGCTGACGAAGTAATCGAAATGGGCATCGCGAAGACCCTGGTGCAACGCCATTTGCACCGGCTCTGCGGCGGTGCCGCGCGCGGGCATCGCGCCAGCCAATGCGGCAATGAACGCGACAACCCAAAAACACACCGTGCTGTTGGGCTTCGGTATCCCGGACATGTTGGGTACTCCTGTGGGTTCCAAGGCAGTGACTTGCCATCCTTGTCTCGAAAGCAGGCGTGTGCTATCAAGCGATTGGGACGTTATCCGACTTTTTGCCATGAATATATGACTTTTTATCGGAATACGCCTGGGGGCGGCGGTGTCGGCAATGACAACGCCCGACGATTCTGATTTCAAGAGGGGCTCGGAAATGCATACGAAAAGGTTGGCTGGCGTGGTGCCGGTGTTGTTTTGTTGCGCGTTTTCGATCGGCGCATGGGCCCAGGACACGGGTAGCGCTACTTCCGCGGAAACGCAAAAGCTCGAAACCATCGAGGTCACCGGATCGCGCATTCCCCGCTCGCAGGTGGAAGGCCCGTCGCCGATCACCATCCTCACCGACAAGGACATCGTGCAGCGCGGTTTCGCCACGGCGGCGGACATCATGACCTCGCTGAGCCAGAACCTGGGCAACATCGACAACAACCAGGTCACCAACGGTTTCTCCAACGGCGCCCAGGCCGTCGACCTGCGCGGCCTCGGTCCCAACCACACCCTGGTGCTGATCAATGGCCGGCGCATCGCGGATTACCCGCAGTCGTACAACGGCGAGAGCAATTTCACCGACATCACCAACATCCCCACCTCGATGATCGAGCGCGTGGAAATCCTCACCGGCAGCGCCTCGGCGATCTACGGTTCGGACGCGATCTCCGGCGTCGTCAACTTCATCATGAAAAAGAAGGCCGACGGCACGACGCTGGATTTCCGCGCTGGCGACACCGAGCATGGCGGCGCGGCCTCGCAGCGCTTCACCCTGACCAGCGGCTGGTCGAACGACAAGTTCGATTCGACTTTCGGCATCGAGCTGTACAACCAGAAACCGCTATGGGCGTACCAGCGCAGCTTCCTCGCTTCGCGCACCAACGATCCGCGCTATGCGACCAGCCCGACGCGGGTCGCCGCACCGACTTTCGTCATCATGGACGGAGACGAGAACTACATCGATCCGGGCAAGGCGACGTGCGATGCATTGTCGTATTTGAATCAGGGCACGGTGCAATATCTGGAACGCCGCAATTACGGCATGTATTGCGGCAGCCTGGCGGACGTGCGCTATGGCACGATGCAGAACGGCCGCCGCGCGGCGAACTTCTACGGCTCGGCCACCTATCATTTCAGCGACCACATGGATTTCTTCGCCGACCTGCAATACAGCACGTCGCACCAGGAAACCTACAACACGCAGCTGAAATGGGAAAACAGCTATCCGGTCAACGGCGATTCCTCGCCGACGCCGTTCTACAACACGGCGACCGACCAGGTCGAGCAATGGCAGCGCCAATATTTCACGTACGAAGAGAATGGCGGCTTCGATCGCGCGATGATCCGCAACATCAACAACACCTACTCGCTCAACGCCGGCATCAAGGGCACGTTCGGCGAGGCGTGGAACTACGAGGCGATGTTCAGCCACGCGCAGAACGACCTCGAGGCGAAGTGGCCGGCGCTGGTCGCGGCAAAGGCGCAGATGTTCTATCTCGGCCCCTCGCTCGGCGTCGATCCGGATTCGGGCTACCTGGAGTACTACGCGCCGCACGAGCGCCTGTACACGCCGCTGACGCCCGCGCAATTCGCTTCGATAACGCAGGACTCGATCGACCACGACACCAGCCGCGCCGAAACCTTTTCGCTGACGGTCGACAATACCGAACTGTTCCCGTTGCCCGCGGGTGCGGTCGGCTTCGCGGCGACCGCCGAATTCGGCAACCAGTATTTCGGCCTCAAGCCGGATCCGCTGTCGCTTGACGGCAGTTATTTCGGCTTGCACAACACCGTTGCCGTCGGT
>JAFEFP010000204.1 GCA_018240545.1 Pseudomonadota bacterium | reverse complement strand
AGGTCGGCCTCATAAGTGCCCTTGCTGATCCCGGAATCGGTCAACGGCCGGTACTGCTCGACCGCGCAGCCGCCAAGCGACAGGGCCACACACGCGACGAACGCGATCTTCGCTTTCATGGATTCCCCTTTTTTGCTGCGGACACAGTCTACAGATTGGGGACGCGTGATCTCACGGATCGCGACGTTGGTTACCGCGCCGGCAGGTAATCCAGCGGATTCACCGGCTTGCCGTTCTTGCGGATCTCGAAGTGCAGCTCGTCGCGGCTGGCGCTGGTCGAACCCATTTCGGCGATTTCCTGACCGGCGTTTACATGCTCGCCTTCCTTGACCAGGCGCTTGCGGTTGTGGCCGTAGGCGGACAGGAAGTTGGCGTTGTGCTTGACGATGATGAGCTCGCCGTAGCCGATCAGGCCGTTGCCGCTGTAGACGACTTCGCCGTCGGCGGCGGCACGCACCGCATCCCCGGCACTGCCGGCGATGTCCAGTCCCTGTTTGGTCTGATCGCCGGAAACGTAGGTGCCGACGACCTTCCCATCGGCGGGCCAACGCCAGGCGACGCCCCCGGCATTGAGCTCGGCGGCGTTTTCCGCCGGCTTCGCGGACACCGCGGCAGGCTTGACTGGCGCCGGAGTCTCGACCGGTTTCGGCACGGTTTCCACCGGCTTTGGCGCCGCCGCAACCGGCTGCGTGGCGGGCGCGTGCGTTGCGGACGGAAGAGCCGGAGCAGTGGGCGCCGGCGCCGCGATGGGTTCGAAGGCCGACGGCTTGGGCGCTGTCGCCGTCGAAGCCAGCGGCGTGGTCGTCGCGGTGTCGGCAATGCCGGTCGTGACAGCCTGACCGGGCTGCGGCTCGGCGACGGGTTGCGCCGCAACCGGCGCAGCTTGCGCAGGCGCGCTCAGGCGCAAATCCTGGCCAACGAAAATCCGGTACGGCGATCCGATCCCGTTCCATGCGGCGAGGTCGCGGAAATCCAGCCCGTGCTTGAACGCGATGGAGTACAGCGTGTCGCCGCGTGCCACACGGTAGCTTGTGGCCGCCGCTGCGGCCGCCGTCTCCGCTGAAGCGTTCTCGTTCGGCAGCGACAGGTCCACTACCGGTGCGGGCGCATTCGACGCGCAACCGGCAAGCCAGGCGGCGCCGAAAATCGTCACGCTTCGCCGCATCGCTGTGGCAGCAGTCCGCATCGGTTTCATCTCAGCGCAGGTAGCGCAAGTAAATCACAATCAAGATGACCAGTGCGACAACGGCCCAACCAATCCATTCGATCCAGCGATGGATCGCCTTTTCCGCGCGTTCGCCGCCGAGGCGGATCAGGCCGCACAACAGGTACACGCGTTTGCCGCGGCCGACCGCGATGCCGGCGAGAAACGGCAGGATCGGCATGCCGACGATGCCGCAGGCCCAACTCGCCACCTTCATCGGGATCGGCACGAAGCCGGCCGCGACCAGCAGCCAGAACGCCTTCCACGGATGCGCGGCGGCATCGGCGCGGAATTCGGCGACGAGCTTGTCCAGGTGTGCGAGCAGGCCCGAATCGGCGAGCAGTGGGCGCAACGCGTCGAAGGCGAAATGGCCCAGCGCGTAGCCGATCAGCGATCCGAGCAGGGAAAATGCAAGACTGATCGTTGCGTAACGCGCCCAACGCGCGGATTTTGCCAGGGTCATCGGCGCGAGCATGAACTCCGGCGCGACCGGAAAGATGAAGGCCTCGACGAAGCTCAATCCGGCGAGATAGCCTTCCGCGCGCGGATGCGCGGCCCAGCGCAGCGCGAGCTCGTAGAGTGGCTTGAACAGGCGCATCAGGTCACGCCGCCGAGCAGCGGCACGAAACTGACATGCCCGAGCACTTCCGCTTTCCACTCCCCGCCGTCGCGGCGGTAGCGCAGCAGGCGCTGCGCACCGGCCGGCCCGACCGGCGCGACCAGCACGCCGTCGGGCGCGAGCTGGTCGAACAGTGCCGGATCGACGGCCTCGCCTGCGGCGGTGAGCATGATTGCGTCATACGGTGCGTATTCCGCCCAACCGAGCCGGCCGTCGTCATGCCGGCTGCGGATGTTGTCGATGCCAAGCTTGCGGAAACGCCGGCGCGCGTCGCGCAGCAGTTCCTCGATGCGCTCGACCGTGTACACACTGCCACATAGTGCCGCGAGCACGGCGGCCTGGTAACCCGAACCCGTGCCGATCTCCAGCACCTTGTCCGGAATCTTCGGCTCGATCAGCGCTTCGGTCATGCGCGCCACGACCCAGGGCTGCGAAATCGTCTGGCCCAGCCCGATCGGCAACGCGGTGTCCTCGTAGGCGCGCGAAGCCAGCGCCTCTTCCATGAACAGGTGGCGTGGCAGGCGCGCGAGCACATCCAGCACGCGCCGATCGGCGATGCCCTCGGCCTTGAGCCGCTCGATCAGGCGATCGCGCGCGCGCTGGCTGGTCATGCCCAGACCGCGCGCCTCGGGGGTGGGACGCGAGAAAATGTTCATCGAGCGGCA
>JAFEFP010000203.1 GCA_018240545.1 Pseudomonadota bacterium | reverse complement strand
CGCCGTCGTCGCCGGTGTACACGTGCTGTGTGTTACGCGGATCGATCCAGATGTCGTGGTGGTCGCCATGCGTGGCGCCGCCGACATTGGCGAAGCTCTTGCCGCCGTCCAGGCTCTGGATCAGGGCAAGATCCGGCTTGAACACGCGGTCCGGGTTCTTCGGATCGACAATGAGATTGGCGAAGTAGAACGGGCGCCAGACCATGAGCTGGCTCTTGTCACGCTTTTCCCAGGTCTTGCCGCCGTCATCGGAGCGGAACAGCGCCGAATCGGTGGATTCGACGAACGCGTACACGATCTTCGAATCCGACGGCGCGACCGCCACCGCGATGCGACCGAAAGGTTTCGCGGGAAAGCCCTTGTTCGCGGCAGCGGTGATTTCCGTCCACGATTTGCCGCCGTCGGCGGAACGATACAAACCGCTGCCGGATTTCGCGGTCGGCGATTCGCCGCCGGAGCGGAACGTCCAGCCCTTGCGCCGGAAGTCCCACATACCCGCGAAAATCACGCCGGGGTTGTCCGCATCCATGCTGATCGATGCGCAACCGGTCGAAAGGTTCCCGCCCTTGAGGATCAGGCTCCAGTGTGCGCCGCCGTCCGTGGTCTGGTACAGGCCGCGGTCCGCCGAATCGCTCCAGAGTTTGCCGGGCACGCAGGCGTAGACGGTGTTGCCGTCCTTCGGATCGACAATGATCTTGGCGATGCGCTCGGAGTTGGGCAAGCCCATGTGCTTCCAGGTGTCGCCGCCATCGGTGGATTTGTAGATGCCATCGCCGATGGAAACCGAATTGCGCGTCCACGCCTCACCGGTACCGACCCAGATCGTCTCGTGGTGGCCGGGATCGACCGTGATCGCACCGATGGATTGCACTGGCTCGCGGTCGAACACCGGCTTGAACGTGGTGCCGCCGTCGGTCGACTTCCACACGCCACCGGACGCCGCGCCGACATACAGCGTGGTCTTGCCGTCCTTTTCATCGACGGCCGCGAGCGCCGCAATGCGGCCGCTCATCGTCGCCGAACCGATGTTGCGCATGTTCAGGCCAGAGATCGCGCCCGCATCGAAGCGCGACCAGTCCGTGGATTCGGCCGCGGCCGCGCCCGCGTCGACGGCGCAAAGACTGGCCACCGCGACGGCCAGGGCGAGATGACGATGGATGGCTTTCATGATCGGTCTCCTCGCTTATTGGCCGGACTTCGGCGTGGCGGATTTCGGAGTGGATGGAAAGGCAAACAACGTGGCGTCCAGCGGTGTGTTGGCCTGCGCCTTTTCCACCGTCAGCACGGATTCGCCGCCGTCGCCGCGGGTTCGGGAATCGATGGAAAACGGAAAATACACGCCGTCCACCAGCTCGTAATCGCCGTAGTCGCTGGTGTCCTCGATCAGCGTGCCGCGCACCTTACGCTGGCCGACCGTGCGGATCTCGACGTAGTGATCCGGATCCAGATAAACGTACTCGATGTCGCCATTGCCGAACGTGACCTTGAGCTTGTAGGCATTGGTGCCATCGACGTCCTCGGTGCCGAGGTAATCGACCTGGTTGCCGCGCTCCTTGTAGCCGATCAGCGAGCCGGCGATCGGCGCGTCGTCGGCCATCGACTTGGCGTCGTCGGCGGAAATGCGTTCGGGATCGCGCCGGCCCTGGAACGGCGAGATCTGCCAGGCCTCCTTGCCGTCCCAGGATTGCACCTGGGTCAAGCCCTGCACGCTCGCCTCGGTGCGCACCGAATCCGGCGCCTGCTTGTATTGCGCAAAGGTCAGGTCGATGGAGCCGAAGCCGCCGATGAAGCGCATCTTGCCTTCGAGCTTGAGCGTCTTGATCGCCGCGATCTTGTCCAGTCCGCCGCGCGCGGCGGCGTTCTTCGCGATCAACTCGTCGGCCGTGATGGCCTGCGCCGAAAAAGCGGCGAACAATCCTGCCGCGCCCAACAACGTCACCCAAGACTTGAGCATGAAGCCCTCCCGCTGCGCTCGACCCAGACAGTCTGGCGAGCTTACTCCCACGGCAGGAGTTGGCTATAGGGCTAAAGTCACGCTTGGGCCCGCAACCGGGCCAACTCGCGTACCGCGTCCCCTGGCACAGAATAGAGGCTGCCGTGTGCCACTCGCGGATCGCGGGAACTGCAGAGTCAAATTTGCGACGAAAGGCTTTCGGATTCCGGAGGCCGAACCAATGGGTGGGCCAGTCAAGGCGTCGATGAGCACGATGCCATGGGCAGATTCAGCAACACTTGGTTTGGCGGAATCGGATCCGGCAGGAACACTCCGTTGGAACCTGCCAATGATGGATTGCCGGGAACCGGCGGCAACAGCGGCACCGGGCGCCAAGATCCGAATCCGATGCCCGATTGGTAGACAGCATACAAGTTGTCTGCCCACACTGCCCCGACACCGGCTGGAATCGCCTGCACCAGGTAGTCGTGATTCCCATTGCTCTCAAGCGACGCCTGGGCGACATGAAGCATGACATCGGGTGGTTGCGCCGAAGATGACGGCGACGCAAAGTGCACGAAAGTCGCGAACGATCCCGGAACCGTTTCACCCGCCTCGTAGTAGTTGTCGCCG
>JAFEFP010000202.1 GCA_018240545.1 Pseudomonadota bacterium | reverse complement strand
GACTCCGCCGGACCGGGACCGAGCCGGTCGGCAAATTCGGCGGCGACTTCGCCGCGCACGCGCGCCAGGTCGCGCTCCAGTGCGTTCCAGTCGGCAAGGCCGAGTGCCGCGGCCAGGCGTGCGCGCGTGAACGCGTCCTCGGGCACATCGTGGGTTTGCTCGTCGCGCAGCATCTGCACGCGATTCTCGAGCTGGCGCAGGAAACGGTAGGCCTCGCGCAGGCGGCGCGCGCTCGCCGCCGTCAGCGCGCCGAGCCGCTCGCAGGCGGCCAGCGCGGGCAACAGGCCGGTCTCGCGCAGGCTCGGCTCGCGCCCGCCACGGATCATCTGCAGCAACTGCACCGCGAATTCGATTTCTCGAATGCCGCCCGGGCCAAGCTTCAGGTTCGTCGCCAGGTCCTTGCGCGCGACTTCGGCGTCGATCAGGGCTTTCATCTCGCGCAAGCCGGCGAAGGCGGTGTAATCCAGATACTTGCGATAGACGAACGGGCGCAGTGTTTCGAGCAGGCGCTTGCCGGCGGCGATGTCGCCGGCGACGGGGCGCGCCTTGATGAAGGCATAGCGTTCCCAGTCGCGGCCCTCGCGCTGGTAGTACTGCTCCATCGCCGCGAAGGGCAAGGCCACGCGCCCGGCGTTGCCGAACGGACGCAGGCGCAGGTCCACGCGGAACGCGAAACCGTCCACGGAGATCTCGGCAAGCAGCTTGACCAGCATCTGGCCCAGGCGCGCGAAATATGCCTCGTTGGCAATAGGTCGCTCGCCGTCGCTGGTGCCGTTCTCCGCAAACGCGAGGATGAGGTCGATGTCGGAGGAGAAGTTCAGCTCGCCGCCGCCGAGCTTGCCCATCGCGATCACGACCAGCCGCTGCGCCACGCCCTCGGCATTGCGCGGCGTGCCGTGGCGGCGCGCCAGTTGCGCTTCGGCGAACGCGAGCGCGGCGGCGAGACAGGCTTCGGCCAAGGCACTGGAGCCGGCCAGAGTTTGTTCGACGTGGTCCAAGCCGTTGATGTCGCGCCAGATCAGGCGCAGCGCCTCGGCACGGCGATAGCGGCGCAGGGCTGCCATCGCGTTGGCTTCGTCCAGACTTGCCGACAGCTCCAGCGGCCGGGCGTCGGCATGGCGTGGATCGGCAAGGCGTGCGAGCGCATCCGCGTCGAGCAGGTGCGGATCGCGCGAAAATGCATCGAAGGCGAAATCGCTGGCCAGCAGCACGCGTTGCACGTGCTCGGCAACGCCCGCGTCATCGTGCAACACCACGCCTGCCGCGCGACAGCGCGCCAGCACTTGCGCGTAGCGGTTTTGCACAAAATCTTCGAGTTCGGCGCGCACAGACATGGCGCGATTGTGCACGAGGACGGGGCGAAAAGCGCCGGGGTACGCGGACGTACCAACGTCGCCTTCGCCGGGGCGAAGGTGGCGGGAAACGTGGTGCGGCCTTGCCGCAAGCGTATTCTTGCGGAACGCGGCAGGATGTCCGGTTCCGCAAGCAACAAAAACCCGCCGCGATTGCTCGCGGCGGGCCACCCTCCCCCTCATCGGATTCGCGCCTTGATACCCGAACCATGACGGTTTGCCACGCCGCGCCGCAGCATTGGCACTAGAATCCGGACCGGGAGAACGCATGCTCGACAATCCTTCGCCCGCTGCGCCGCAATCGACGGACGCCCTGTTCGACGCGGTCTATGCGCGCCTGAAAGCCATGGCCGCGCGCCAGCTCGGCGCGCGCGAGCGCGGCACGCTCGACACGACCGCGCTGGTGCATGAGCTGTACCTGCGCATCGGCGACAAGGACGGGTTGCGGTTTTCCCACCCCGCACAGTTTTTCGCCTATGCCGCGCGCGCGATGCGGCATCTGCTCGCCGACCGCGCACGCGATCATCTGCGCCAATGCGCCGGCGGCGGCTGGATCGCGGTGACCCTGACCGGCGGCGACACGCGCCTGGCCATCGACGACGCGCAGAGCGCACTGGCGCTGGACACGGCATTGACGCAGCTGGAATCCGCCGACGCGCGCGCCGCACGCGTGGTCGAGCTGCGCTATTTCGCCGGCCTGCCGCTGGAGCAGGTGGCCGAACAACTCGGCGTGACGCGGCGCACGGCCGATCGCGACTGGGCGTTTGCGCGCGCGTTCCTGCACGATGCGCTGGCGCAATGATGTCGCAGCGGCGCACGCAACGGCGTTCTTCGTGGCGATGACAACCTCCACCGATTCCACCACGCAAAATGCCTTGCGCGAGGCATTCGATGCCGTGCTCGACCAGCCGCCGGATACGCGTGCGGCCTGGCTCGAAAGCCACGTGCCCGATGCGAGCCTGCGCGAGCGCCTGCGCCAGCTGCTGGACGCGCACGGCGGCCACGGCTTTCTCGACACCACCGCGGGCGAGCACGCCACGCGCCTGGCCGCGCGCGACCTCGCGCTGGAGGGCCTGATCGGCAGCCGCATCGGCGCCTTTCGCCTCGTGCGCGCGCTCGGCCAGGGCGGCATGTCGGCGGTTTTCCTCGGCGAGCGCGAGGATGCAGACTTCCGGCAACTGGCAGCGATCAAGTTGTTGCGGCGCGGGCTGTATTCCGAGCTTGAACAGCGCCTGTTCCAGCGCGAGCGCCGCGTGCTGGCGGCGCTGGAGCATCCGC
>JAFEFP010000201.1 GCA_018240545.1 Pseudomonadota bacterium | reverse complement strand
TTTCTGCACGTACGTCAAGGCATCGCACAGGATCAGGCGCCCTTCGGCGTCGGTGTTGAGGATCTCCACCGTCTGCCCGGACATCGTGGTGACGACGTCGCTCGGGCGCTGCGCGCTGCCGCTGGGCATGTTCTCCACCGCCGGCACGACGCAGACGAGATTGAGTTTCAGCTTCAGCTCGACCGCGGCGAGGAAGGCACCGAGTACGCCGGCGGCGCCACACATGTCGAATTTCATTTCTTCCATGCCGGCGCTGGGCTTGATGTTGATGCCGCCCGAATCGAAGGTGACGCCCTTGCCGACCAGCGCACAGGGCTTTGCGTCGCCCGCGCCGTTCCACTGCAGCGCGATCAGGCGCGGCGCATTCGCCGAACCCATCGCGACGCCGAGCAGGGCGCCCATGCCAAGCTGGCGCATTTGCGTTTCCTCGAGCACCTCGCAGGTTGCGCCCGGATGTTCCTGCGCGAGTTGGCGCGCCTGTTCCGCGATGTAGGCCGGTGTGCAGAGGTTCGGCGGCAGGTTGCCGAGCTCGCGCGCGAAGCGCACGCCCTTGGCGATCGCGCCGGCCTGGGTCAATGCCGGGGCTGCGCTGGCCGGTGCGGCGAACGCAATGGCGCAGAATTCCGGACGCGAAGGCCTGGGCTTGGGCTTGAACGTGGCCGTGTACTTGTAGGCCTGCGCGTCGCTGGCGATCGCGGCGCTGCGGACTTTCCACGCCATGTCCTTGCCCGGCACGTCGAGCTCGGTCAGGTACGACACGGCGCGATCCAGCGGCAGGTTTTTCAGTGCGCGTGCGGCATCGGCGCTGGCGCGGGCGAAGCGCGTGGCATCGAATTTCTTCGCCTCCCCGAGGCCGACGACGAGCACGCGCGGCGCGGCGATGCCGGCCAGCGCGAACAGCGCCTGCGCGCTGCCGAGCTTGCCGGTGACGTCCCCGGATTCGAACAGGCGGCGAATCGCGCCGCCGGATCCTACGTCGATGCGCGCGGCGGCCGCGCTGAGCGTGCCGTCCTCGAACACGCCGGCGACGATGCCTGGCGCGGCGCAGGTTTCGGGGCTGTCCTGGGTGAGTTCGAAGCGGAGGGTCATCGGAAAATCCTGTGCATGGCGCGGCGAGCCGCTAGACTTATGCAAACCTGAACGCGGTGCGTTGTGCAATCGCGTGGCGAACATCCCAGTTTAACGGATTGAATGATGCTGCGTATCGTCGACCGCTACCTGGCGCGCGAACTGTTGTGGAGTTTCGTCGCCGCCACCGCGATCCTGTTGCTGGTGACGGTGGGTGCGACGCTGGCGGACCTGCTCACCAAGATCGCGCGCGGTCGCGTCGCCGCGGACCTGCTGCTGGCGCTGGTCGGCCTGCGCACGGTCGATGCGCTGACCCTGCTGGTGCCGCTCGCGGCCTTCATTGGCGTGCAGATGGCTTACGGGCGGCTGTACCGCGAGAGCGAGATGGCGGTGTTCGCCGCCTCGGGCCTGCCGGCGACGGGCCTGTTGCGCCCGCTGGCGCTGTTCGGCGTGCCCGTCGCGCTTGCGATCGCCCTGGTTTCATTCTGGCTCGCGCCCGCCGCCGTGCGTCAGGCCAATGCGCTGCAGGAAGAGGCCAGCCGCTCGCTGATCATCGCCGGGCTCGAGCCCGGGCGCTTTGTCGCGTTGCCGAAGAACGATGGCGTGATGTATGTCGAGGACATGAACGCCGATGGCACGAAATTCCGCAAGCTGTTTCTGGAGAGCGAACGCGCGAATGCGAAGGATGGAACCACCGCCATCAGCATCGTTACCGCGGCCAGCGGCGAACTGTTCCACGATGCCGACGGCAGCCAGCGCTTTCTCGGCTTGAACGACGGCTTTCGCGTCGAGGGCACGCTGGGCCAGGACAACTGGCGCCTGATGCGCTACGCGCGCAACGACATTCAGTTGCCGGACAACGATACCGACGCGACGCCGGATTCGGTCAAGCGCAGCGCACCGGTCGCGCAATTGTGGTCGAGCCCGGATCGGGTGCAGCGCGTCGAGCTGCAATGGCGGCTCGCCGCGCCGATATCGGTGCTGGTGCTGGTGCTGCTCGGCCTGCCGCTGGCCAGGTCCAGCCCGCGCGAGCCGCGCTACGCGCGCCTGCTGATCGCGCTGCTGGCCTGGTTCGTCTATTACAACTTCCTGGCGCTGGATCGTTCCTGGCTCACGCAGGGCAAGCTCGATCAGCGCATCGGCTTCTGGTGGGTGCAGATCCCGGCCGCGCTGATCGCCGCGTACCTGATCTGGCGCAGCGACAAGTTGCCCAGGCCAAAAGCCGCGCGCTGGCGCACGCAACCGGGAGCGGCCTGATGCGCACGGCCGCGTTCAAGCAGGTCGACAAGCTGGTGGCGATTTCCGTGCTCGGCGCGGTGCTGGTGACGTGGGGATTCCTGGTCGGTTTCGACGCGTTCCGCGCCTTCGTCGGCGAAATCAACGACGTCGGCACCGGGCAATACACCTTGAGCAAGGCCGTGGCCTACACCCTGCTTACCGTGCCGCGGCGCAGCTACCAGTTCTTCGGCTATGCGGCGCTGATCGGCGGCCTGCTCGGCATGGGTACGCTCGCCACCAGCGGCGAACTGACCGCGTTGCGCGCCGCGGGTTTGTCCAAGCTGCGCATCTGCGTTTC
>JAFEFP010000200.1 GCA_018240545.1 Pseudomonadota bacterium | reverse complement strand
TGCAGGGCCTGCGCGTGGTGCTGATCGTGGATGAGGCGCAGGAACTTTCCATCGAGTCCCTCGAACAGGTGCGCCTGCTCACGAACCTGGAAACGCCGACGCAGAAGTTGCTGCAGATCATCCTGCTGGGCCAGCCCGAGCTGCGCGACAAGTTGCACCAGCCGCAGTTGCGCCAGCTCGCGCAGCGCATCACCGCGCGCTATCACCTCATGCCCCTGGATCGCGCCGAGACCGAGGCCTACGTGCGTCATCGCCTGGCGGTGGCCGGCGCGGCGCGCTCGCCGTTTTCGCGCCTGGGCCTGCGCACCTTGTACCGGCGCTCGGGCGGCGTGCCGCGCGTGATCAACGTGGTCGCCGACCGCACCTTGATGGCCGGATTCGCGCGCGAACAGGAGTCCCTCGGCGAGCGCCTGATCGACCGCGCCGCCGACGAGACCCTGCCCGGCCACGCACGCTACTGGATGCATCGCTACGGGCGCTGGCTGGCGGCCGGGGCGGTGCTGGCGCTCGCCGCTGGAGCCGCTTCGTGGCATTGGCTCAACCGCGCACCGGCCGTCGCCGAAGCCGTGGCCAAGCCCGCGCCACCGCCGCCCGACACGGCATTGGCAAGCCTGCGCAATGCCATCGCGCACACGCCCGACGCGAATCTGACCGCATGGACGCAACTGCTCGGTCGCTGGCAAGTCAATTCGGCCCAGGTCTCGGTGCGCGATGCGGCGCATTGCCCGGGAACCATCGCGGCAGGCCTGGCTTGCCTGCGCGGCACCGGCACGCTGGAACAACTGGCACGCTTCGATCGTCCGCTGATCCTGACCCTGCGCGACGGCAACAGCGGCGTTGACGCGCTGCTGCTCGGCGTCGATGCACAACACGTCAAGCTCGCGCTGGGAGGGCAAACGCGCACGCTGAAAAAGCCCGAACTGGCGCATGTCTGGAACGGCGAATTCAGCGCGGTGTGGGAGTTGCCGGCGGGCATTCCCGCGACCCTCCAGACCGGGGATGCGGGACCGGGCGTGGCCTGGATCAAGGCGCAGCTGGCGCGCATGGACGGCGGCAAGGCCGACGACACCGGGCCGGCCTATTTCGATGCGGCGCTGGAAGAGCGCGTGCGCAAGCTGCAAACCGCTTACGGCATCAAGCCCGATGGCATCGTCGGCCCCGAAACCCTGTTCGCGCTGTCGGCACTTTCCGAATCCGGGCCGCACTTGTATCGCGCGGTACAATAGTCGTTCTCACGCCGCACCGATGGGCCCATGTCGCTGATCCTCGAAGCATTGAAGAAATCCGAAGCCAATCGGCGCCTGGGGCAGGCGCCGGATCTCGGCACGCCGTTCACGCCCGCGCGACGCGAACGCAGTCCCGTGTGGGCGATCATCGCGATCGCACTGGCCCTGGGATTCGGATTGTGGTGGGGATTGGGACGCCATGGAACCAGCCAACCGGCGTCCACTTCGCCGGTGACGGCATCCGCGCCGGCCGCGACGCGCGCCGCGTCCGAGCGCTTGCCGGATTCGCCCGTTCGATCGGCGCCCGCGCCAGGACCTGGCGATCCGCCAACCGGCAACGATGCGCAGGTCCGGACGGCAGCGCAACGCAATGCCGGCGTGGCAACGCAGCACGCACCCGGCAGCAGGCTGTCCGGAAGCGCCGCGGTCGCCACGATGCGTCCCGCGCCCCCGGCTTCCGCGCCCACCGCCACGTTGCCCGCAGCGCCGGAGCATGTCGCACCGCCGGCGCCGCTTGCACGTGCGCCGAAGACGACCGACACGCGTGGTTACACCCCGCCCGCGACGGTGCATCCCGATACCGCACCCGTGCCGGCCGCGGCTGCGCTGCCACACAACGCCGCACCCCGGCTCGACGTCCCCGCCTACTATGAATTGCCGTTCGCCACGCGCAAGGCGCTGCCGCAACTCAAGTTGAGCATGCACGTCTATACCGCCGATCCGAAGCAGCGCTTCGTCATCCTCGACGGTACGCGCATGACCGAGGGCGATACCACGCCGGACAACGTGACCCTGCGCGAAATCCGCCCGGATGGCGTGGTGCTGGAATTCCAGGGCCAGCGCTTTTTCTTTCCCCGCGACGGCGGTTGAGTCGGCGGCGCCGTGTTCGTCCGCCTCGAACAGCAGCGCAAACCGGCACGGCCCTGGGCGACGATCGCGCTGATCGCGATCTGCGTGGCGGTCTTTGCCTGGCTTTCCATCCTGCCCGACGACGCACGCCTGCAGCTGCTGCGACGCTGGGGCACGGTGCCGTCGAACCTGTTCGATACCCACCTGCCGCCGCTCGTCCAATGGTTCCAACTGCGTCTGGCGCGCCTGTTCACCGCCTTGTTCATCCATGTCGGCTGGCTGCATCTGATCGGCAACCTGCTGTTCCTGATGATCTTCGGCCTGCCGGCCGAGCGCAGCCTGGGCTCGCTGCGCTTCGTGTTCCTGTTCCTCGTGGGCGGCGCGCTGGCGAATCTGGCCGGCGCACTCACGCTCGCGAGTGCGAATGCGCCCATCGTCGGTTCCAGTGGCGCCGTCTCGGCCATCGTCGGCGCCTATTTCGCGTTGTTTCCCCGCGCGCGCCTGGGCCTGGTGCTGCCGCTCGGCCTGTTCCTCGAATTCGTGCGCGTCCCCGCGGCGGCCCTGATCGGTTTCTGGATCG
>JAFEFP010000001.1 GCA_018240545.1 Pseudomonadota bacterium | reverse complement strand
GATGGCCCGAAGAGTGACACCCGGCTGTTCTCGTATGCGAGCACATGGGCGCATCGCGTCGGCGCGCTGGATGCCGCGCCGGCGTTCATCGACTTGTCCGGCGAGCGGCCGGCATCGACCGGCAACCGCGCGCTGACGCTCGATGGCCTGCGCCGCTTCTGGCGCGATCCGATCAAGTCGCAGTTGCAACTGCTGGCAGGCATCGACCGCAGCGAGCTCGAGGACGATGCGAATCGCGATTGCGAGCCGCTGCGCGCCACGACGGATCGGCGCGAGCGCATCGAATGGCGCCTCGGCATGGCGGCGCTGGAAGCGGGTCGATCCGAATTGCCGCCGACAATGCCGGATGGGCTTGCGGGAACCGGCGCCTTCGCGGCGGGAGCGATCGGCGCCAGCGCCTATGCGCAAGCGCGTGGGCGCGCGCAGCCAGTGTTGGCCATGGCGCGCGAAATCCTCGGCGCCGGTGCGCGCCGGCAGGCGCAGGCGGTTGCCTTTGAATGCCTCGGCATGCGCATCACCGGCACGGTGAACGACGTATTAGTGCGCGCCGATGGCCGCTGCGTATTGCTGGGCCTGAGCATGAATCGCGTCGCCGAGTTTCGCGACCTGGTGCCGTTCTACCTGGACTGGGCGGCACTGAAGTTGTCCGGCATCGACGCTGAAGGCGCGTTCCTGGAGTTTCCGGACAAGGCCAAAGCACCACGCGACGTGCCATTGCTCGAATCCATCGCGGCCCAATCGCCGGAACAACTTCGCGCCGGAATCGGGGACCTGTCGCGGCAGGTGCTGGACTGCGCGGGTCGCCCCTTGTTGTTCGCGCCCAGGACCGCCTGGGCCTGGTGCTCAGCCAAGGCAGGTGCGCGTTGGGAGAATGCGCGCAGCGCTTGGGAAGGCGGCAATCAAAATACGGGGGAGCGCGACTACGCGCCCGGCTACGCCGAACTGTTCGCGCGCGCTCTGGATTTTCTCGATGGCGAATCAGCGGCATCCAGGACATTCGCGGCAGCATGCCTGCTCGTTGCCGGCGTGCTTGATCCCGGACATCGCGTGTTGCTTGCCGACTTGCACACGGAGGCGGCATGAGCGACGCGCCATTGCCCGCACTGGACTGGAAAACGCTGAATCTGTCCGATCCGTATCGCGTGCTGATCCAGGCCAGCGCTGGCACCGGCAAGACCTGGACCATCGGCGCGTTGTATCTGCGCCTGCTGCTCGAACGCGAAGTCACGGTGGACAAGATACTGGTTGTCACCTTCACCGACGCCGCTGCGCAGGAACTGCGACAGCGCCTGCGCACGCGCCTTGCCGATGCCGAACAGTGGCTGGCAGGATTGGTTGCCACCGATGCAGCCGACGACAGCGAGACTCGCGGCTGGTTGAAGAACCGGTATCCGAATACGGATACGGCCAAGGTCGCGTTGCGCCGCATCCGGCTCGCGCGCATGGACTTCGACCGTGCGCCCATCGGCACGATCCACAGTTTCTGTCAGCGCGTGCTGCGCGATTTCCCGCTGGATGCGGGCGCGGCGCTTGGCCGCGACGTGCGCCTGGACGAAACGGCGCTGCGGCGCGAATGTGTCGAGGATTTCTGGCGGCGGCGTTACCTGGATCGCGATGATGTCCTGCCCGATGAGGCCGAGGCGTTGTTCAAGGCGGGTCCGGATGCGCTGGCACGCGATCTGGCGTCCTTGCTCAATCACGATGCCGAGGTCTTGCCGGTGGATGGGTTGCAGGCGATCGACGCGATGATTGCGTCATTGCGTGAGCCGCCATGCGTTGAGCAGATTCAGGCACTCTGCGATGTCACGCTTTTCAAGCGATCAAATAGCGCGGCGCGCACGCGATTGATTCGAATCTACGATGCGCTGTCTTCAGGCACGAATCTTTTGAAAACATTGCAGACGGGCCTGGACAAGAGTTTCGAACCAAATGCGCTCGACGACCAGCAGCGCGATACCGCCAAGGTGCGCCTGTGCGAGCATCCGCTGATCCGGTCGCTGCAATCCTTGCGGGTGTTGCTCAAACGCCGAACCATCTTCATCCGTGGCGCCGTGCTGCGCGAGGCCTTCGAATATTGCCGCAGGGAAATCCCACTGCGCGCGGCGCGCCTGCAAGGCTCGACGCATTCCATGCTGATCGACAATGTGCATGGGCGCGTTGGCAACAGCCGTGAATTCGCGCAGCGCCTGTTCGATGCATTCCCGATTGCGCTGGTGGATGAATTCCAGGACACCGACGCGCGCCAGTTCGCGATCTTCGACCGCATCTACCGCGATGCGAACGGTGCCAAGCGTGGCTGGCTGGCGATGATCGGCGATCCCAAGCAGGCGATCTACGGTTTTCGCGGTGGCGATGTCGAGGCTTACCTCGGTGCGCGCAGCAGCGCCGACGCGCAGTTCCAGTTGAACACGAACTACCGTTCCAGCGAGGTGCTGATCAAGGCTTGCAATGCGTTGTATGCGAAAACGGATGGTGGTTTCAACGATGCGCGCATTCGCTACAGTCCAGTTGAGCCGGGCAAGAAGGCGGAAAAGAAAGTCCTTGCGCGTGGCGGTGCGCCGGATGCCACGCCGCTGAAGATTCACCTGTTCCGTGGCGATGCAGTGGACAAGAACGGCAAGCAGTTGGCCTCGCTTGGCGGTCTGGAGGCATTGGCGCTGGACGACTGCGCCGCACGCATCGTCGAACTGCTGAACGACGATGCGGTGACGATCGGCGGCGAACCGCTGACTGCCGGAAAAATCGCGGTGCTGTTGCCGAACAATCGGCAGGTCGCGGGCATGCGCGGCAAGCTGCTCGCGCGCGGCGTGCCCTGCGTGGGCGCCGGGCACGGCAGCGTGTTCGAGTCTCCGGTTGCCGCGGAACTTCACCTGTTCCTGCACGCCGTGTTGAATCCGGACGATGCCGCCGCCGCGCGCGGCGCGCTGGCGACGAACCTGCTTGGCGCGAACCTGAGTGACCTGCTGGATTGGCAGAACGACGCGCGCGGCTTCGAGGCACAACTGGATCGCTTCGCGCGCTGGCATGCGCTGGCGGCAACACGCGGCGCATTCGGCGCGATCGCGGACATGATCGAACAACGCGCAGCCGATTTGCTCTCCTTGCCCGACGGCGAGCGCATGCTCACCGACCTGCGGCACCTCGGTGAGCTGGTCGCCGAACGCGAGGCGCGCGAGGCCGGACTCGAAGGCGTCATCGCCTGGTTCGCCGCGATGCGCGGCGAAGACAAGGGTATGGAAGAAGCGGGCAAGGCGCACAGGTTGCGCATCGAGTCCGACGCCGAGCGCGTGCAGCTTATGACCTTGCACGCGGCCAAGGGTCTGGAATTTCCCGTCGTGTTCCTGCCGCTGGCCTGGCGCATCAGCAGCAGGAAAGGACAATACGAGCCGGATGTGCTGCGCCTGCACGGCGAGGGTGGTCGCCTGCTTGCCGATCTTGGTTCGGCAAATTTCGACGCGAACCTCGACCGGCATTTCGACGAAGACCTGCGCGAGCGCCTGCGCCTTTTGTACGTGGGCATGACGCGCGCCGAATCAGCGCTGCATCTGTATTGGGTCGAGCGAAAGGACGCGGCGGGTTCGGCGGCGTGGAATATTGCAGGCATCGACGTGCTGTTCTGGCAGGCGTTTTGCGCAAACGGCTTGTTGCCCGATGAGGAATCCATCTGCGCGAATGCGGCAAAGCTGACCGGCCTCGAAGCCGTCGGCGCGTGTCCGATGCTCGATGCGGAATTTCGCAAACCAGAATCCGACGCGGCGCCATTGGCGGCGCGCACGCCGCTGCCGGAATTGCGCCCGTTTCTGTGGTCGCACAGCTTTTCCGGCATTACGCGGCGCAGCCATGACACGAGCTTCGATGCGGCGGCTGCGGATGAGGTCGAATCGAATGATGAATGGCCATTGCTGCCCGATGTGGCGGAGGCCGCACAGCCCGAATTGCTCGCGCTGGATGCCTGGCGCGGTCGGCAATTCGGCGACGCGGTGCACGCGCTGCTCGAACACGCGCCCGCAGGCCCGTTCGCTCCGGCGGACCTGGTACGGCAACTTGCCGCAAGCGGCGTTCGCTCGGCAGGCGATGAGTCGTCGCTCACGGCATTGACTCGGATGCTCGATCGAAGCATCGCCGCCGATCTTGGCGGCGGCTTGTACTTGCGCGACATCGCCGCTGCCGACCGCGTTGCTGAATTCGGCTTCCAGTTTCCGGTCGGCGCGGCGCTGCACGACTTGCGTGCAGTCTGTGCCGCGCACGGCTTTGCGGATATCTGGCCGCGTGATGCCGCCGCATCCGTGCTGCGTGGCATGCTGGTCGGATTCGTCGATCTGATTTTCCTGTACGACGGCCGCTATCACGTGCTCGACTACAAGACCAATCGCCTCGGCGAGCGCCTGTCGGAATATCGCGGTGCGGCGCTCGATACCGCGATGGCCGAGCACCATTATCCGCTGCAGGCGCTGCTATACACGGTCGCGCTGCATCGTTACCTGCGCGGACGCCTGCGCGATTACTCGCCCGAGCGGCATCTGGGCGACAGCGTGTACCTGTTCCTGCGCGGCGTCGGCCTCGCGCCCGGCGCGGGCGTGTGGCGGCGACGCTGGCCGGTGGCCTTGGTCGAGGATATCGATGCCGTGTTCGCCGGCGTGGAGCTTGCCGCATGAACAAAGCCGTCGACTTCGAACGTGATATCGACCGTGCACTGGGCAACTGGGTCGCTGCGCGCAGTGGATCTGAGCTGCTCGGTCGCGCGGCGGCGGTGCTAAGCCGCGCCGAAGGGCAGGGCCATGTGCGTTGCGATCTGGGCGCCGATGCGGAGTTTACGTCCCAGCAGATCGGCGCGCTGCGCCGGCACGCCTGGGTCGGCGACGGTGCCGTGTTCACGCCGTTCGTCGCCGCTGGCGGGACGACTTTGTATACCTGGCGCAACTGGCGCAACGAAACGCGTTTCGCGCAGGCCTTGCGCGAGCGCGCGAGTGCGCGCAGCCTGCCGTTGACGGCTGCGCAGCTTGCCGCCGACGTAAGCGAACTTTTTGCGGGCAGCGACGCCATTGCCACGCATTGGCAGCGCGTGGCGGTAGCCGCCGCGCCCGGCGCGCGCGTATTCGTGCTCGCCGGGGGTCCCGGCACCGGCAAGACCACGACCGTTCTGCGCATGCTGCTGATGTTGCTGCGTCACTCGCACGAATGCGGTTTCCCGGCGTCGCCGACGGTCGCGCTGGCCGCGCCGACCGGCAAGGCGGTGCAGCGCCTGACCCAGTCCATGATTTCCGGTGCGGCGGCACTCGGCCAGCGACTGGCCGCCGGATCCATGTTCGTGCCGATTTTGGCGCGGCTTGCCGGCACGCAAGCCGCGACCCTGCATCGGCTGCTCGGCTACCAGCCCTGGTCCGGCGATTTCGCGCATCGCGCGGATGCGCCGCTGGCGGCGGACATCGTCGTCGTCGACGAGGCCTCGATGATCGATCAGGCCATGATGCGGCAACTCGTCGATGCGTTGCGCGCGGACGCGACGTTGATTTTGCTCGGTGATCCGGCGCAATTGTACGCGATCGAGGCCGGCAGCGTGCTGGGCGATGTCGTCGGCAGCGTGCCGGAAAACGCATTGCCGCCGGCGCTGGCGCAGCGCCTGTCGGCCGCGGTCGGCGACGTTCCACCGTCGGATTCCGACGCGCCGCTGGCGGGACAGATCATCACCTTGAGCCACACCTGGCGCGCGCGCGCCGGCTTGCGCGATGCGCTGGCGGCGATTCGCGCGGGCGATCCGGATTGGCTCGATGGCGTGCTGAAGGCGGATGCGTCGGGCGACCTGGTCTGGTCGGACTGCTCCGATGCCGGCGCCGCGCGCGAGCGCGTGCGCGCGTGGCTGCACGGGCAGGCGGCGTGGTTCGCGAACCTGATGCGCAGCGATGCCGAACCCGCCGAGGCCTTGGCTTTGCTGCGCCACGCGCAGATCCTGTGCGCCCTGCGCGAAGGCCCGTTCGGCGCGACCAATGTGAACGCGCAGATCGAGCGCGAACTGGCGACGCAATCCGGATTCGACGTCGGCGACACCTGGCATCATGGCCGTCCGGTCATCGTCACCCGCAACGATCCCGTGCGCGGCCTGTACAACGGCGACGTCGGCATCGCGCTGGATCGCGGCGATGGACTGCGCGTGTGGTTCGATGCGGGCGATTCGAATGGCCCACGCAGTTTCTCGCCGCGCGCGCTGCCTGCGCACGAAACCGCCTGGGCCATCACCATCCACCGCAGCCAGGGTTCGGAATACGATCGCGTCGCCGTGCTGCTGCCACCGGACGCCGGCAGCCGCATCCTCAGCCGCGAACTCGTCTACACCGCCGTCTCGCGCGCCCGTGCGGGCGCGACGCTGTGGTCTAGTGCCGACGCCCTGCGCGCCGCGGTGACGCGACCAGTGATGCGGCGCAGCGGGTTGGGGGAGAGGTTGAGATAGGCGGTGCCCGATCAGCCCCACGCCTCGGCGATGCTCCCCTCTCCCGCCAGCGGGAGAGGGGGGCACAAGTGCAGCTGCGCAGCCTGATCCACAGCGCAAATCCTCCCGGCGCTGCTATGATTGCGCCGGTTCGTCGAGGGAGCCTTGCGCGTGCTTGAAATCCTGATTGCCGGCGGTTGGGCAATGGTGCCCATCGTACTGTGTTCGGCGGTGGCGCTGGCCATCATCCTGGAGCGTTTCTGGACCCTGCGGCGCAAGACCGTGGTGCCGCCGGAACTCGGCGACCAGGTGCTGGCGTGGGCGCGCACGCGCAAGCTCGATCCGGGTCATATCGAAACCCTGCGCGTGAATTCGCCGCTGGGCGAGATCCTCGCCGCCGCGCTGTCGGTGCGCCTGCGCTCGCGGGAGATCATCAAGGAGCGCGTCGAGGACACCGGCCGCCATGTCGTGCACCGGCTCGAGCGCTTCCTCAACACGCTTGGCACGATCGCCTTGATCTCGCCGCTGCTCGGCCTGCTCGGCACGGTGTTCGGGCTGATCGAGATGTTTTTCGCGGTGATGGTGTCGGGCGTCGGCGATCCGCTGAAGATGGCCGGCGGCATCGGCCAGGCGCTGGTGTGCACGGCCTCTGGCCTGTGCGTGGCGATTCCGGCGTATTTCTTCCACCGCTATTTCCGCGGTCGGGTCGCCGGTTACGTGGTGGACATGGAAGAGCAGACGATCCGCCTGATCGACGAGTTGTCCGCGCACGCGGAAGTGCCGGCGGCTGCGACCGCGCCGGCACGCGGCAAGACCGCGGGGCACTGAGATGCGCCTGGGCGCGCAGCGGCAGGACGATTTCGAGATCAACGTGATCTCGCTGATCGACGTCATGCTCACGCTGCTGATGTTCTTCGTCATGACCACGACGTTCGTGCAGCATTCGGCGATGAAGGTTACCCTGCCGCAGGCTTCGGAGAAGGTCGAGGAGGCACCGAAGGATCCGCTGATCGTGATGATCGGCGCGGACAGCCGCTTCTACGTCGACAACAACGAGGTGCTCAATCCCGACGTCGCCACGCTCAAGCAGGCGATCGAGCACATCGCCGCCGACAATCGCGACCAGCCGGTGATCCTGCGCGCGGATGCGATGACGCCGCACCAGGCCGTGGTCACGGCCATGGATGCGCTCGGCCAGCTCGGCTTCACGCACCTGTCCATCGCCACCGTGCGCAGCAAGGACGCAGGCAAACCGTGAGCGCGCGCGACGCGACCGAATCCGCCGCGTCGCCCTTGGCGACCTGGCGGCGGCTGCTGCGCTATTCGGCGCGCTACTGGCCGATCGCCGTGCTGGCGATGATCGGCATGATCTTCGACGCGGCCTGCGGTTCGGTGTTCACCCTGATCATCAAGCCCATGCTCGACGACCTGTTCGTGCACAAGGACAAGGCGACGATCTTCTGGATGCCGATCTTCATCATCGGCCTGTTCCTCGTGCGCGGCATGGCCACGTACACCGCCGGCTACAACATGGCCAGGATCGCGCGCGGCGTGATCCAGACCTTGCGCGAGGAAGTTTTCCGCAAGTACCTGACCCTGCCGGCGGCATTCTTCCAGCGCGAGCCGTCGAGCGTGCAGATCGCGCGCATGACCTTTACCGTGGAGCAGGTTGCCAACGCCAGCACCGACGGCCTGAAGATCCTCGTGCTCGATGGCCTGATGATCATCGGCCAGGTCAGCGTGATGCTGTACCACAGCGCGCGCCTGACGGCGGCGCTGTTCGTGCTCGCGCCGCCGGTGGCGCTGGTGGTGTGGTACGTCGGCAAGCGCTACCGCCGCATCAGCCATCGCATCCAGGACTCGGTCGGCTCGATCACCGGCATGGTCGAAGAGGTCGTCAGCGGCCAGCGCGAGGTCAAGATCTACGGCGGACGCGACTACGAACAGGGCCGCTTCGCCGCGGTCAACGACGCGATCCGGCGCCTGAACCTGAAGATCGCCTCGACCAACTCGGTGGCCAATGCGGTGGTGCAATTCGTTGCCGCATTCGCGCTGGCGCTGGTGATCTTCCTCGCCACGCGCCCGGGTGCGATCCTGCGCGAGATGAGCCCGGGCACCTTCATGTCGCTGATCACGGCGATGCTGGTCATGCTGCCCTCGCTCAAGCGCCTGACCACGGTGCAGTCCAACATGCAGCGTGGCGTGGTGGCGGCGCAGGACATCTTCGTGGTGCTGGACTTGGAGGCAGAACGCGATGGCGGCCGCACCGGCGTGGCGCGCGCGCGTGGCGAAATTGCGTATCAGGGCGTTACCTTCAGTTATCCGGATGCGTCGGTTCCGGCACTGCACGGAGTCGACCTGCAATGCGCGGCGGGCAGCGTCACCGCCCTGGTCGGGCGCTCGGGCAGCGGCAAGTCCACGCTGGCCAGCCTGATCCCGCGCTTCCACGATCCGGATTCCGGGCACATCCTGCTCGATGGCAAGCCGTTGTCCGACTACGCACTGGACAGCCTGCGCGCGCAGATCGCCTGGGTCGGCCAGCAAGTCGTGATCTTCGACGACACCGTGGCGCGAAACATCGCCTACGGTGCGCTGGGCGGCACCTCGCGCGAGTCCATCGTCGAAGCCGCGCGTGCGGCGAACGCGCTGGATTTCATCGAGGCCCTGCCCGAAGGCCTCGACAGCCGCGTGGGCGAGGGCGGGGCGCGGCTCTCCGGTGGCCAGCGCCAACGCATCGCGATCGCGCGCGCGATCCTCAAGGACGCGCCGATCCTGATCCTGGACGAGGCCACCAGTGCGCTCGACAGCGAAAGCGAGGCCCTGATCCAGGATGCCTTGAAGCGCCTGCTGCGCCAGCGCACCGTACTCGTGATCGCACACCGGCTTTCGACCATCGAGCATGCCGACAATATTGCCGTGATGGATGCAGGTCGCATCATCGAGTCCGGCACGCATGCGCAGTTGCTCGCGCGCGAAGGGCAATACGCGTTGCTGCACAAGATGCAGTTTCGTGAAAACGGGCACTGAGCGCCGTGTTCGATTCGGCCATCTCACGGCACATCTGGTACGGAGCACGATCGCCGGGCACCGGCTTGCGCGTGCTGGCGGGAATTTTCGGCGCGCTCAGCGTCTTGCGGCGATGGCTGTACGCGATCGGCCTGTTGCCCCGCGTGCGCCTGCCGGTGCCGGTAATCGTGGTCGGCAACATCACGGTCGGCGGGACCGGCAAGACGCCGCTGGCGATAGCCCTGGTCGAAGCACTTCGCGAACGCGGCTACAAGCCGGGTGTAATCAGCCGCGGATTTGGCGGCAATGCCCGTGAAGCGACGCGCGTCGAGGCGCGATCCGATCCGGCGCTGGTCGGCGACGAGGCGCGCCTGATCTTCGATGCGACCGGCGTTCCGGTCGCCGTGGCGCGCGCGCGCGCGCAGGCAGGCAGGCTGCTGTTGCAGGGCGGCAACATCGACGTGCTGATCGCCGACGACGGCTTGCAGCACTACGGACTGCATCGCGCCATCGAGATCTGCGTGATCGACGGAGAGCGCCGTTTCGGCAATGGTCGTTTGCTTCCCGCCGGTCCGCTGCGCGAACCGCTGGCGCGACTTGCGTCCGTGGATTTTCGCATCTGCAACGGCGGCGAGCCGAAATCCGGCGAAGTGCCCATGCAGCTGGTCGGCGATTCGGCCGTCGCCCTGACCGATTCGCGCGAGCGCGCGTTGCGCGATTTTTCCGGCCAGCGCGTGCACGCCGTGGCCGGCATCGGCAACCCGCAGCGGTTTTTCGCGCAATTGCGCGCGACGGGCATCGATGTCATCGAGCACGCGTTTGCGGATCACCATGCGTTCGTCGCGGCGGAGCTGGGATTCGGCGACGCCTTGCCGGTGCTGATGAGCGACAAGGATGCGGTCAAATGCGCGGCATTCGCACAGCCGGGTTGGTGGCGCGTGCCGGCGCGCGCGCAGTTACCGGCGGATTTTTTCGATGCGGTGGCGCAGTGTCTGCATCGACCGGCGTGATGGTAGATCGCCGGTCGCAACTGGCGTTGGCCGCCTTCGCACTCGTCGCCATGGCGTGCTACGCGATCGCTTTCTTTCCGGGCACTTTCGGTTTCGATAGCGCCTACCAGTGGTGGCAGGCGCGCGGTCACCAGACGACGAACATCCATGGCGTTGGCATGACCTGGCTCTGGCGCGCAAGCAACGCACTGGCGACGGGCCCGGCGCCGATGTTTGCGCTGCAACTGGCGCTGTTGTGGTTGGGGCTGGTGTTGCTGGCTGCACGCCTGGAATGGACGCTGCCGCGGCGATTCGCATTCATGGTGGCGGCGGCTTGTGCACCGGTCGTGTTCGTGATCGAAACCGCCGTGGTGAGCGATGCATTGCTGATGGGTGCGCTGTGTTGCGCCCTGGGCCTGTGCCTGTGGGGCGGAACACGGCCGGGGCGCTGGACGATCCCGGCGGCGCTGGCACTGTGCGCGCTGGCCGTGCTGGTGCGCAAGAATGCGCTGCCGGCGGTGTTCCCATTGATCGTGCTGGGCCTGCGCGCGGTCAGGGGGCCGGGCCGGCGATCCTGGTTCGGGATCGTGCTGGCAAGTGCCGGCCTGTGTGCGATGTTGCAGTTGGCCGGCATGGCATTGGAGCGGAGTGTCGACCGGCGTGTGACGATATTCGCTGGAACCGCCCTGTGGGACCTGGCGGCCGTATCGATCGATACCGGGCAACTGATGCTGCCGCCGTCGACGCATGGGCCGGGAATGGACGTCGAGCACCTGCGCCGGGCCTTCGCGCCGTATGCCAACACGACGATGTTCGCCGCGCCCGATGTGGATCTGATCCAGCCGTTTCTCGCGCCCGACGACCCGCGCAACGGCGAGATCCGGCGCGCGTGGCTGGCGGCCATCTGGCGCCACCCGGCCGCCTACCTGGCGCAGCGCTGGCGGGTGACGCGCGGATTGTTCGGTGCGAAGCGGCCGGACTGGCCGCGCGAGCTGGTGTACTTTCCGCTTGATGTGCAGTACCGGGACAATCCCGCGGTCGCCGGCAACACGACGCCGCTGCATGCGTGGTTCATGCGCCAGTTCGACCGCTGCTACGCATCGACGCTGTTCGCGGCGTGGCCATACCTCGTGCTCGGCGTTGGCGCGGGTATCGTGGCGTGGCGGCGGCGCGGGTCACCACTGGCCGATGGCGCGCTTGCCGCGGTCGCCAGTGGCCTCGCCTACGCGGCCGCGCTGCCAATCATCGCCCCGTCCGTGGAACTGCGCTATCTGGGCTGGACGTGCCTTGCGGCGGTGCTGGGTGCCGGGCTGGCACTGGCCGCACCGCGCCGGTTGACAAGGCCGGTGGCGGCGACTACCTTGCGCGCACCTTCCCAGAACGAGGCGTCCTTCCGTGGACCCTTGCAGTAGAAGCACCACTGCAGTCATTCCAGCGTAGTCCGCGGAATCCACCACATCGGGTGCGCTTCCGCTTGAGTCGGGAACGTGCCGGTCGTCGCCGCAAGGCGTACTTCATCGCATCCGAATCGCACGCATGGCTGGCTGCCTCAGCCGGATGTTCGCCATGCTGGATTTGTTCAATTTTTCCATGCTGATCCCGAACGGTGCGCGTGAGCGCGCCAAGGGCGAGGCGTCCGCGCGCGCGTCGATCCAATTGGCCGAGTACGCGCGGATGGACGCCACCGGCGTGCTGGCGCGCCTGGGCAGTGGCACGGATGGCCTTGGGCCGGAGCAGGTCGCCGAATTCACCGCCGAGTTCGGTCCGAACGTGGTCGCGCAGGAAAAGAAGAAACCCTTCTTGCTGCATGTCCTCGAGCGTTTCATCACCAATCCGATCAATGTCCTGTTGACCGTACTTGCCGTCATCACCTGGGTAACCGGTTCGGAACTGAGCGACAAGATCGGTGCGATCATCATGTTCGCGATGGTCGTCATGGCCGTGTTCGTGGCGCATTTCCAGGAAGCGCGCTCCAGTCGCGCGGTAGAGCAGTTGCGCCGCATGGTGAGCAATACCGCCACGGTGCGACGCGAAATCGATGAGTCCGGGGATGGTACGGCCGACGACACGCCGCCGCGTCGCGTGGCGAAGAAGATCGAAGTGCCGATCGACGGCCTGGTTCCCGGCGACATCGTGTTCCTCTCTGCCGGCGACATGGTGCCGGCCGACATGCGCCTGCTCCACGCCAAGGACTTGTTCGTCAATCAGGCCGCATTGACCGGAGAATCCATGCCGGTGGAGAAATTCGCCGCGTCCGATGCCGAGGCGAAAACCGCGCTCGAGGCGCGCTGCCTGTGTTTCATGGGCTCGAACGTGGTCAGTGGCAGCGCAATGGGCGTGATCGCCGCGACCGGTGCGAACACCTACTTCGGCGCACTGGCCGGTTCGCTCGTGGGCCAGCGCGTGGAGACCAGCTTCGACAAGGGCGTCAAGCGCTTTGCCTGGCTGATGCTGCGCTTCATGGCGGTGATGGTGCCGGTGGTGTTCCTGATCAACGGCGTGACCAAGCACGACTGGTTCGAGGCGTTCATGTTCGCGGTTGCGGTGGCCGTGGGCCTGACCCCGGAAATGCTGCCCATGATCGTTGCCATCAACCTCGCCAAGGGCGCGCTGAAGATGGCGCGCAAGGATGTCATCGTCAAGCGCCTCAACGCGATCCAGAACTTCGGCGCCATCGATGTGCTGTGTACCGACAAGACCGGCACCTTGACCCAGGATCGCGTCATCCTGGAACGCCATACCGACATCCATGGCGCCGAGAACGAGGACGTGCTGGACTTCGCGTGGCTCAACAGCTACCACCAGACCGGCTTGAAGAACCTGCTGGACGTGGCCGTGCTCGATGGCGCAACACCGGATCGGGCGGCACGCCTGAAAAGCGCGTTCGCGCTGGTCGACGAGGTGCCCTTCGATTTCAGCCGTCGGCGCATGTCGGTGGTGGTGCACGACGAGGCCGGCCGGCATTTCCTGATCTCCAAGGGTGCGGTGGCGGAGACGGTCGGCGTCTGTTCACGGGCGCGCGACGAGGGCGAGACCGTGCCGATGACGCCGGAAAAGCTCGCCGAGGTGCGTGCGGTCGCGCGCGACATGAACGACGATGGTTTCCGCGTGCTGGCGCTTGGCGTGCGCGAGATCGGCGTCAAGCCGAGTTATTCGCGCGAGGATGAGAACGATCTCACCCTGATGGGTTTCATCGCCTTCCTCGACCCGCCCAAGGACAGCGCCGCCGATGCCATTGCCGCGCTCAACGCCAATGGCGTGGCGGTGAAGATCCTCACCGGCGACAACGACGTGGTCACGCGCAACGTCTGCCGCCAGGTCGGCATCGCGGTGGAAAATTTCCTGACCGGCCCCAAGGTCGAGGCGATGAGCGACGACGAACTGACCGTCGCCGCGCGCACCACCCAGGTGTTCGCGCGCCTGAATCCGCAGCAGAAAGTGCGCGTCATCCAGGCCTTGCACCGCGACGGCCATGTCGTCGGCTTCCTCGGCGACGGCATCAACGACGGTCCGGCGTTGCGCGCGGCCGACGTCGGCGTATCGGTGGATACCGCGGTCGACATCGCCAAGGAATCGGCCGACATCATCCTGCTGGAAAAGAGCCTGCTCGTGCTCGAGGAAGGCGTGATCGAGGGCCGCAAGGTCTTCGGCAACGTGCTCAAGTACATCAAGATGACGGCCAGCTCCAACTTCGGCAACATGTTCAGCATGATTGGCGCCAGCGCCTTGCTGCCGTTCCTGCCGATGATGCCGGTGCAGGTGCTGCTCAACAACCTGATGTACGATTTTTCGCAGACCGCGGTCGCCTCCGACGATGTCGATCCGGAATACCTGGCCAAGCCGCGGCAGTGGGACCTGAAGGCCATCGCGCGCTTCATGCTGTACATCGGGCCGATCAGTTCGATCTTCGACTACTGCACGTTCGGTTTCCTGTGGTTCGTGCTCGGCGCCGATGCGCCCGCGCAGCAGCGCCTGTTCCAGACCGCATGGTTCGTCGAATCCCTGCTCACCCAGACCCTGATCGTGCACGTGATCCGCACCGGACGCATGCCGTTCGTGGAAAGCCGCGCCAGCCTGCCGCTCACCGTCACCAGCGTGTCGATCTGCCTCGCCGGCATGGTCCTGCCGTTCTCGCCGGTGGCCTCGTGGTTCGGCTTCGTGCCGCTGCCCGGCGTGTTCTTTGCGTTCCTTGCCGCCGTGATCGTGGTCTACATGGGCCTGACCCAGTTCGTGAAGGCGCGCATGATCCGTCGTTTCGGCGTCCTATGAGCGCGGCTTCCCGCGCAGCAGCAGCGCCAGCACCGGTGGGGCGACGATCGAGGTGAGCAGGGACATCGCCACGATCAGCGCGTAGGTGCGCGGCGGGAATACGCCGGCGGCCAGGCCCAGGCTCGCCACCACCACGCCGACTTCGCCGCGCGGAATCATGCCCACGCCGACGATCAGCGCGCCGCGCGTGCCAAGGCCGAGTGCGCCGAGCCAGCCGCCGATCAGCTTGGACACGATGGCGATGGCAGTGACGACGGCGAGCGCGAGCAGGGCTTCGGCATTGGCGAGCTGGCTCAATTCCACCTTGCTGCCGGTGATGACGAAAAAGAACGGCGTGAGCAGGACGAGCAGGGGCCGGGTCTGGTGCTCGATCGTTTCGCGCTCCGGCGTTTCCGAGGCGATCATGCCGGCGAGGAAGGCGCCGATGATCGCGGCCAGGCCGAATTCGGTGGCGGCAAAGGCCAGTCCAAGGCACAGCGCCAGCACGATGCTCAGCGGCGAGAGCGGATTGATCGGCGCATTCAGCGCGCGCGAGGCCCGGCGCATCACGCGCGTGCCGACGTAACCGATTACCACGACGAAGCCTACGGCCTCGGCCAGCACGATGGCGAGGTGCGAGAGGCGCAATGCTTCGCCGCCCTGCACCGCGGTGACGATACCGAGCAGCAGCATCGCGAGGATGTCGTCGATGACCGCGGCGCCAAGGATCACGCGCGCTTCCTCGCGCTGGAGGGCGCCCAGTTCCTGCAACACCCGCGCGGTGATGCCGGCCGAGGTGGCGACGAAGGCGGCGGCCACGAACAGCGACCTGGCCCAGTCGAAGCCCGAGCCATGCGCCCACAGCGAACCGAGCACGAACGGCACGATCACGCCGAGCACCCCGACCGCGAAGGCGCTGCGACCGACACGGCGCATGTCCGACAGGCGCGTTTCCAGCCCGACCGCGAACAGCAGCAACACCACGCCGATCTCGGCCAGTACTTCCAGCGGCGCGGATGGCGCGATCCAGCCCAGCACGGAAGGCCCGACCACGCAGCCGGCAGCGATTTCACCGACGACGCCCGGCAATTTCAGGCGCTGCGCGATTTCCGCGCCGACCTGGGCGGCGACGAAGACGACGAAGAGGCTGAGGAGGATTTGGCTGCCGTGATCCACGTTGAATCCGTCAATTGCTCGTCATTCCGGCATGGAGCGCCGGAATCCAGTGGCCACGGATGGCATCCCTGCGGCCTGGATGCCGGCATTCCCTGCCGGCATGACGTACTACCAATGTTATTGGCAATCCTTACGATCGCTTGTCCCGCGAACGGAGGCACGAGCATTGCGTTTTCCCCGCAATCCCCGGATGCTACACGCGGTCGTGGCCGGAGGGGAAGGTGGTGGCAAGCACAAGCACGAGACGCGCCGCATCGCCGAAGGCGGTGGCCGAGACCCGTGAACCCATGGCCAAGGTCGACACCGCCTGGTTGCGCATGGAGAACCCGGCCAACCTGATGATGATCACCGGGGTGCTGCGCTTTGCCACGCCGCTGGCGCTGGACAAGCTGCGCGCGCTCATCGGCGAGCGCTTTCTGGCCTACCATCGGTTCGGGCAGCGCGCCGTCGACAACGGCTCGGCCGCGGTCTGGGAAACGGTCGCCAAGCCCGACCTGCGCTGGCACGTGCGCGCCGCCAAGCTGCCGCGCAAGGCGGGCAAGACCGAGCTCGAGCGTTTCGTCAGCGAGCTGGCGTCCACGCCGCTGGATCACTCACGACCGTTGTGGCAATTCCAGCTGATCGAGAATTTCGAAGGCGGCAGCGTGCTGGTTTCGCGCATCCACCATTGTTATGCGGATGGGCTGGCGCTGGTGCAGGTGCTGTTGTCGCTCACCGACACCGCGCCCGATGCCGCGCCGCGCGTGAGGCCGGCCAAGAGCTGGCTCAAACACGAAAAACGCGGAGTGCTCGCGCGCCTGCTCGCGCCTGCGCGCGCGGGCATGACCCGCGCGATGGCGATCGGCGGCAAGGCGCTGGACAAGGGCGGCGCGATGTTGCGCGATCCGGTGTTGGCGGCGACGATGGCGTTCGAGGGTTCGGCGATCGCGCGCGAACTGGCGATCGCGCTCAGTCTTGCCGACGATCCGCCGACCGCGTTCAAGGCCGGCAAGCTCGGCGCGCGCAAGCAATGCGCCTGGGCCGAACCGTTGCCATTGGCCGAGGCCAAGGCGATCTGCCGGGTCCTGCGTTGCACGGTCAACGACCTGCTGCTGGCCTGCGCGGCGGGCGCGTTGCGCGGCTATCTGCGCGATCGCGGCGAAAAGGTCGATGGCGTCACCATCCGCGCCACGGTGCCGGTGAACCTGCGCCCGCTCGAGCATGCCAGGGAACTGGGCAATCATTTCGGCCTCGTATTCCTCGATCTGCCGGTGGGCGAGGCCAACCCGCTGCGCCGGCTCGAGCGTGTTGCTGCCAGCATGCGCGAGCTCAAGCGCAGCAAGCAGGCGGCGCTCACGTTCGGCCTGCTCGCCGCCGTCGGCATGGCGCCAGCGGGCCTGCAACGCATGGCGCTGGACCTGTTCAGCCGCAAGGCGACCACCGTCGCCACCAACGTGCCCGGCCCGAAACGGCCGCTGTATCTGGCCGGCGTGGAACTGCGCGAGATGATGTTCTGGGTGCCGCAGAACGGCACCATCGGCATGGGCCTGTCGATCCTGTCCTACAACGGCAACGTTTGCTTCGGCCTGATCGCCGATGCGCGGCGCGTGCCGGATCCCGAACCCATCGTGCAGCGTTTCCGGAACGAATTCGAAAAACTCGCGTTGATCACGCTGATGGAAGACTGGTCCGGCGATATCGTCGCCGGCGACGCCGACGCGACCTTGCGCTACTTCTCGCGGGCCCCCTGACTTCACGCCCGCCGCGGCAAGCGCAGGAACATCGCCGCCGACAACACGGTCACGGCACCAAGGACGAGCATGGTGACGCGGAAGGCATCGATGTAGTGCGCGCCGACCTGCGCATTGCCCATGAGCTGGGCCATCAGCAAGGAGGCGAAGGCGATGCCGAAGCTGATCGACAGGTTCTGCACGGTACTGGTCATGCTCGAGCCCATGCTCGCCTGCGCGGGGGCGAGATCCACGAAGCCGAGCGTGTTCATCGCGGTGTATTGCAGACTCATCACGAAACCGTAGACGAACACCAGCGCGCAGATCAGCCAGATCGGCGTGGTCGCGCTCAGCGCGGCAAAGGTCATGACCAGGAAACCCGCGAGCACGGTGTTGTACAGCAGCACCTTGCGATAGCCCTGGTACTTGATGATGGTGCCGGCGAAGAAGCGCATCAGCATCATCGCCACCGCCTGCGGCACCAGCAGCAGCCCCGCCGCGATCGGTGAATAGCCGAATCCCACCTGGAACAGCAAGGTCAGCAAAAAGTAGATGCCGCCGACGCCCAGGCGCGTGGCGAAGCCGCCGTTGAAGGCGACGCGGAAACTGCGGATGCGCAGCAGGGTGAAATCCACGATCGGATTGGCGGCGCGGCGCGCGTGGCGCAGGTAGAAACCGAGCGCCGCGCACGCGGCGACGCCGACGCTCATGCCATGCGCGATGTGGTGTTCGGAAAGTTGCTCCAGCGCCCAGGACAGGCCGCCGGCGCCGAGCGCGAACAGGAGGAAGCCAAGTGTATCCAGCCGCGCATCGGGGGCGCCGCGATAGTCGGGCATGAAGCGCCGCGCCATGAACAAGCCGATCAGGCCGAACGGCAGGTTGACGAAGAAGATCATGCGCCACGACAGGTGCATGGCGAAGAATCCGCCGAGCACCGGGCCGATGGCGGGGCCGATCAGTCCCGGAATGGTCGCGAATGCCATCGCATCGACGAATTCGGATTTGTCGAACGCGCGCACCAGCGCGAGGCGCCCGACCGGCATCATCAGCGCGCCGCCAAAACCCTGCACCACGCGCGCGGCGACGAGGGTCCACAGGTTCGGGGCCAGCCCGCAGGCGAGCGAGCCGAGCGTGAACACGGCAATCGCCCACCCGAACACTGCGCGCGTGCCGTAGCGGTCCGCGAGCCACGCGCTGAGCGGGATGAACACCGCCAGCGCCAGCGTGTAGCTGGTCAGCGCCGTGCGCAGGTCCAGAGGCTCGATGCCCAGGCTTGCGGCGATGCTCGGCGTCGCCGTATTGACGATCGTCGAGTCCAGCATTTGCATGAAGAACGAAAACGCGATCAGCCACAGCAGCACGCGCTTGTCGGCATGGGACAGCACCGGCCCGGCGGACGCGGCGGGGACGGGAACGGGAGCGGCTTCGGCGTCCATGGGCCGCACACTATACGCGCGGATGCTTTACGCGAGCTGAGCTTTTGCCCACGCCGCGTCCAGGGATTCCATGGCATCGTGCGGCTTGAGCCGCGCCGCCCTGTCGAACGCGGCCGCTGCTGCGTCTTCGCCCTTGTCGCCGTGCAACAGCATTTGTGCGTTGCCGTATTCGATCCAGGCGATGGGCGAATCGGACGTGAGCTTGAGCGCTTCCTTGAGTTGCTTTTCGGCCTCGCCCGCGCTGGCGCCATAGGTCAGCTTGGCCAGCATGCCACCGACCTTGCCGACGATTTCGGCGTGGTACAGGCCGAGTGCGGTGCGTGCCTCGGCGTGCTTGGACGCGAGCTTCAAGGCGATATCCAGCGAGGAGCGCACCTTGCCGGCAATGCCTTGCGCCAGCGCCTGCGCGATCGACAGGCACTGGCTGTAGCGACCCAACGCGAAGGCGCGCCGGTAATGGCTGTTGGCCTCGTCGGGCAAGGCCGCGACGGCATCTTCGGCGAGATCGGCCAGCGCCGCGTAGCGCGCCAGCTTGTCCTTGTCGGACGTGACGAGGTAGGTCGCATGGATGCCGCCGGCCTTGATCGCCACCGAAGCGCCAAGCGGCCCGAGCTTCACGCCGGCATCGTGTGCATCCCGGAAATCGCCGCGGTGAAAAGCGCGCCAGGCATCCTGCAATTGCGTGGCGATCTTTGCCCCGTCCTTGCCGAGTCTTGAATTCGCCTTCAGCAAGCGGACGATTTGCTTTTCATCCGGGAAAGGCTCCACGTCGCCCGCATGCAGGGACTTCCACGCCTTGGCGAGTTTGTCGCCGGCGTAGTCGAAGGCCTTGTCCGGATGGGGAAATGCCGCCCAGTTCGATTTGGCCATGTCGATTTTCCCAGCATTCTTGAAATATTTGTCACGCGGACACGCGCGGCAACCCATTCGTCATTCCGGCAGGGACTGCCGGAATCCAGGCACGAGGATGTGATTCTCCACCATTGCCTAGCGTACCATCCATGGCACTGGATTCCGGCAGTCCCTGCCGGAATGACAGCAGAGAAAGTAAACTGCGCCGATGACATCCGTTGCCGACACCACGGCCCGCGCCGCCGAGCTGCGCCAGCGCCTGACCGACGCCAATTACCGCTATCACGTGCTCGACGAGCCGAACATTCCGGACGCCGATTATGACGCGCTGATGCGTGAGCTGGAAGGCATCGAGGCGGCGCATCCGCAACTGCGTACCAGCGATTCGCCGACCCTGCGCGTGGGCGCGGTGCCATCGCGCGAGTTCGCGACCGTGCGCCATGCCATCCCGATGCTGTCGCTGGCGAATGCCTTCAGCGAGGCGGAGGTGGAAGATTTCGCGCGGCGCATCCGCGAGCGCCTCGGGCGCGATGACCTGCGCTTTTCGGTCGAGCCGAAATTCGATGGTTTGGCGATCAGCTTGCGCTACGAAAACGCCGTGTTCGTGCAGGGCGCCACGCGCGGCGATGGCGAATCGGGCGAGGACGTCACAGCCAACCTGCGTACGGTGAAGGCAATTCCGTTGCGCTTGCGCAGCGGAAAAAACGAGAACGTACCACGCGTGCTGGAAGTGCGCGGCGAGGTTTACATGCCGCGTGCCGGTTTCGAGAAGTACAACGAAGCCGCGCGCGCCTCCGGCGGCAAGGTCAAGCCACTGGTCAATCCGCGCAATGCGGCGGCGGGTTCGTTGCGCCAACTCGATCCGCGCATCACGGCAAGGCGACCCTTGGCGTTCTACGCGTACGCGGTGGGCGTGGTCGAAGGGTTCGAGCTGCCGGCAACGCATTCGGCCATGATGCGCCAGTTGGGTGAGTGGGGCTTTCCGGTCAGCAAGCTCATCGACACGAAGCGGGGCGTTGCCGGATGCCTCGATTACTTTCGTCGCATCGGCGCGCAGCGCGACGCATTGCCGTTCGATATCGATGGCGTCGTCTACAAGCTTGACGATTTGTCCGCGCAGGCCGAGCTTGGCTTTGTCGGGCGCACGCCGCGCTGGGCCATCGCGCACAAGTTCCCCGCGCAGGAACAAGTCACCACGGTCGAGGCCATCGATGTCCAGATCGGCCGCACCGGCGCGGCCACGCCGACGGCGCGCCTGAAGCCGGTTTTCGTCGGCGGCGTCACCGTGACCAATGCGACCCTGCACAACGCCGATCAGGTCGCGCGCCTGGACGTGCGCGTTGGCGACACGGTGATCGTGCGCCGCGCCGGTGACGTGATTCCCGAAGTCGTCTCGGTCGTGATGGAAAAGCGCCCCGCGCGCACGCACGCCTGGAAGATGCCGGCGCATTGCCCCGTGTGCGGCTCGGCCATCGTGCGCGACGCGGGCGAAGTGGTGGCGCGCTGCTCCGGCGGCTTGTCCTGCGCCGCACAGATCGTGCAATCGATTTTTCACTTTGCCTCGCGCCGCGCCATGGATATCGAAGGTCTCGGCGAGCGCTACATCGAAGACCTGTGCGAGCTGGGATACGTCAAGTCGGTTGCAGACCTGTATCGCCTGTCGCTCGACGACTTGCTGGAAATGAAGCGCCGCGCGGACGCGCGCGATGGCACGACGCCAGAGACCGTCCGCAACGGCAAGATCGCGACCAAGTGGGCGCAGAACCTGATTGCGGCAATCGCGCACAGCAAGGCCACGACGCTGGATCGCTTCCTCTACGCACTGGGCATTCCCGATGTCGGCGAGGCGACAGCGAAGGGATTGGCGCGTCATTTCGGCGGCCTCGATGCCTTGATGGCCGCAACCGCGGAGGAGTTGATGCAGGTGCCGGATGTCGGTCCGATCATGGCCGCGCACATCGCCACGTTTTTTGGCGAGCCGCACAATCGGCGGGCAATCGCGCAACTGCGCAAGACCGGCGTCGCCTGGGTCGAATCCGAACCGCAGCGTGAAGCGCAAGGGCCACTGCTTGGCAAGACGGGGGTGCTGACTGGCGGCTTGCATTCGCTCACCCGCGAGCAAGCCAAGGCAAAGCTCGAAGCACTCGGCGCGAAGGTCGCCGGCAGCGTGTCGAAGAAGACCAGTTTCGTCGTTGCCGGCAGCGAGGCGGGCTCCAAACTCGACAAGGCGCGCGAACTGGGCGTGGAAGTCTGGGATGAAGCACGGCTGCTGGAGTTCCTGCGTGCGCACGAATGATGGCCTGCGCAGTGCACCTGTGCTGCGGGCCCGACTGTACGCCCTGATCCGCGAATTCTTCTCCGCACGTGGCGTGCTGGAAGTCGAAACGCCGGTGCTGTCGGCCGGCGCGAACACCGAGCCGAACATCGCCAACTTTTCGACGACGTTTTCCGGTCGCAGCGATTCCGGTCCGCGCGAGCGCTGGCTGCGCACCTCGTCCGAGTTCGCGCAAAAGCGCCTGCTCGCCGCGGGTGTCGGCGACAATTACGAGTTGGGCCGCGTGTTCCGCAATGGCGAGGCCGGGCGCCGGCACAATCCCGAATTCACGATGCTGGAGTGGTATCGGGTGGGATGGGATCATTTGCGCCTGATCGATGAATGCGTGGAACTGGTGCGGGCGGCTCTCGCCGCGGTCGGCAGGCAATCGACGTTGCACAAGTCGAGCTATCGCGAGCTGTTTCGCGTCGCATTGAACCTAGACCCGTTCATCGCGGGCGACGAACCGCTGCGCAAGGCGCTGGGTGATGTACGGGTCGATCCGGCCGGCTTGACGCGCGACGACTGGCTCGATCTGCTGCTCACGCACCGCATCCAGCCGGCGTTCCCGCCGGATCGGATCACGGTTGTGTTCGACTATCCGCCGACGCAGTGTGCGCTGGCGAGGATTCGGGCAGGCGATCCGCCCGTCGCCGAACGCTTCGAGCTGTATGTCGGCACGCAGGAACTGGCCAACGGCTATCACGAGCTGACGGATGCCGCCGAGCAGCGGACGCGTTTTGTGCGCGACAATGCGCGGCGGCGTGAGCGAGGCTTGCCGGAATTGCCGCTGGACGAAAATTTCCTTGCCGCACTCGAAGTCGGAATGCCCGAATGTGCCGGTGTCGCCCTCGGTGTCGAACGTCTGCTGATGGCGATGACGGGTAGCGATGATATCCGCGATGTGCTGGCGTTGGATTTCGCGCGGGCCTGACGATCAGAATTCCAGTTCCAGCGCCGCGCACAGGTAATCGATCAGCGGCGCCATGCGCTTGAACGTGGCGATGGCGAACGGATGCAGTTCGGATGAACAGGCCAGCGCTTCGGTGAAGCCCGCGCCGGCGGCGTAACTCCTGCGCTTGAGATCGTCGATCAATTCGTGATCGGCGGGATAGCCGCGTGGCGGGCGGCTCAGGCTTTCGCCCCAGAATTCGAAGCGCGCACGGAATGCCCGGGATTGCGTGGCGCGTTTCCATGCCGCCGGATTGGCGACGAGGAAATCGCGGATGCGCGCAAGCGTCGGCGGTTCCGGATGCCAGATGCCGCCGCCGGCGAAGCAATCGCGCGGCGCGATGTGCAGGTAGAACGAGGGCGCGGCGACTTCGCGACGGCGTTCGTGGAACAAGCGCGCACCGGCCCAGGGTTTGTAGGGGGTCTTGTCGTTGGCGAAGCGCGTGTCGCGATGCACGCGAAACAGCGAACCGCCGGCCTTGCGCGGATCGGCGCGGAAGTGCGTGCTGATCCTTGCCAGCGGCGCCTGCAGATCGGCGATCAGTTGCAGGAATGGCTCGCGCACGTGGCGCTCGTAGTCCGCCTGATGGGCGTGGAACCACGGCCGGTTGTTGTTGCGATCCAGCGCGCGCAGGAAAGCGAAGGTGTTTTTGGAGAAGTAGGCGTTGCTCATGCACAAGCTCCGGCATGGCCGATGTCAGCAGCGACATGATGGCCCCATTGTTCGAGCTGGTCGAGCAAGGCCACCTGCGTGCCGGTCGTCGCGGGATTCGCGCGCAGTGCGGCGATCTGTGCGAAGTAATCATCCAGCGTAAGGCCGGTGATCGACGTTGCCTGCGTCAGGCGCTGGCGACGAAAGCGCTGCCAGCGTTCGGCCTCGGCCGCATCCAGCTGCGCCGGGTGATTGCGCGCTCGGTAGCGAAACAGCAAGGTCGAATAGCGCGGATCCTGGAAGGCGCTCTCGAACGCGCGCAACGATGCCGGGGGCGTGCCGCGGACCTTGCCGAACAGGCGCTTGTCGGCATCGCTCGGAAAGCCCGCATAGATGGCCAGTTCCGGATCCGGCGTTTGCTCCGCGGCCCGTTCGAGGGCGAACACGCGGCGCGCCTTTTCGGCCACATCGGGCGCGCGGCGCAAGGCGTGCAGGTGTCGCTCGCACTGCGCGACATCCAGGCCGATGCGTCGCGTGTCCACGCCCTTCAGCGCAGTCAGTGGCGCCAACGCCGGCGACTTGTTCGCGTGCACGACCTTGAGCGGAATGCGGGCGGCTTCTTCGGGCAGGTCGGCCCTGGGCGTGAACACGCGATCGGAGATGTCGTCGACGTCCAGTTCGATCAGGGCGGCCGGATCGACCGACAGATCGTAGACGATGACGCCATTGGATTGGCTCGGATGCGCCGCGAGCGGCGCGATCATCGCCAGGCATCCACGCTCGGCCGGATAGCGCGAGGATACGTGCAACACCGGCGTGCGATGTGCGTAGTCCAGGTACTTGAATGCTTCGGCCTTGCCGCGCAGGGCGAAATAAAAGTCCCACAGCCGCGGCTGCGCGCGCTTGAGCAGGCGCGCGAGATCGATGGTGGTGGCGACATCCGAGGCGGCATCGTGCGCCTGGGCGCGCGCCAGATCGTTGGCGGCGGCCAGATCCTGCAACTTGAAGCCGGGCTTACCCTCGCGCAGCGGCCATTGCACGCCCGTCGGACGCAGGGCGAAGCACAAGCGCGCCAGGTCGATGATGTCCCAGCGCGAATTGCCGTGCTTCCAC
The DNA here is from genome assembly GCA_018240545.1 of Pseudomonadota bacterium. GTDB lineage: Bacteria > Pseudomonadota > Gammaproteobacteria > Xanthomonadales > Rhodanobacteraceae > Rudaea. Next base: position 22,241 of record JAFEFP010000001.1, on the reverse strand, counting down.
TCGCGCTCGTACGGATCGTAAAAATTGCGGTACAGCAGGTTGCGGGTGAACTCGTCGTCGAAGCGGATCGAATTGAAACCGGCGCCGCAGGTGCCGGGCGCGGCCATTTCATCGCTCAGGCGCGCGGCAAATTCTGACTCGAGCACACCATCCCGATCGGCGCGTTGCGGGGCGATGCCGGTGATCAGGCAGGCGTCCGGGTGCGGCAGGATGTCCGGCGCGGGTTTGCACAGCATCGACAGCGGCTCGCCGACGGGTTCGAGATCGAGCGTGGTGCGCTGGCCGGCAAATTGCACCGGGCGGTCGCGCTTTGAGTCGGTGCCGGAGGTTTCGAAGTCGTGCCAGTAGATGCTTGCGCCGTGCATCCGCGCAGGTTAGCACGCCGCTCAGGCCACGTTTCCGCCGCTGGCGGCGCTCTCCGGCACGATTTCCAGCTGCCCGTTCGCCGCGCGCAGCGTCGGTTGCGGCTTGCCGATGTAGAAACCCTGCGCCTGGTCGACGCCACAGGCGTGCAGTGCGCGCAGGATTTCGGGGCGGTCCACGTGTTCGGCGATGGCAACCTTGCCGATCGAATGGGCGATGTTCGTGATCGCGCTGATGACGGCCAGGTCGACCGGATCGTTGAGCAGTTCGCGCACGAATGAACCGTCGATCTTGATCAGGTCCACGTCGAGGTGCTTCAGGTGCGCGAACGAGGAGAACCCGATGCCAAAATCATCGAGGGCGAAGCGGCAGCCGAATGGCTTGAGTTCGGCGATGAGCTGGCGCGCGCCTTCCAGGTTGTTGAGCGCGGCGGCCTCGGTGATTTCGAAGACCACTGCGCGCGGGTCGATGGCGTATTCGACCAGGCAATCGGTGATGAAACCGCCGAGATTGCCGTGCGCGAACGACTGCGCCGCGAGATTGATCGACAGGCCCAGCGGCGCCTCCATCCGGGTTTGTTCGCGCAGGATCCGGAACGACTGGCGGATCACCCAGCGGTCGATGTCCGCGGCCATGTTGAAACGCTCGGCCGCCGGCAGGAAGGCGTTCGGCGCGACCAGCGAACCGTCGGCGTCGCGCAGCCGGATCAGGATTTCGTAGAACAAGCGCTGCTGCGGACCCTGCATGCGCTGATAGCGCGGCCACAAGGCGCCGTGCTGCTCGGGCAGGCGCTCGTAATCGAGTGGCGCCAGCGGCAGGATCGGCTGGAAAAACAACGCGAAACCATCGCGCTTCAAGGCCGCTTCCAGCCGCGCCGACCAGCCCAGTTCCATGTCCATCCGCGCGCGCTGGTCGGTATCGGCGGAAAATACATGGATCTGGTTGCGTCCGTTGCGCTTGGCCAGGTGCAGGGCCACGTCGGCGGCTGCCATCGCCTCGCTGCGCGAAGGCGTGCGCTGGTCGAGCCGGGCCACGCCGATCGACGTGCCGACGCGATAGGTCTTGCCGCCATAGGCGAACGGCAGGGCGCCGATCGCCTTGCGGAACTCGTCGGCGACATGTGCGAGGTTGGCGCGATCGATGTTGCGCAGGATCACGGCGTATTCATCGCCACCCATGCGCGCAATGAGGTCGCTTGCCCGCAAGCGCACGGACAGGCGCCGGCTGACCTCGACCAGCAACTCGTCGCCGGCGGTATGCCCGGCGGTATCGTTGATGTACTTGAAGCGGTCCAGGTCCAGGAACAACAGCAAGGACACATGCTCGGACCGTTTCAGGCGTGAGATTTCCTGCTCGAGCTGGGTCTCGAACCAGGCGCGGTTGTGGAGCTTGGTCAGCGCATCGTGGCTGGCCTGCCAGCGCAATTCTTCCTCGAGCATGCGCCGCGCGGAAATGTCGCGAAAAGCGACCACCGAGCCTTCGCGCTGTCCGTCGACCTGCATCGGATAGACCGTGCACTCGACTGGCACCGGCTTCCTGTCCTTGCTCCAGAACACGGTTTGCCAGCCCGGCACCTGGTTGCCCTGGGCGTAGCACTGGCACAGGAAACAGGTGCTGCGGGGCGATGCGGTGCCATCCTCGTAGCTGTGGTGAAAGCTCTCGTACGCCGATTTGCCGACAAGATCCTCCGGTGCTTCGTGACCGAGGATGTCGAGCGCGGCGGGATTGATGAACTGGATCGTGCCGTGGCCGTCCACGCCATACACGCCGTCGCCGACCGAGCTGAGGATGCTTTGCAGGCGACGGCGTTCGGCATCCACGGACTTGCGATCCTGCACCGCGCGTGCGAGCGAACCCAGGCGGGCGAGGAACAATTCGCGCGCCTCGCTCTTGAACAGGCATTCGAGGGCGCCGGCCGACAGCGACTCGTTGATGACGCGATCGGAATAGGTACCGGTGATGATGGCCGACAGCACGTTTGCCGTGCGCGCATCGTCCTTCATGCGGCGCACCAGCACCGTGCCGGGTTCGCCGGGCATGAAATAGTCGACAATGGCGAGGTCGAACGCGGTGGCCTGCGCCTTGCGCCAGCCATCTTCGCCGTCTTCGGCGGTTTCGACGAGATAACCGTGCTTCATCAGCAGGCGGCGGAAGGCAATGCGCACCGTCGCCGAATCATCGACGAACAGCACGCGCAAGTGCGACTGCCCGCCGATGTCCAGGTCCGGCGTCACCGGCGATGGCGGAGTGAGCAATTTGGCCATCGCCTCGGCGCACTCGCTGTAGTCGTTCCACAGCAAAAGACCCGTACTTGCGCGCTTCATCATCCAGTTCACCGCCGCGCCGTCGTTCGTGTCGGCGAGCAGCAGAACGGCGAAGTGCTCGAATTCGTCGCGGCGCAGCACGGCGAAGACTTGTTCGGCCACGGCATCCGCGTGTTCCGGCCAGCCGATGACGATGCCGCGGAAACCCAGCGTCGTGCTGCCGAGGCGCTCGATCAGCGGCAGGGACTGGGTGTAGTCGGACAATTCGCTGACCGCGAACCCGCGCGCCGCCAGCAGCGCGTGCATCGCGCGGCGGCGGGTTGCCGATGGCTCGACAAGCAGGATACGGTCCACGGAGCTTCCCTGTAAGCGCCCGACACAAGCGCCGCAGTCTAGTCATGCCGTGTCCCATGCGCAAATCGTGCCCGGTTGGCAAGATTCGGGGCAGGAGTGCTAAGGTGCGGACAATCGGACAGGAAAATCCGCCTCATGAATACGCCGGCCGCACACGAAGACAACCTGGTCTGGATCGACCTGGAAATGACCGGTTTGGATACGGATGCCGATTCCATCCTCGAAATCGCTACCGTTGTCACCGACAAGCAATTGAATATATTGGCTGAAGGGCCAGAATTTGCGATCCATCATGAAGTCGCCAGGCTCGCTGCCATGGACGACTGGAACCGCAAGCAGCACGCCAAGTCCGGGCTTTGGCAGCGCGTCCTGGATTCATCCGTCGACATGGCCCGGGCCGAAGCCGAAACCATGGATTTCCTGAACCGCTGGGTGCCGGCGGGCAAGTCGCCGATGTGCGGCAATTCCATCTGTCAGGATCGCCGCTTCTTGTACCGGCAGATGCCGCGGCTGGAACGGTTCTTCCACTACCGCAACCTGGATGTCTCCACGGTCAAGGAACTGGCCCGGCGCTGGGCGCCGGAACTGGCCAAGGGTTTCACCAAGGAATCCACGCACACGGCATTGAGCGATGTGCGCGATTCGATTGCCGAATTGCGCTACTACCGGCAGTTCATGGGGAATCTGGGCGGGAATTGAAGAATGTTGTCATTCCGGCAGGGTCGAGCGTCGGCGACAGCCGACCGAGGGGAATCCAGTTGCCACGGATGGCATCCATGCAGTCTGGATACCGGCAATCCATGCCGGTATGACGAGCAAGACATCAGTCGTCTATCCGCACCCGTTTCATCCGCCCGCCCGCGCCGGCCTTGATCGAAACCTGCGCCTTGCGGCAACCGAATCGTTCGGCGACCAATGCGATCAGTTCCGCGTTTGCCTTGCCGTCGACCGGCGGCGCCTTGATTTGCGCGATCCAGCCGTCGTCGATCTGTTCCAGCGAACTGGCGCGTGCGTTCGGTTTCACCTTGATCGACAGCGTCTTCATGGTTTGGCGGCGAGCGTACGCAACAGGTTCTGCGCCGCGCCCAGGCGCTCGACGGCGCCGGGCAGGGGCATGCGGATCTTGAGCTTGTCCTGGCCGTCCAGCGCGTAGGTCTTGGGCTGCGACTGGATCAGCTTGATCACGGTCACCGGCTCGATCGGCGGATCCGGGCGGAACACGATGCGCCCGCCATGCTCGCCAAGGTCGAGCTTGCGGATGCCGAGCGCGTTCGCGCCGAGCTTGAGCGCGGCGGCGGCGAAAAGGTTTTTCACCGGCTCGGGCAGCAGGCCAAAGCGATCGATCATCTCGACCTGCAAATCGCGCAGACCTTCCGCGTCGCGCGCGCTGGCGATGCGCTTGTACAAGGTCAGGCGCGTGTGCACGTCGGCGAGATAATCGTCGGGAATGAGCGCCGGAATGTGCAATTCGACTTCGGCGTCCTGATCGCTGGACAGGTCGAAGTCCGGCACCTTGCCTTCCTTGAGCGCGCGCACGGCGCGCTCGAGCAGTTCGTTGTACAGGCCAAAACCGATTTCCTCGATCTGGCCGCTTTGCTCTTCGCCCAGCAGTTCGCCCGCGCCGCGGATTTCCAGATCGTGCGTGGCGAGCGTGAAGCCGGCGCCGAGGTCTTCCATCGCGGCGATGGCGTCCAGGCGCTTCTCGGCATCGGCGGACAGCAGGTTTCTCTCCGGCACGATCAGGTAGGCATAGGCGCGATGGTGCGAACGCCCGACGCGGCCCCGCAATTGATGCAACTGGGCAAGCCCGAAACGGTCGGCGCGATCGATCAGGATGGTGTTGGCGCTCGGCACGTCGATGCCGGATTCGATGATGGTCGTGCACACCAGCACGTTGAAGCGCTGGCGGTAGAAATCCAGCATCACCTGTTCGAGTTGGCGCTCGGGCATCTGGCCGTGCGCAACGCGGATGCGCGCGTCCGGAATCAATGCGCCGAGTTCGCGCGCGGTACGCTCGATCGTGTCGACGCTGTTGTGCAGAAAGTAAACCTGGCCGCCGCGGCCGAGTTCGCGCTGGAACGCCTCGCGCACGGTCGCGGTAGCGTAGGGCGTGACGAAGGTCTTCACCGCGAGCCGGTGTTCCGGCGGCGTGGCGATGATGGACAAATCGCGCAGGCCGGACATGGCCATGTTCAGCGTGCGCGGAATCGGCGTCGCGGTGAGCGTGAGCAAATCGACCTCGGCGCGCAGCTTCTTCAGCGCTTCCTTGTGGCGCACGCCGAAGCGGTGTTCTTCGTCGACGATGACTAGCCCTAAGTCCTTGAACTTCACATCGGCTTGCAACAGCCGGTGCGTGCCGATCATCACGTCGATGCCGCCGTCGCGCAGTTTCGCCAGTGCGGTGTCGGCTTCCTTCTTCGATTTGAAGCGCGAGATCACCTCCACGCGCACCGGCCAGTCGGCGAAGCGGTCGCGGAAATTCTGGTAGTGCTGCTGCGCGAGCAGGGTCGTGGGCACCAGCACCGCGACCTGCTTGCCGGCGGTCGCGGCGACGAAGGCCGCGCGCAGGGCGACTTCGGTCTTGCCGAATCCGACATCGCCGCAGACCACGCGGTCCATGGCCTTGCCGGCCGCAAGATCGGCAATCACGGCGTCAATGGCCTGCAACTGATCCGGCGTTTCCTCGAACGGAAACGCGGCCGCGAACTGCGCATACAAGGCGTGGTCGTAGACCAGGGCGTGGCCCTGGCGCGCTTCGCGTTGTGCGTACAGCGCGAGCAGTTCGGCCGCCGCGTCGCGCACCTTTTGCGCGGCTTTGCGTTTGGCCCGCTCCCAGGCGTTGCCGCCGAGCGCGTGCAGGGGCGCGAGCTCCGGCGCGGTGCCGGAGTAACGCGAGACCAGGTGCAATTGCGCAACCGGCACGTAGAGCTTGTCGGCATTGGCGTATTCGATGACGAGGAATTCGCCGCCGCCTCCGACTTCCAGACGGGTCAAGCCCTTGTACCGGCCCACACCGTGATCCACATGCACGATCGGCGCGTCGATGGCCAGTTCCGACAGGTCGCGCAGCACCGTTTCGGGATCGCGCGCGGCGACCTTGCGGCGCCGCGCTTGCTGCGCGCGCTCGCCGAGCAGCTGGCGTTCGGTGAGCACGGTGATGGGTGGATCGAGCAGCGCAAAACCGTCGTCGAGTGGCGCGACAGCAATCTGGAAATTTTCGGTGCCAGCAGAAAACTCCGCCCATGACGCGGCAACCGTCGGGTGCAAGTCCGCCGCGGCCAGTTGTTCGATCACCGCCTCGCGCCGTCCGGCCGAATCCGTCGCGATAAAAACGCGACCGGCATCTTCGGCCAGAAAGCGCTTGAGCCCGGTCGCCGGTTCCACGCCGCGCTGGTTGATCGGCAGCATCGGCGCCGGGAGCGCGCCCAAGTCGAGCGCATGCGGATTCGTGCCGGGGGTGACGAATTCCACGCGCAGTTGCAGGTTCAACTGCTCGCGCAGGCGATCCGGCGGCAGATAGAGTTCGGCAACCGGCAGGATCGGGCGCTCGATGTCGTGCGCGCGGCTGTCGTAACGCGCCTGCGCCTGTTGCCAGAACGCATCGGCGGCTTCGAGCGCGTTCTCGGCCAGCACGAACACGGGCGATCCGGACAGATAGTCGAACACGGTTTCGGTCGCCGCGAAGAACAGCGGCAGGTAGTACTCGATGCCCGCCGGCGTCGTGCCTTGCTTCAGGTCCTGGTACAGCGGGCAATGGCGCGGATCGATGGGAAAGCGCTCGCGCAACGTGTTGCGGAACGCTTTCGTCGATTCTTCGGTGAGCGGGAATTCACGCGCGGGCAGCAGGTTCACCTTGTCCACCTTGTGCAGCGAGCGCTGGGTTTCCGGATCGAAGCCGCGGATCGATTCGATTTCGCGGTCGAACAACTCGATGCGATACGGCCCGGCCGTGCCCATCGGGAAGATGTCGAGCAGGGCGCCGCGCACGGCAAAGTCGCCCGGCTCGTTCACCTGCGGCACATGCCGGTATCCGGCCGCCTGCAGGCGCTGTTGCTCGGCGCCCAGGTCGAGCGGCTGACGCAATGCCAGCACCAGGCTCGTGCCGCCGATGAAACTTCGCGGCGGCAATCGCTGCATCAGCGTCGCCGCAGGCACCACCAGCACGCCGCGGGTCAGGGCGGGCAGGCGATACAGTGCGGCGATGCGTTGCGAGACGATCTGCGGATGCGGCGCGAACAGGTCGTAGGGCAGGGTTTCCCAGTCCGGGAAATGCAGGATCTCGATGTCGGCTCCCGCGAACAGGCGCAGGTCCGCCTCGAGTGCGTGCGCGGCATGCGTGTCGCGCGCCACGGTGACGACGATGCCCGCGTGCTCGCGCGCCGCCTGCGCGATCGCCAGCGCCGCCGCGCTGCCCGGTGGCGTAGTCCAGAAGGCGCGAAGTCTGGGTGTGTCCGGAAGAGTTGGATTCATGGGCACGCAAACGCAAGCAGCGCCGGGACATGCTGTCTCCGGCGCGACACCGCGAAGTTTACCGTGATTGCTGCTTGGACGGCAGCGAGACGTCCGGCCGCTGCGGCGCGTTTCGCGGTTTTGCTACAGTGTGCACTTTACCGGCGGTGCCGACGTGGACGCAGCGCAACTGGAAAGCCTGTGCGGTGGCCTGAACGGGGCCACCTGCGCGATCAAGAATGAAGACGATCTGGTATGCCGCGTCGCCGGCAAGGTCTTCGTCGTCTTGTGCCTGCGCGGTCCGGATCGTGGACGCGTTTCGTTTCCGGTCGATGCCGGACGCTTCGTCGAGCTGAGCGAGCAACCCGGCGTGGTGCCCGCGCATTACGCGGCGCGACCGTTCTGGATCACGCTGACCGAGCCGGAGCGTTTCGGAGCGGACGCGATCGCGCGCTTCGTGCGCCACGCCTACGAACTCGTGCGCGCCGGATTGAGTCGCCGCCAGCAGGCGACGCTGGCCGCGCCCGAACCTGCCGTCGCTGCACAGCGCGCACGACGCAGGCACAAGGCCTGATATGTCCGGAAAAGCCGATTCGTTGAAGTCCATCCTGTTCGCGCTTGGCGCGAACTTCGCGATCTTCATCGCCAAGCTCGTCGCGGCGATCGTCACCGGTTCCGGGTCGATGGCGGCGGAGGCGGTGCATTCGCTGGCCGATTGCGGCAACCAGGTGCTGCTGCTGGTCGGCATGCGCCAGGCGCGGCGTGCGGCGTCGGCCGATCATCCGCTCGGCTACGGCATGGTCGTGTACTTCTGGTCGTTCCTCGTTGCCTTGCTGCTGTTCAGCGTCGGCGGCGTGTTCTCGATCTACGAAGGAATCCACAAGCTCGAAACGCACGAGCCCCTGCGCTGGCCATGGCTGGCGGTCGGCGTGCTCGCGTTCGGCCTCGTCGCGGAATCGTTTTCGATGTGGGGTTGCCTGCACGAAGTCAACAAGGCGCGTGCCGGCCGCAGCCTGTGGCGCTGGTTCCGCGACAGTCGCCAGAGCGAATTGATCGTGATTTTCGGCGAGGATCTCGCCGCCTTGCTCGGCCTGGGATTCGCGCTGGCGGCAGTGCTCGCGACCATGTTCACCGGCAATCCGGTGTTTGATGCCGCCGGATCCATCGCGATCGGCGTGCTGCTGTGCGTGGTCGCCGTGTTCGTCGCGCGCGAAGTGGTGTCGCTGCTGGTGGGGCAGAGTGCGGAACCGGCGTTGCGCGCCGAACTCGAAACCTTCGTCCGCGCCCAGCCCGAGGTCGAGCACCTGTTCAACCTGATCACGCTGCAGCTCGGCCCGGATGTGATGGTCGCGACCAAGGCGAAGATGCGCGGCGAGCTTTCCGGCGCGCAACTGATCGACGCCATCAACCGCGTCGAAGCGGCGATGAAGGCGCGCTTTCCGGAAATCCGCTGGTCCTTCTTCGAGCCCGACATTTCCGATTGACCGGGGGAATTGCACGATGGATCCGAAACTCGTCACGCCGATACTTGTCGCTGCTTTCGTGCTGTTTGCGATTTACCGGCGCGTGCGCCGCAACATCGGGCGCCAGCGCGTGCAGCCCACGCGCATGCGGTTTCGCGTGATCGTGCTCGGCGTTGTCGGCGCGCTGGTGTTGGCGGCTTCCGTGCGCAACGTACAGCTGTTCGAAGGCATGCTCGCGGGCATTGCCGGCGGTGTCGCACTGGGCTGGCTCGGCTTGCGCCACACCAAATTCGAAACCACGGAGCAGGGTCGCTTCTACACGCCGCATACCTGGATCGGTCTTGCCGTCTCCGCGCTGCTGCTCGGCCGCATCGCGTATCGCTTCATGCTTGTCTATCCGGGTGCGCACGCCGCGGCGCAAATGGGTGCGAGCCCGTTCGCTTCATACCAGAAGAGCCCCTTGACGATGGCCATTTTCGGCGTCGTGGTCGGTTACTACGTTGCGTATTACGTTGGCGTGCTGGTGCGCAGCACGCAGCCGTCGCTGCCAGGCTGACCCGCCTGCGCCCGATGGCATCTGGTCAATGCTTGTGCCGACGGACAAACCATCGCGCCTTCTCGAAACGATATTCGGTGCCACGACGCAGGCGCTGCAGATTGCCGCGATGCGTGAACACGAGGAAGATCACGGCGAGCAGGGCGAACGGCAGCCGTACCGCTGCCGCAGCGCCGGTGTCGATGGCGGCGAGCGGCAGCAGCGCCGCGGCCGCCAGTACGGTGGACAGGCCGACATAGCCGCTGGCAATCAGAGTCAGCAGCCAGACGCCGAACACGACCGGCAGCGCCGCCGACCAGATCACGGCAAGTCCGCCGAACAGGGTGGCTGCGCCCTTGCCACCGCGGAAGCCGAAGAACAGCGGCCAGGTGTGGCCCGCGGCCGCCGCCAACACGCAGGCGAACGGCGCCACTGGCAACAGGGACGGCGCGACGCCGAGCCAGCCCGGGACCAGTGCCGCCAGTGCACCCTTGCCGATGTCGATGGCGGCCACGCACAGCGCGAACCGCCAACCGCGGGTGCGCAACGCATTGGTCCCGCCGGCATTGCCGCTGCCGCTGTGGCGGATGTCGACGCCGACCAGGCGGCCCAGCAGCAGGCTTCCGGACAACGAGCCCAGCAGGTAGGCGACAACCATGGCGAGCAGCAAGGCCACGCGTGGCGCCCCGTCAACCGGGCAGGCAGGTTTCGGCCTGCACGCCGACGACCAGCGTTCCCGGCCCGGCATGCGCGCCGATTGCCGGGCCGGTTTGCACCAGCCAGTCGCGGCTGAGCGGCAGGCGCCGGCGCAGCGCCGCGAGCAAAAGCTCGGCCTCCGCCTGCGCATCGCAGTGGCCGACCATCACGCGCCAGCGTGATGCGACGGGCAGGCGCCGTGTGACATGGCGGGCGAACCGGTCCGGCAGATTGCCGCGGCCGAACAGCACGCCAGCGACGGTCAACTTTCCGTCGGGCCGCATGCGTGCGATCGCGCTCAGGCCGAAGCGGCGCGCGAGCGGAAGGATCCAGCGTGGCAGGCGCCCGCCGCGCACCGCATGCTGCACGTCACGTGCCGCTGCAAACGTAAAAGTCAGCGGCGCGAGTTGCTCCAGGTGGTGGCGCACGTCGGCGACACTGCCACCGCTTGCGGCGCACTCGGCGGCGGCGATCGCGAGCAAGCCCTGGCCACACGATGCCTGCATGCTGTCGATCACGCACACGCGACCGTCGCCGCAGCGCTCGGCAGCGGCCTCGCCCGACTGCAGGGTGCCGCTGAGTTGCCGCGACAAGCCGACGTAAACGACCTGCTCGGCGTGCGCGAGCAGCAGTTCGAAGCAGCGACGAAAGTCGCCCGGCGGCGGTTGCGAGGTCTGCGGCAGCACGCCGCCTTCGCGCAGGCGCCGATAGAATTCGGCGTTGCTCAGGGAAACGCCATCGATGAAGTCCTCGGCGCCAAAGCTCACGCGCACCGGCACCACGTCCAGCGGCAGATGCTCGCCGATGCCTTGGGGTACATCGCCCGCCGAGTCGGTGACCACGGTGACGCTCGCCCGGCGCTGCGCGGCTCGATGCTGCGCGCGCATGTCCTCGGCTTTGCGTGCGCTCACCGATCCGAAGCGGCCTGCGAGTTCGAACAATGCGCCGGGATCAGCGACATGAGCATGCAGGCGCAAGCGCTGTGCGGTGCCGGCAACGACCACGCTGTCGGCGCCGGCCTGCACCAGTGCGGCTTGCAGGCCCGTGCGATCGATCGCATCGGCGGCGACCAGACATTCGCTGCACCAGGGTCTGGCCGCATCGGCTTGCTCGTGCCAGTGCAAACCGGCGAATTCGCGCAAGGGTGCGGCATCGGCTTCGGCCGGAGGCAGGCGCAGGTCGGACATGTAGGCGTGGATGCCTTCGACCAGATCCACGAAGCCCTGCGCGCCGGCATCCACGACACCGGCCTGGCGCAGCACCGGCAACTGCCGCGGTGTGTCGGCCAATGCCTCGCGCGCGCGCGACCGCCTCGCCGAACCAGCGCCGGAAATCCGCGTGCGGTGCCTGCAGGGCATCGGCAAATGCCCGGATCACGCTGATGATCGTGCCTTCGCGCGGTTGCGCCAACGCGGCCGCGGCTTGTTGCGAACCGGCACGGGCCGCGCGCGCGATGCACTCGATGCCGAGCTGCGGCGTCGGACCGATGACCTGGCTCGCGCCGCAGAAGAATTGCGCAAGGATGGCTCCGGAATTGCCGCGTGCGCCGTCGATCGCATCGTCGGCCACGGCGCGCAGCAGGTCGCCGACGGATGTCGCGCGGCGGCTCAGGCTTCCGTTCAACACCGTACCCAGGGTGAAGGCGAGATTGCTGCCGGTATCTCCGTCCGGCACCGGAAATACATTGATGCTGTTGAGGAAGTCGCGCCGATGCACCACCCGGCGCATGCCAGCAATAAGGGCACGGCGCAGGGCGGGTGCAGAAACCCGCGGGCGCAGCGCCCGCGCTGTGGCGGATGGAACGACAACCATGCGCCGCAGTCTGCCAGAGCCGTCCGCTCGGGGAACGCTGCGGCGCAGCGCATGGCCATCATTCCCCGCTCAGCCACTCCACGCGCTGCTGGCCAAAGCGGCCCTGGGCGAGGTGCTCGCGCAGGGCGGGCAGCAATTCGGCGAGCTGGCGGTCGAACTTCCACGGCGGGTTGACGATGACCATGCCGCAGCCGTTCAGGCGCAGCGCGGAGTTGTCCGGATGCAGCAGCAGCTCGGCGCACAGGACCTTGGGAACCTTGTGCCGTGCGAACCAGCGCAGGAATGATGCGCGTTGTTGGCGCAGCTTGATCGGGTACCAGATCGCGTACATGCCGGTTGGCCAGCGCGCCAATGCCCTTGCCAATGCCGCTTCGATCGCGTCGAACTCGGCTTCCTGTGCCTCGAACGGCGGATCGATCAGCACCAGGCCGCGGCGCTCCGGTGGTGGCAACATCGCATCCAATGCCGCGTAGCCGTCGCGCTGATGCACGCCGATGCGCGCGTCGCCGGCGAAAAGCTTCTTCAACGCAGCGGTTTCTTCGGCTTGCACCTCGCACAGGGTCGCGCTGTCCACGTCACGCATGAGCAGGCTGGCGAGCAGCGGCGAGCCCGGATAGATTGCGACATCGTGTGCGTTGCTGCCGGAGTTCAGCGCGCGCACCAGGTTCAGGTAGATGTGCAGCGCCGCCGGCAGGCGTGCGGCATCGAGCAGGCGCTGCACGCCGGCTTCGTGTTCGCGCGTCTTGCGGGCCTCGTCGCCGCGCAGGTCGTAGCGGCCGGCGCCGGCGTGGGTGTCGAAGTAGCGAAACGGTGTCTGCTTGGACTTGAGCGACTCGATCAGACCGGCCAGGATCGCGTGCTTGAACACGTCGGCGAAATTGCCGGCGTGAAAGGCGTGGCGGTAGTTCATGGTCGTCTTCCGTGCCGGCTTGAAGTCTGGAGCCGCTCCAGTGTAACAATGCCGCAAGACGGAAGGCGAAGAATCGGGAATGAACCGGGAAATTCCAATCATTCAATCGCGCCGGCGGTTCGTGCAGGGCCTGGCATGCGGTGGCACGTTGGCGGGGCTCGGACTCGCGCGCTCGCTGTTGGCGGCGACATCGCAGCAGGCTTTGTCGGGCAGCGCGTTCGATCTGGATATCGGCGCGATGCCGGTGAATTTCACCGGACGCGCGCGTCAGGCCGTCGTCGTCAACGGAATGTTGCCGGGACCGACGCTGCGCATGCGCGAGGGCGACGACGTGATCCTGCGCGTGCGCAACACGCTGCCGGTGCAAACCTCGATCCACTGGCACGGCATCCTGCTGCCGGCGAACATGGACGGCGTGCCGGGCATCAGTTTTCCCGGGATCGCGCCGGGCGAGACGTTCGTATACCGCTTCCCCGTCAAGCAGAGCGGCACCTACTGGTATCACTCGCATTCGGGTTTTCAGGAGCAGACGGGCCTGTACGGCGCACTGGTCATCGAGCCGGCGGCTGGCGAACTCCATCCGACGCAGCGCGACTACGTGGTGATGCTCAACGACTGGACGGACGACGATCCGGCGCACATTTTTGCCACGCTCAAGCGCCAGGGCGATTTCTACAACTTCGCGCAACCCACGGCGCCCGAGTTCCTGCGCGATGTGCGCGAGAACGACTTGAGTCAGGCACTGGCGCAGCGCCGCATGTGGAACCGGATGCGCATGAGTCCGTCGGACCTGAGCGATGTCGGCGCCTGCGCCTACACCTGTCTGATGAATGGCCTCGCGCCAACCGGCAACTGGACGGCCTTGTTCGCCCGTGGCGAAAAAGTGCGCCTGCGCTTCATCAACGGTTCGGCGATGACGATTTTCGATGTGCGCATCCCCGGACTGAAAATGACCGTGGTCAGCGCCGATGGCCAGGACGTGGAACCGGTCAGCGTCGACGAGTTCCGCATTTCGGTGGCGGAGACATATGACGTCATCGTCGAACCGGCGGATGATCGTGCGTACACGATCTTCGCCCAGGCCATCGATCGCGGCGGTTACGCGCGCGGCACGCTGGCGCCGCATGCGGGCATGCGTGCCGACGTGCCCGCCATGGATCCGCGCGCGCGCTTGTCCATGACCGACATGATGGGGGTGATGACCATGGGCCACGATCACGGCGGCATGCACGGCATGGATCATGCCGGCATGGAAATGTCCGGAATGGACATGCCGGGCGCGGGCGCGCTTGCGGTGCATCACGCGCGCACCGAATACCGCAATCCGGGCGTGGACATGCGCGTGGACACGCCGCGCACGAACCTGGACGATCCGGGTGCCGGCCTGCGCGACAACGGACGTCGCGTGCTGACCTATGCAGACCTGCATACCATCGGCGGTTCGCTTGATCCGCGCGCGCCGGGGCGCGAAATCGAGCTGCACCTGACCGGCAACATGCGCCGTTACATGTGGTCGTTCGACGGCGTGAAGTTCGCCGATGCCAAGCCCATCCATTTCCGCAGCGGCGAGCGCCTGCGCCTCGTGTTGGTCAACGACACGATGATGAATCATCCGATCCATCTGCACGGCATGTGGAGCGAACTGGAAAACGCGCAAGGCGAATTCCAGGTGCGCAAGCACACCATCAATGTGCAGCCCGCGCAGCGCATCACGTATGGCGTGACCGCCGACGCGCTGGGGCGCTGGGCGTATCACTGCCATATGCTGTACCACATGGAGTCGGGGATGATGCGCGAGGTGGTGGTGTCGTGAGCGCGCGCGTATCGTCAAGGGTCCCGCGGGCGGCCCTGAAGCGGTTACTCATGTTGATTGCATTTCCGCTGGCGGCTGCTGCGCAGAGCACAACCGACGCGCGCAGTCCGGATTATTCCGACGGCATCGATCACGATCACATGCCCGGCATGGAAATGCTCGACCACGCCACGCTCGGCATGTTGATGATCGACCAACTCGAGTACGCGAATGGCGACGACGGCAGCGGCCAGCGTTGGGAGATGCAGGGCTGGTATGGCACCGACCTCGACAAACTGTGGCTGCGCAGCGAAGGCGAACGCAGTGGTGGTCGCACCGGGGACGCGGACCTCGAAGCTTTCTGGAGCCATGCCGTCGCGGCCTATTGGGATACGCAGGTCGGCGTGCGCCACGATTTCGGCGAAGGCCCGACA
This sequence comes from Pseudomonadota bacterium, assembly GCA_018240545.1. Taxonomy (GTDB): domain Bacteria; phylum Pseudomonadota; class Gammaproteobacteria; order Xanthomonadales; family Rhodanobacteraceae; genus Rudaea. The sequence goes on along the minus strand of JAFEFP010000001.1, from coordinate 7,169 downwards.
CGCGACTGGGCCGCGTTCGGCATCCAGGGCCTCGCGCCGTATTTCTTCGAAACGCAGGCCACGTTTTATGTCGGACCTTCCGGCCGTACGGCGGCGCGATTGCGCACGGAATACGACGTGTTGTTCACGCAACGCCTGATCCTGCAACCTGAGCTTGAGGTGAATTTCTACGGCCGCGCCGATCCGGCGCGCGACATCGGCAGCGGATTGTCCGATGCCAGGTTCGGCCTGCGCCTGCGTTACGAGGTCCGGCGTCAGTTCGCGCCCTATGTCGGCGTGGTGTGGACGCGCCGTTTCGGGCAGACTGCCGATCTTGTTCATGCCGAAAATGTCGCCGTGTCGGACCGGCAGTGGGTTGCCGGTGTCAGGATCTGGTTCTGAAGAGCATCTCGACATGAATACAGTGCGTCGCCTTGTCGCCACCGTTCTGATCGCCGTAGTTGTGCTGATCGTGGGCGGCGGGATATTCGTCTACTCGGGCGTCTACGACATCGGCGCCGACGATCACCACACCCGGCCCGTCGAAGCCATGTTGCAAACCCTGCGTGAGCGCTCGATCCAGGCGCGTGCCGCCGACCTGTCCGTGCCGAACCTCGACGATCCGCAACTCGTACTCAAGGGTGCCGGCCAATACGCGGCGATGTGCACCGGTTGCCATCTCGCGCCGGGCGTGAACGACTCCGAGTTGCGCGTCGGCATGTATCCGCAGCCGCCGAACCTGTCACAGGTGCGAGTCGATCCAAAGACGGCGTTCTGGGTGATCAAGCACGGCATCAAGATGAGCGCGATGCCGGCCTGGGGCGTGGCGGGTCACGATGATCCCACGATCTGGAGCATGGTCGCCTTCCTGCAGCAGCTGCCGGACCTGTCGCCGGCCGGATACAAGGCAATCGTCGCCAAGGCGCCACCGGACGAGGACATGCCGCAGGATCACGATCATGGCGAAGCGGCGCATGGGGGTCACGGGATGCCGGAGCCGGCGGGCGGCGGAAAACCGTGAGCCGGGAGTTCTTGATCCCGGTCAAGCATCCAATCGGCGATCGGACTATGATGCGCGCATGATTTTCGGTCGCCACACATCCCGACGCACCCGCCTGCGCCTTGCGCTGTTGGCGGCCTGCGCGTTGCTGATGCAACAGCTTGCGCTGGCGGCATACGCCTGCGTGGCAGATACCGCATCGGCGACGGCGGCGCATTGCGCGGGCATGTCGACGCCACCGCCGTCCGGCACTGCCGCATTGTGCAGTCAGGCCTGCGCGCAGCAAACGCCGGCCGTGCCCGATGCGCGCGCGCTGCGCGTGCCGCCGGACAATCTGCCGGCGCTGTGTCCGGCTGCATTGGTGTCGCAGCCGCTGGCAGGGATGTCGCCAGCACCGGCATCTTGCGCCGCGCCGCATCCCTCGCCGCCACCCCGCGACCTGTTCTGCTCGAGGCAGATCTAGAACTCCGCTGACGATCTCGAAACCGCCGTCCCCATGGATGGCGCGTTGTCCGTTGGCTTGGGAGTTTCCATGGATACCCGTTTTCGCGGCCGTCGCCTCGGTCGCACGTTGCTGCCGTTGGTGATCGCCGCCGCCTGCGCATTGCCCGCGCTGGCCGCCGATGACCCACCCCTGACCCTGGACGCCGCGGTCGCGCTGGCCGTGCGCAACGCGCCGCTGCTCGCCGCCGACGCCGCGCGCGTGGATGCCGCGCGCGAGGATCGCGTGCGCGCCGGACGCCTGCCGGACCCGGAACTGGGCGTCGGCCTGGACAACCTCACCGCCACCGGCGGCGGCGCCTTCGATCCCCTGGCCGATGCCATGACGATGCAGACGATCGGCATCATGCAGGTCATCCCGTCGCGCGCCGCGCGCTCGGCGCAGCGTGCCTCCGCGGATGCGCAAGTGCTGGCCGCGTCCGCGCAACGCGCGCTGGCCGGCGTGGACGTTCGCCGCGCCGCTGCCGATGCCTGGATCTCGCTTTGGGCTGCGCAGCGGCGGGTCGAGTTGCTGGCGAACCTGCGCGCGCAGGCGAACCTCGCGGTCGATGCGAGCCGATCGCGCCTCGCCGGCGCGACGGATGGCGCAACCGACGCGCTGGCCGCGCGCGCGGAAGCAGCCGATCTCGACATTCGCATCGACGCGGCGCAGGCTGGCATCGAAGCCGCACAGGCCACGCTCCGGCGCTGGACCGGCACGGACGCAAGCGTGACGGACGCGCCGGACTTCGGCGAGCTGCCGGTCGCCCCGGCAACACTGCTCGCGCAACTGGATCGGCAGGCGCCGTTGCTGCAATGGCCGGCGCGCGAGGCCAGCGCACAGGCGGCACTGGATGCTGCGCGCGCCAGCAAGCACCCGCAGTGGAGCGTGGGCGTCAGCTACGCCAAGCGTTTCGGCAGCCTGCCCGACATGGCGTCGGTGAATTTCGGCATGACCTTGCCGCTGTTTGCCGGCAATCGCCAGGATCGCGACATCGGTGCGCGCCATGCCGAGCGCGACGCGGTGCTGGCCGAACACGAGGACGCGCGCCGCGCGCAGCGCGCCGCGCTCGAACAAACGCTCGCGCAATGGCGCGGCTGGACGCGTCAGGCACGCCGCTATCACGATGACGTGCTGCCGCTCGCCGCCGACCGTTCGCGCGTCGCGCTGGCCGCCTACCGTGGCGGCGGAGCGCTGCAACCCTGGCTCGATGCGCGCCGTGACGAGATCACGGCGCGCCTGAACTACGCCGATGCGCTGGCGGCATGGGGCCGCGACTGGGCCGCATTGGCTTACCTGATTCCCGCGGAGCAAACGCCATGAAACGCGCACGGATGATTCGGGTGACGATCGCCATGGTCGCGACGGCGGCCGTTTTCTACTGGCTCGGGACACGCAATGCCGGCAGCCATGCGTCGCTGCCGGCCGCCGCGGCGGCGAACGACCAGCGCGTGCTGTACTGGTACGACCCGATGTCGCCGCAGCAGCACTTCGAGCACCCCGGCAAGTCGCCGCTGATGCCGAGCATGGATCTCGTTCCCAAGTACGCGGGCGAGACCGACGCCAGCGCGCCCGGCGTGGTCCGCATCGATCCGGCGGTGGTGCAGAACCTGGGCGTGCGCACCGCACCGGTGCGCGTGGCCGCCTTGCCGCGGCAGGTGCGCGTACCCGCGACGGTGACCTGGGACCTGCGCCGCGCGGTGACGGTCAGCGCGCGCGTGGACGCGACCATCGCCCGGCTCGACGTGCGTGCGCCGTTCGATCCGGTGCGCAAGGGCCAGCCCATCGCGCGCGTGCTGGCGCCGCAGTGGAGTGCGGCGCTCGCCGAATATCGGGCCTTGTCGGCGGCCGCGTCACCCGCGGCGAAGGAACTGGTCGCGGCAGCGCGCCAGCGCTTGCGCACGCTGGGCATGGGTGATGCCGAAATCGCCGCCGGCCGTGCCGATGGCGCCGGCGTCGTGCTGCAGGCGCCGCTCGACGGCGTGGTCGCGCAGTTGCTGGTGCAGCAGGGTCAGCAGGTCGGCGCCGGTTCGACGCTGATGATCCTCAACTCGCTCGACACGGTCTGGATCGAAGCCGACGTGCCGCAAGCGCAAATGACGGGCATCGCGGCCGGCACTCCCGTCGAGGTCACGCTGGGCGCCTTGCCGGGCCGGACTTTCAAGGCGCAGGTGCAAAGCGTCCTGCCGCAGGTCGATGCGGCCACGCGCGCGCAGCGCGTGCGCATCGTGCTGGACAATCCCGAACATGCGCTGGCGCCGGGCATGTTCGCGCAGGTGCGCATCGACGTGCCCGCGGGCACCGCGCACCCGCTGGTGCCGGACGAGGCCGTGATCGCCACGGGCGAGGCCACGCGCGTGATCCTCGCGCAGGGCGACGGCAGTTTTCGCGTGGTGCCGGTGCAGGTGGGCGCGTCTGCCGGTGGCGACACGCAAATCCTGCACGGACTTTCGGGCAACGAGCGCGTGGTGACCTCGGGCCAGTTCCTGATCGACTCGGAGGCCAGCTTGTCCGGTGCGCTCGAACGCCTGGGCGACAGCGGATCGGATGCGCACGAGCCCGGCCACGCCGCGATGCCCGCCGGTCATGACGAACATGCCGCGCACGCGGAGCATCACCCGTGATCGCGCGCCTGATCCACTGGTCGATCGCCAACCGCGTGCCGGTGTTGCTGGCGGCGTTGGCGCTCGCGGCGGCGGGCGTGTTTGCCCTGCGCCAGACGCCGGTCGACGCGCTGCCCGACCTGTCCGACACGCAGGTCATCATTCGCACCTCCTGGCCCGGCCAGTCGCCGCAACTGGTCGAGGACCAGATCACCTATCCGCTGGCGACGACGATGCTCTCGGTGCCGGGCGCGCACACGGTGCGCGGCTACTCGTTCTTCGGCGACTCGTTCGTCTACGTGTTGTTCGACGACCGCACCGACCTGTACTGGGCGCGTTCGCGCGTGCTCGAATACCTGAGCCAGGTGCGCGACAAGTTGCCGGCGGGCGTGCAACCGGCGCTTGGTCCGGACGCAACCGGCCTGGGCTGGATCTACGAATACGCCCTCATCGACCGCAGCGGCAGGCACGACCTCGGGCAACTGCGCGCGCTGCAGGACTGGACATTGCGCTATGCGCTCAAGACCGTGCCGGATGTCGCCGAAGTGGCGAGCATCGGCGGCGCGGAAAGCGCCTGGCAGATCGTGCCAGACCCGCAGGCGCTGGCCGCGCGCCGCATCACGGTGCCGCAACTGATCGAGGCCGTGCAGTCGGCCAACGGCGCCGGCGGCGGCTCGGTGATCGAGCAGGGCGAAGCGGAACTCATGGTGCGCAGCGAAGGCTGGCTGCGCAGCCGGGCGGATTTCGAGAACGTGCCGGTGGCGATGAATGACGGCGTGCCGGTGCTGTTGCGCGACGTCGCCACGGTGCGGCGCGGGCCGGCGTTCCGCCGCGGCATCGCCGAGCTCGACGGACAGGGCGAGGTGGCCGGTGGCGTCGTCATCCTGCGCTCGGACAAGAACGCGCGCGCCGCGATCGCGGCAGTGAAGGCGCGGCTGGCCGAGGTGCAAAAGAGCCTGCCGGCAGGCGTCGAGATCGTGCCGACCTACGACCGCTCGCAATTGATCGACGCCTCGGTGCGCAACCTGTGGCGCACGCTGGTCGAGGAATTCGTCGTCGTCGCGCTGGTGTGCCTGTTGTTCCTCGGGCATTTGCGTTCGGCGCTGGTCGCGGTGGTCACGCTGCCGCTCGGCGTGCTCGCGGCGTTCATCGTCATGCACCTGCACGGCATCAGTGCGAACATCATGTCGCTGGGCGGCATCGCCATCGCGATCGGGGCGATGGTGGACGCGGCCGTCGTGATGATCGAGAACGCGCACAAGCACCTTGAGCACTGGCGCGATGCCAACGCCGGTGCCGAACCGAAAGGAACAACGCGCTGGACCCTGGTTGCGGAAGCCGCGGCCGAGGTCGGGCCGGCGTTGTTCGTGAGCCTGCTCGTCATCGCGCTGTCGTTCGTGCCCGTGTTCGCGCTGGAGGCGCAGGAAGGCCGCTTGTTCAAGCCGCTCGCCTTCACCAAGACTTATGCGATGGCGGCGGCGGCCGGACTCGCGGTGACGCTCGTGCCGGTGCTGATGGGTTACCTCGTGCGCGGCCGCATCCGCGCCGAGCACGAAAATCCGCTAAACCGCGTGTTGATTGCTGGCTATCGGCCGGTGCTGGATGCGGTGTTGCGTCGTCCGCGCATCACCCTGCTGCTGGCCGGCGCGTTGCTGGCGAGTTCGGTGTTGCCGCTGGCACGGCTGGGCAGCGAGTTCCTGCCGGCGATGGACGAGGGTACGTTGCTGTACATGCCGACCGCCCTGCCGGGCCTGTCCGCCGGCAAGGCCGCGCAGCTGCTGCAACTTACCGATCGCATGATCAAGACCGTACCGGAAGTCGCGCACGTGTTCGGCAAGGCCGGCCGCGCCGACACCGCCACCGATCCCGCGCCGCTGGAAATGTTCGAAACCACGATCACGTTCAAGCCGAAGGACCAGTGGCGACCGGGCATGACCATGGACAATATCAAGGCCGAACTGGATCGCGCGGTGAAGGTGCCGGGTCTGACCAACCTGTTCGTGCCGCCCATCCGCAACCGCATCGACATGCTCGCGACCGGTATCAAGAGCCCGATCGGGATCAAGGTGCTCGGTCCGGATGTGGTCACGATCGAGAACGTTGCCGATCGCATCGAAGTGGTCGCGCGCGGCGTGGCCGGCGTGCGCTCGGCTGTCGCTGAACGCAGCGCGGGCGGGCGCTATGTCGATGTCCGCATCCGTCGCGATGCCGCCGCGCGCTACGGCCTGAGCCAGCGCCAGGTTCAGGAACTCATTGCCACCGTCGTGGGCGGCGAGCCGATCGGGCAGACCATCGAAGGCCGCGAGCGCTTTCCGATCGTGTTGCGTTATGCGCGTGCCGATCGCGATTCGCTCGCCGGGCTGCGATCCTTGCCGATCGTCGCCAGCGGTGGTGAGCAACTCACGCTTGGGCAGATCGCCGACATCACGGTGCAGGCCGGGCCGTCGATGCTGCGCAGCGAAGATGGGCGACTCGCCACCTTTGTCTACGTCGATACGGCGTCGGGCGACCTGGGCGCCGTCGTCGCGGCGCTGCAGCGCGCCGTGGCGCGCGAAGTGCCGCTGCCGCCGGGTGTCGTCGTCGAGTGGTCCGGCCAGTTCGAGTACCTGGCGCGCGCGACCGCGCGCCTGACCCTGATCGTGCCGGTCGTGCTGGCGATCATCTTCGCGCTGATCTGGGCGGTTTTCCGGCGCGCCAGCGAAGCGGCGCTGATCCTGCTCAGCGTGCCGCTCGCGCTGGTCGGGGGATTGTGGCTGATCTGGCTGCTCGGGCATGCGGTTTCGGTGGCGACCGTGATCGGCTTCATCGCGCTTGGTGGCGTCGCCGCGGAATTCGGCGTGGTGATGCTGCTGTACCTGCGCCATGCCTGGGATCGCCAGCGCGCGGCCGATCCCGATGCGGGCATGGAATCGCTCGACGCATCCATTCGCGAAGGCGCGGTGCAGCGCGTGCGGCCCAAGGCGATGACCGTGGCCGTGGTGCTGGCGGGCTTGCTGCCGATCATGCTCGGCCACGGCGCCGGATCGGAAGTCATGCAGCGCATCGCCGCGCCCATGATTGGCGGCATGATCACCGCGCCACTGTTGTCGATGCTCGTGATCCCGGC
>JAFEFP010000019.1 GCA_018240545.1 Pseudomonadota bacterium | reverse complement strand
CGATGGACTTTGCTTCCATCCCAAGGCGCCCACACAAGTCACCTGCGCACACTGTCAAAGATCATTTCCCTGCCAGATCAACACCCGGCACCCCAAAGACCTTTCGTCCGAGGGAGCCGCACATTATACATTCGATCGGAACATCGTCAACTTCTTGCCATGTCCCGTTCATCCGCCCGGCACCAGGCGCACGCGTGCAAACCCGCGCTTGCCAAATTGCAACAGATGCTCGCCACCGGCAGCCAGCGTCAGCTCACGGTCTTCGACAACCTGTCCGTCCACGCGCACGGCGCGTTCCCCGAGCTTGCGCATGGCCTCGGATGTGCTAGGAACGAGTCCCGCCGCCTTGAGCAACGCGCCGATGCGGATACCGGGCGCCGCAACCGGAATGTCCTTGACCGGGATGTCCTGCGGCACCCCGCCGCCCTGCACGACTTCGTTCCAGTGCGCGATCGCGGCCTGCGCGGCTGACTTGTCGTGGAAACGCGCGGTCAACTCGGCAGCCAGTTCCATCTTGAAATCGCGCGGGTTCTTGCCGGCGGCGACTTCCGCGCGCATGCGCGTGAGATCAGCCAGCGATTTGTCGAATGACAGCAACTCGAAATAGCGCCACATCATCTCGTCCGACAGGCGCATGACCTTGCCGAAGATTTCGTTCGGTGCTTCGTTGATGCCGATGTAGTTGCCGAGCGATTTGCTCATCTTGTTGATGCCGTCAGTGCCCTCGAGCAGTGGCATGGTCAACACGATCTGCGGCGGCTGGCCGCTTTCCTCCTGCAGCTGGCGACCGACAAGCAGATTGAACTTCTGGTCGGTGCCGCCGAGCTCGACGTCGGCCTGCAATGCGACCGAATCGTAGCCTTGCACCAGCGGATACAGGAATTCGTGGATCGCGATCGGCTGTCCGCTTTTATACCGCTTCTCGAAGTCGTCGCGTTCGAGCATGCGCGCGACGGTGTGCTTGGCGGCCAGCCGGATCATGCCGGCGGCATCCATCTTGCCGAACCATTCCGAATTGAAGCGCAGTTCGGTCTTTTCTCGATCCAGCACTTTGTATACTTGTGCCGCATAGGTTTCGGCATTGGCCAGCACGTCCTCGCGCGTGAGCGGCTTGCGCGTGACGTTCTTGCCGCTGGGATCGCCGATCATGCCGGTGAAATCGCCGATCAGGAAAATCACCTGGTGGCCGAGGTCCTGGAACTGGCGCATCTTGTTGAGCAGCACCGTGTGGCCCAGATGCAGGTCCGGCGCGGTCGGATCGAAACCCGCCTTCACGCGCAGCGGACGGCCGAGCTTGAGCCGCGCTTCCAGGTCTTCGCGCTTGATGATTTCCTCGGCGCCGCGAGCGATCTGCTCCAGCGCGGTGGCCATGTCGTTCATCGCATTCCTCGATCACGGGCGCGCGTGGAAAACGGTACCCGTCGTTAAGTATTCGTTAACCGCAAAACCTGCGCAAAGCCTTGTGGGGCCTGTCGTTGACGGGGGTCGATGCAAGGGACTAAGGTACGGCGCGTTTGCCGGATTCGACCTCGTGCCCCAGACCAACCGCGTTGCGCATTTTATCCGACTCACCGCCCATCGCGCAGCGCGCGGGCGGCATTTGCCGCGGCGGCATTTCCATTTCTACAAATCGCACGTCTTGCATTCGTGGCTGCGCAAGGCCACCGCGGCGCCGCTGGGCTGGCGGCATCGGCACTGGTTGCTGGCGGGAATCCTGTTCGTTTTTTAATGATACGGCGACCACCGAGATCTACACGGTGCGAATGCCACGCGCGATCCAGCCACCAGCGAACTCGTCACGCTTGACCTTCCACTGCCGCCCCCGCCGCCGGAAATGCCAGACTCGCGTGCCGGCGACGACCTGAATTGGCAAACCATCACCGTCTCGAGCGGCCAGACGGTCGGGGCAATCTTCCACGCCCAGGGTGTCTCCGGCAACGACCTGCAACGCCTGCTTGACGATGCCGCCAATACCAGCGCGTTGGTGCGCATCCATCCGGGCGAGGAATTCGCCTTCGCCCACGCCGCCGACGGGCACCTGACCGCGCTGCGCTTCGACCGCGACGAGAAGACCCGGGTCACGGTCAACTTCGATGCGGACGGCATGCGCCAGACCACCGCCGCGCGCGCCGTGGAACGTCGCACCGAAGTCGCTCACGGCATCATCACCGAATCGCTGTTCGATGCCGCCAACCGCGCCGGCATGGACGACGCGATGGTGATCAAGCTTGCCGACGCGTTCGGCTACGACATCGACTTCGCCCAGGACCTGCGTCCCGGCGACAGTTTCACCGTGATCTACGACAGCCTCTGGCGCGAGGGCGAGAAGTTGCGCGATGGCGACATCCAGGCCGCGTATTTCGTCAATCGTGGCAAGCGCTTTTCCGCAATCCGCTATACCGACAGCCGCGGCGGCACCCTGTTCTACAGCGTCGATGGCAGGCCCCTGCGCAAGTCGTTCCTGCGCACGCCGGTCGAGTTCACGCGCATCTCCTCGTTCTTCAGCCTCGCGCGCAGGCATCCGATCCTGGGCTACACGCGCGCCCACCAGGGGGTGGATTATGCGGCGCCGACCGGCACGCCGATCCACGCCGCCGGCGACGGCCGCATCGTGTTTCGCGGCTGGCAGCACGGCTACGGCAACGTTGTCATCATCGACCATGGCCGCCACTACAGCACCTTGTACGGTCACATGTCCCGCTTCGCCGCAGAGAAGGTCGGCCAGCGCGTGCGCCAGGGCCAGACGATTGGTTTCGTCGGCATGACGGGACTGGCCACCGGCCCGCACCTGCACTACGAATTCCGCGTCGATGGCACGCATCGCAATCCGCTGACCGTCACCCTGCCCAAACCCGAACCGCTGCCGGCGGTGGAACTGGCGCGCTTCCGCCAGCAAGCGGCGCCGATGCTGGCGAAACTCGACAAACTCGACAGCCTGCAATTGGCTTCCGCGAAGTAGTCTTCGTGGCGAACGACGCCGCGCTTTATCTCGGGCTCATCTCCGGCACCAGTGCCGATGGCATCGACGTCGCACTGGCAAGTTTCGAGGCGGCGCCGCGCCTGCGCGCCGCGTTGACGCACCCGTATCCGGACGGTCTGCGCCGGCGCATCCTCGACCTCGCGCAGGGCGACGGGCGCATTGCGCTGGATGAACTGGGCGCGCTCGATGTGGAAATCGCCCGGAGCTTCGCGGACGCGGCCAATGCTTTGCTGCAACGCGAAGGCGTCGCGGCAACGGAAATCACCGCGCTCGGGTCGCACGGCCAGACCGTGCGTCATCGTCCCCTGCAAAAGCCACCGTTCACCCTGCAACTCGGTGATCCCGGCGCCATCGCCGAAGGCACGGGTATCACGACGATCGCGGATTTTCGCCGCCGTGACATTGCCGCCGGCGGTCAGGGCGCACCGCTCACACCGGCCTTCCACGCCGCGATGCTGGCGCACGATGGCGTCGATCGCGTCGTGTTGAATCTCGGCGGCATCGCCAATATCACCGTTCTCGACGGCGACCGACTGCGCGGATTTGATACCGGTCCGGCGAGCTGCCTGCTCGACGCTTGGGCGCACGAACATCTCGGCGAAGCGTTCGATCGCGATGGCGCCTTTGCCGCGCGCGGCCGCGTCGATTCGACATTGCTGGCACGCCTGCTTGCCGATCCGTATTTCGCCGCACCGCCGCCGAAGAGCACGGGGCGCGAAGTGTTTCATCTGGGCTGGCTGGGGCAACACCTCGGCGCAGATCCACCGTCACCGCAGGACGTGCAAGCCACCCTGGTCGAGCTGACCGCGCGCAGCGTCGCGGCCGCGGTGCGTGCGCAGGCGCCCAGAGCACGCGAGGTGCTGGTCTGCGGCGGCGGCACGCACAATCCGGTATTGATGCGTGCGATCGCAGTGGCACTGGCGCCGGTCACCGTCGCCAGCACGGCCACGCGCGACATCGACCCGGATTACGTCGAAGCAATGGCGTTTGCGTGGTTTGCGCGCGAGCGCCTCGCCCGCCGCGCGCCGGAAAATGCCTGGACGGTGACGGGCGCGCGCGGTCCGCGTGTGCTCGGCGGAATCTATTTCGGTGCCTGATCGGGTTTTTTCGGATCGACGAACAGCGGCGTTCCATCGACCTGTTCGAACGCCTCCAGAGCCTTGCGGAAGGCGGCCGATTCACCAGGATTCCAGGTGCCGCGCAATTCGGCGACGTCATGGATCTCGCGCCGAGCCACATCCTCGCCGCCGAAACCGAGACTGTGGCGCAGCACATGGACGATCACCTCGTTGATCGACCAATTGCGTTCGCGCGCGATCGTCTTGATGCGCTCGGCGAGCGCGTCGTCGATGTTGCGGATCAAGATGTCCGGCACCGCGGGTTCCTTGGCTGTGCCCCTGCGGGCGCGATTCTGGCAGCAATCGATACGAATTTCACGCGCGCCATTTGCCGGCAAATGCACCCTTTCCCCGGAAGTCGATGGGGCCGGACCGCAATCAATGCGGCCTTGCGAGTTCTGCATGATCGATCGCCCTGCGCAGGGCAACGACCAGTATCAGTCCCGGCAGGGCCGATAGCGCCGTGATGGAAAAGAACATGGACCATCCAACGTGCGGCACGAGCCATGCCGCCAGCGGTCCCAGGAACACCCGCCCCACCGCAGCCAACGACGACAGCAGAGCGTATTGCGTTGCCGAATAACGAACATTGCATAGCGCAGTCACCAGAACCACGAACGCCGTACTGCCCAAGCCGCTGAAGAAGTTCTCCGCACCCACCACAAGCGCCAGCGCCAGCAGGTCCGGACCGCTGTGCACCAGCCAGATATAACCCAAGTTCACCAGCGCCTGCAGCACGCCAAGTACCAACAACGCGGGAAACAGTCGCATTCGTGTCACAACCCAGCCACCGGCCAGCGCGCCAAGCAGCCCGGCGGCGAGACCGAGGGTCTTGTTGATCGCACCGAGCTGCGTCAGCGTGAATTGTGGAACGCGCAGCAGGAACGTGGTCGACAGCGACAGCGCGAACGCATCGCACAGCTTGTACAGCACCATCAGCACGAGCCAAGCCAGCGCCAACGCGCCATAACGGCGGAAAAAATCGGCGAAAGGCTCGACCACCGCCTCGGCAAAATTGCGTGCGGGTCGCTCGTTCGGAGCTTCCGGCGAAGCCGCAGTGACAAACATCGCCGCAAGCATCAGTGTACCCATCAACCGGTACACCCAGGCCCAACCCACGTGGTCGGCGAGGATCAGCGCCAGCGCGCCGGACACCAGCATTGCCGCGCGGTAACCACCCTGCATGAAAGCCGTGCCCCATCCACGTTCTTCCGGACGCAGCAAATCGGTTCTATGCGCATCGAACGCTATGTCCTGGGTGGCCGAGGCAAACGCAAGCAGCACGCCGAGAAAGGCCAGCGTGACGGCAGCACCCTGCGGCGTGTAGAAACTCATGTCGATCAAGGCCGCGCCACACAAGAACTGCATCACGAAAATCCAGCCCCGACGCCGCCCCAGAAACGGCAGTGGCAGGCGATCCAGCAGTGGTGCCCACAAGAACTTGAAAACATAGGCCTGGCCGATAAGGGTGATCCAGCCGATGTCGCGCAGACTCATCCCCGCGGTAGTGAACCAAGCCTGCAGCGCGCTACCGGACAACGCGAGTGGCAGGCCGGAAGCAAATCCCAGCAAGCCAATGCTGAGGACGCGCCAATTGCGCGCCGGCATCGCCGTCACTCCGTCAGTCGGCATAGTCGACCGTGTACGGCGCGTGGTCGGAGAACGTTGGCGTCGCCGCGATCGAACACGCCGTGAGGCGTTTGCCCAGACCCGGCGTCACGATCTGGTAATCGATGCGCCAACCCACGTTGTTGGCGCGCGCGGCGCCGCGCGCCGACCACCAGGTGTAATCCTCGCCCTCGGGTTTCAGCATGCGGTAGCTATCCACCCAGCCGTGCCGCTCGATCAGGGCATTGAGCCAGGCGCGCTCCTCGGGCAGGCAGCCGGAATTCTTCTGGTTCGACTTCCAGTTGCGGATGTCGCGTTCGCTGCGCACGATGTTCCAGTCGCCGCACAATACGTATTCGCGGTTGTTCGCCCGCCACTTCGCAAGAATCGGCAGCAGCCAATCCATCACCTTGAATTTGAAGCGTTGGCGCTCCTCGCCCGAGGAACCCGACGGCACGTACAGCGACACCACGCTGAGCCTGCCGAAGCGCGCTTCGATGTAGCGGCCTTCGTCATCGAATGGCGCCCAGCCCAATTTCGTCAGCACCTCGTCCGGCTCGCGCCGGGCATAGATCGCCACACCGGAATAGCCCTTCTTCACCGTCGCGTCGCGGTAGAAACAATGGTGCCCATTCGGACGGAACATCGGATCCGACAACTGGTCCTCCTGCGCCTTGGTTTCCTGCAGGCAGACGATGTCGGCGTCGTGCTTTCGCAACCACTCGAAGAATCCCTTGGCCGCCGCCGAGCGGATGCCGTTGGCGTTGAAACTGACGATTCTCACGACACTGGCGACTCCGGGCGCGGGACTCGTGGATAATAGCCGCAATCTTGCAACACGAAATCGCCATGCTTGCCCATCAACGCGAATTCCTCGATCTGGCGCTTGCAAGAAATGCGCTGCGCTTCGGCGAGTTCACCCTCAAATCCGGACGCGTCAGCCCGTATTTTTTCAACGCCGGCCTGTTCGATTCCGGCGCCGCGCTCGATGCCCTCGGCCGCGCCTACGCGCAAGCCGCGGTCGATGCAGGCATCGTCTTCGACATGTTGTTCGGCCCGGCGTACAAGGGCATCGCCCTGGCCACGGCGACCGCCGTTGCACTGGCACACGAACAGGGCCGCGACGTACCGCTCGCGTTCAACCGCAAGGAGGCCAAGGATCACGGCGAAGGCGGCGCCTTGATCGGCGCGCCGCTTGCCGGACGCGTGCTCATCGTCGACGACGTGATCAGCGCCGGCACGGCCACGCGTGAATCCATCGCCCTGATCGCCGCGCACGGCGCCACGCCGGCCGGCGTGCTGATCGCGCTGGACCGCCAGGAGCGCGGCCAGGGCTCGCAGTCGGCGGCGCAGGAAATCGCTGCGCAATTCCACATTCCCGTCATCGCCATCGCCCGGCTGGCCGATTTGCTTGTACTGGCCGCCGGGCACCCCGAACTGGCGCCGCACCGCTCGCGGCTTGCGGCCTATCGCGCCGCGTACGGCGTTTGATGCCGGCACGCCGTCGCCGCCCTATACTCGCCGTCCGGAGGAATTCACCATGTCCCGCGCCATCGTGTCGATTGCCATCTGCCTGCTCGCGCTGGCGAGCGTACCCGCGACTGCCGCCGGTGGAATGCAAGACCGCTATCGCTGGAAAGACGCGCAGGGTGTGGTTCATTTCGACGATGTGCTCTCGGACGCCGCGATCAAGGCCGGGTACGCGATCGTCAATGCCAATGGCATGACAATCCGGCGCGTGCCGCCACCGAAGACCGACGAGCAACTCAAGGCGGACGCGATTGCCGATGCGCGCAAGGCCGCCGAACAAAAGCTGGCGGCTGAACAGGCGCGCGATGATGCGCAAATGCTTGCCGCCTATCCGGATGAACAGGAGCTCGTCGAAGCCCAACAAGCGCAACTGGCCATGATCGACCAGTACGTCGAGTCCACCCGGATCAGCCTGCACAGTCAGGAAAAGAGTCTGTCCGACATGCTGGCGCACGCCGCGGACCTGGAGCGCACCGGCAAGCCCATTCCCATTGCCCTGAGCAAACAGATCGAAGCGCTGCGATCCAACATCGAGAATCAAAAGAACTACATTGCCGCCAAACAACAGGAAAAAATCGACAGTGCGGCGAAGTTCGCCACGGAACTGGCCCACTATCGCGCGTTGAAGGCCAAATCCGCCGCAAAGCCGTAGCGTTCAGAACGGCAACCTCAGACTTGCATCCAGCGCAAGCAGCTGCTTGCGGAACGTATCCTGGATGCGCGCCAACGCCGCGTCCGTGTCGGCATCGAAGCGCAACACCAGCACCGGCGTCGTGTTCGAGGCGCGCACCAGGCCCCAGCCATCCGGCCAGTCGGCGCGCACGCCATCGATCGTGGTGACCCGTGCGCCTTCGAAACTGGCCTTTTCCCTGAACTTCTCGATGAAGCGATGGTGTTCGCCTTCGGCCATTTCCAGCTTCAATTCCGGCGTCGACACGCCTTTGGGCAGACTGTCGAAAATCTCCTGCGGCGCGCGCCCTTCCGGATCGGCGGCAAGGATTTCCATCAGCCGCGCCGCCGCGTAGATGCCGTCGTCGAAGCCGTACCAACGCTCGCGGAAAAAGAAATGCCCGCTCATCTCGCCGGCCAGTTCGGCCTCGGTTTCGCGCATTTTCGCCTTCATCAACGAATGCCCGGTCTTCCACATGATCGGGCTGCCGCCGGCTTGCAGGATCCACGGTTGCAGCTTGCCGGTGCACTTGACGTCGTAGATGATCGTCGCCCCCGGGTTGCGCATGAGCACGTCGCGCGCAAACAGCATGAGCGTGCGGTCCGGATAGATCACCTCGCCGCTGGCGGTGACCACGCCGAGGCGATCGCCGTCACCATCGAACGCCAAACCGACGTCGGCATGCATCTGTTTCACTGACAGGATCAGGTCCTGCAGGTTGTGTGGATCGGACGGGTCCGGATGATGGTTCGGGAAGTTGCCGTCGACCTCGCAATACAGTGGTTGTACTTCACAGCCGATGCCCTCGAGCACCGCCGGCGCGACCGCGCCCGCGATGCCGTTGCCGCAATCGACCACGACCTTCAACTTGCGCTCGATCAGCACGTCGCCGGTGATGCGCTCGATGTAATCCGGCGCCACATCCATCGTCTGCAGTCCGCCGCTGCCCGACGCGAACCGGTTCTCGCTGATGCGCGCATGCAACTCCACGATCGCCTGCTCGGCCAGGGTCTCGCCGCCGAGCACGATCTTGAAGCCGTTGTAGTCGGGCGGGTTGTGACTGCCCGTGACCATCACGCCAGAGCCGGCATTCAGGTGGTAGGTCGCGAAATACAGGACCGGCGTCGGCACGGCGCCGATGTCGATGACATTGCAGCCTGCCGCGCGCAGGCCTTCGATCAGCGCCGCTGAAAGTTCCGGCCCGGAAAGGCGGCCGTCGCGGGCGACCACCATTTCCTGCAAGCCGCGTTGCTGCGCCTCGCTGCCAATGGCGCGACCGATCTGGCGCGCGACACCGGCAGTGAGGGTCTTGCCGAGCACGCCGCGGATATCGTAGGCGCGGAAGATGCTGCGGTCGACGTCGACCGGCACTTGCGGGTCTGCCGGGGCCGGCTTGGGCCTTGCCACCGGTGCGGGCTTGGCCACGGTCTGCGCCAGCGTCTGCTCCGGCTCCACCACCGCCGACTCGGGTCGCCGCAGGAAGCGTTGCGCGGCGTTGCGCAGGCCGATCCGGCGTGCCTGCAACAGGAACAGGCCCAGGCCGAACAGGATCAGCGTCGCCGGAATCGCCAGCCACAATCCGCCCGGGAGCAGGATCGAGAATTCCTCCGGCATGCTGCCGATGCGGAACAGGCTGCCGCCGATGCCCAGGCCGGGATCGGTCAACGAGTCGCGCGTCGAGTCACTGCCGATGCTGGCCAGCACCAGGTCGCCTCGGCCATCGCCCTGGCGCAGGTCGACGCGGGCATTCGACAGCTGTCGGTCCTGAAACACCTTGAGCATGGGCTCGAACGGCAACTCGATGTAGGCGTACGCGATCGTCTGCCGGTCACGCACTACCGGCAGCGCGAATGCCAGAACACGTTGCCTGCCGGCCGTCTGGTGCGATTGCAGCGGCGAGCCGACCTGGGTCTCGTGTGCCTTCACCAGCATCGCTGCCTTGGAATAACCGAACCGGGCGAAATCGGTACCGAGCACATCGTTCAGGTCGGAACGGTAGAAATTCGCTTCGACAAGGTCCGGAAGCGCATTTTTCAGGGCCGCCACGGCCGCCGCGTGGTCCGGGCCGTCTGGCGCCGCCAGCGCCGCGATGACCGCATCGCTGTCGACTTGCCGAATGACCCGTTCGCGCGTATCGGCGACGAACTGGTTCAAGGCCTTCAGCTCGGAGTGCGTGACCTCGTCGATCTGATGCCCGCCGCTGACCTGGCGCCACGCCAACCATGCCTGCCAGGCGCAAAACGCACCAGCCATGAACGCGAGGCAAGCGCCGACGAAGAGAAACACGCGCGGATCGAGCAATCGGGACAGCGCGTCGGGGCCGCGCTCCTGTTCCAGCGAGCGTTGCAGTGCGGAGATCTTGTTGCCGGACTTGTTGGCCATCGCCGATCTGCCGTATCTGTACTTGCCTTTCAACGCACGCCGGTATGGCCGAAACCGCCGGCACCACGCTGGCTGGCGGCGAATTCTTCCACGACCCGGAACTGCGCGCGCGCCACCGGCAGAAACACCAGCTGCGCGATCCGCTCCCCCGGGGCAATGGTATAGGGCGCCGCCGAGCGGTTCCAGCACGAAATCATGAGCGGGCCCTGGTAATCGGCATCGATCAGCCCCGTCAGGTTGCCCAGCACGATGCCGTGCCGGTGACCCAGGCCCGAGCGCGGCAGGATCACGGCACAGTGTTCCGGATCGCCGATGTGGATCGCGATGCCGGTCGGGACAAGCGCGCTCTCGCCCGGTCCGAGGGTCAGTGGATCCTCCAGCGCGGCTCGCAGATCCATGCCCGCGGATCCGGCCGTGGCCGGTGCGGGCAGCGCGATGTCCCGGCCCAGGCGCGGATCGAGAATCTTGAGTTCGACGTCCATCATCGCCTGCGCACCTTCGTCTTGGGCAAGCGCAGTGCGACGACGCGCTCGAGCAAGGCATGCGCCAGGTCGATCTTGTCCGCTCGTGGCAGCGCTTGTTTGCCACCGTGCCAGATCAGGGTCAATTCGTTGTCGGTCGCATCGAACCCGGCGCCGTCCCCGACCCGATTGGCGGCGACCAGATCCAGGCGCTTGCGTTCGAGCTTGGCGCGCGCGTGGCGCTCCACGTCCCGCGTCTCCGCGGCGAACCCGACGACAAAGGGCTTGTTCTTCAGTGCCGCAACCTCGGCGACGATGTCAGGATTCTCCGTCAGCCGCAACGCCAGCGCCTTGCCCGATTTCTTCAGCTTGTGCGGGGCGAGTGCCAGCGGACGATAATCGCCCACGGCAGCGGCGGAGATGAAGATGTCGCAGTGGGGAATCTGCCGCAGTACCGCCGCGCGCATCTGCTCGGCACTGCGCACGTCCTCGCGCGTCACTCCCGCCGGCGTGGGCAGGTGCACGGGTCCGGCCACCAGGTGTGCGGATGCGCCTTGCGCGACTGCCGCCTGGGCGATGGCAAAACCCATGCGCCCGGAACTGCGGTTGCCGATGAAGCGCACCGGATCGATGTCTTCGCAGGTCGGACCCGCGCTGACCAGCACGCGCAGGCCCGCCAGCGGCCCGGGACCTTGCAGCGCCGCCAGCGCGGCCACGATTTGCACGGGTTCGAGCAACCGGCCGGGGCCGGATTCCGGCTCGGCCATGGGGCCGTCTGCCGGCCCCAGCACGACGGCCGCGCGCGCGCGCAACGTGGCGATGTTGGCCTGCGTGGCCGCATGTTCCCACATGCGCAAGTTCATTGCCGGGGCAATCGCCAGCGGCGCGCTGCTGGCCAGACACAGCGTGGTCAGCAGATCGTCGGCGATGCCGTGCGCGAGGCGCGCGATCACGTCGGCGCTGGCCGGCGCAATCACGATGTGCTGGGCCCAGCGCGCCAGCTCGATGTGACCCATCGCCGCCTCGGCCGATTCGTCCCACAGTCCGCTGCGCACCGCATTCGCGGACAATGCCTGAAACGTGAGCGCGCTGACGAAGCGCGCCGCGTTGGCCGTGAGAACGACGCGAACCTGCGCGCCGGCATCGCGCAAGCGACGCACCAACTCGCACGCCTTGTAGGCGGCGATGCCGCCGGACACGCCCAACAGGATGCGCAGATTGGCCAGCGGCTGCGGATGCATGCGGGAAAATTCCGACACGGCGAAGGGTCGATAGCTTACCGGAATTCCGGCGCCGGCCGGCAGCGCGAAAACGCTGCCGCGCTCACACTTTGGGCATGACGATCCGCGACTGGCCCGAATCCGAACGTCCGCGCGAAAAGCTGCGCGAACGCGGCGCGGTGGCCTTGTCCGATGCGGAACTGCTGGCCGTGTTCATCGGCAGTGGCCGGCGCGGTGCGACGGCGGTCGACGTCGGCCGCAACCTGTTGGCACGTCACGGCAGCCTGAAGTCCCTGCTGGACCGCGACCTCGCCGACCTCATCGCCGAACCCGGCCTGGGCGCGGCAGCGGCCTCTCGCCTGCACGCGGCGCTGGAGCTCGGCCGCCGCTATCTGGCCTGCGAGTTGCGCGAACGCGAGACACTGGCGCATCCGGCGGCCTGCGCCGACTACCTGCGCGCGCGCATCGGCGCCTATCCTTATGAAGTCTTCGCCTGCATCTTCCTCGACAACCGCCACCGCATCCTTGCCTTCGAGGAATTGTTCCGCGGCACGCTCGACGGTGCCAGCGTGCATCCGCGCGAGGTCGTGCGGCGTTGCCTTGCACACAATGCCGCGGCAATCGTGCTTGCCCACAACCACCCCTCCGGCGTGGCCGAGCCGAGTCCGGCCGACCGCGCAATCACGACCGAGCTCAAGCGCGCACTGGAAACGATCCAGGTTCGCGTACTGGACCATTTCATCGTCGGTGCGGGCCCGCCGACGTCGTTCGCGGCGCGCGGCTTGCTCTGAGGACGTTCGGGTATACTCGGGCGCGGGAGGGCTTGCGCGTCGTGATTTTCCGGTATCCGACACAGTACCCCGCGGACGACGTCGAGCGCCGCGTGCCGGACGCGGCCACGGCTCGCGCGCTCGTGCGCGAGCGCAATCCGCCGTTGCTGGAATTGCTCGACCGCCGGCGTGGGCGTTTTGCGGCGGCAATCGCCCGGCGCACCGACCACCCGCCCATCGTCGGTGCTGAAGACGCCGTCGTGATGGCTTTCTGCCGGCTCGCGTTCCGGCACGGCACCTGGGGCACCGATTTTCATGCCTACCACAACGAAGGTCACATCTTCGAAATCCTCGGTCCGCGCCTGGAACGGCTGATCGACGCGATCGGCATCGATTCGCTGTGCCTGCGCGACTGGTTCCTGCTGGCACTGTTTGCGGCCGCGCACGATCTGCGCCAGCGCGAAACGCCGCAATTCGCCGCCGGCATCGGCAGCAACGAGCGCGCCAGCATCGAGGAAACCTTCCGCATCCTGCTCGCCTGCGGCTTCACCCCGGAACGCAATGCCGAGGTCTTCATCGGTATCGAGTTGATGATCGCCGGCAGCACGTTCGACGCGCGCCCGCCGCTGCCGGCGCTGGAATTCAACAGCGCCGAACTCGTGGTCGAATCCGGCGGCGCATTGGCGCAGAAACTTGATGCCAAGCTGGACAAGCACGTCCCGGGTTGGCGCGCGGACGGACGCATCGTCCATGCGCTGGACCTTGCCCTGATCGCGGCGGATCTGGATACCGCCAACGTCGCCGAGGCATTCCCGCTGTTCATGGCCAGCGCCGAGCGCCTGTGCCTGGAGCGCGAAATGCGCAGCCACCGGGATCCCGCCAGTGCCGCGTCCGCGCTGCCCATGCTGGATTTCCTCAGTACCGGGCAGGAGCGGTATTTCTTCGATCTGCACCGCTTCAGTTCGGCGCAAGGCCGCGCCGCATTTGCGGCCGCCAAGCAGGCAAACACCCAGCCGATGCGTGATCTGGTCCGCGGCTTGCGCACCCGCCTGCCGGCGCCGCACACCGGCACCGAGGTGCTGGCGGCGTTCCGCTCTCTGGCGGCGACCAGGGCCGCCTGAAGTGGCGTTCGGCAGCCGAGAATCCGGCGCCGGAATGCGTTTTTTGCCGGTGGATTTATACACAATGCGGCATTCGTTGCATTGTGCCAATTTCCCAAATTGGCGGACTGCCGTGGTGCAATTTTTTTCTTTTTGAATCAATCACATGGACGAAAAAGCCGGATCACCAACCGCAGCCGGCCGCCACGCGGGCCCATTCCAGCATCGACTGCGCCAAGCGATACGCACAGAGTTATCCACAGGCTGGAAATGGCGTTGTTGTGCGGTTTTTCGGCAGGTGTCGCACCCCCGTCTTTGGTCCGTGCGCGGCCCCGTCTACAATGGCGGCCGTTTTCCGGAAATCCTTGCGTGAAAGACTCCCTGCATTCCCTCGTCCTGCAGGCCATCGCGCGCCTGCGGGAGCAAGCCGTGCTGCCCGCCGACGCCGACGCGCCGGGCTCGACGCAACACGTCGTGATCGAGCGCACGCGCAGTGCCGACCACGGCGATTTCGCCACGAACGCCGCGCTGCTGCTGGCCAAGCACGCGCGCGCCAATCCGCGTGCGCTGGCGCAGGCGCTCGTCGCCGCGTTGCCGCAAAATCCACAAATTGCCAAAGTGGAAATCGCCGGGCCCGGCTTCATCAATTTCTTCCTCGCGCCGGCCGCGTACCATGGCGAGGTTCGGCGCATCCACGCCGATGGCGAACGCTACGGCCGCAACGCTTCCGGCGCGGGCAAGACCGCCGGCGTGGAATTCGTCTCGGCCAATCCGACCGGCCCGTTGCATGTCGGCCACGGTCGCGCCGCCGCGATCGGCGACTGCCTGGCGCGCGTGCTCAATGCGAACGGCTGGAACGTCAAGCGCGAGTTCTACTACAACGACGCCGGCGCGCAGATCAACAATCTCGCCGTCTCGGTGCAGGCGCGCGCGCTGGGCAAGCGTCCGGACGACGCGGGTTGGCCCGAAGACGGTTATCGCGGCGACTACATCCGCGATGTCGCGCAGGCGTACCGGGACGGCATGAGCGTCGAAACGGACGGGCAAGTGGTCGTTGGCGCGAAGGACGCAAGCGACCTCGAGGCGATCCGGAAGTTTGCGGTGTCCTATCTGCGCCGCGAACAGAACGCCGACCTGGCCGCGTTTGGGGTTCGTTTCGACGTGTATTTCCTGGAATCGTCGCTGTACGCGGACGGCAAGGTGGACGAAACCGTGCGCGAGCTCGTCGCCCACGGCCACACCTACGCCGAAGGCGGCGCGCTGTGGCTCAAGACCACCGACTTCGGCGACGACAAGGATCGCGTCATGCGCAAGTCGGACGGCAGCTACACGTATTTCGTGCCCGACATCGCCTACCACCGCAGCAAGTGGCAACGCGGTTACGTGCGCGCCATCACCGAACTGGGCTCCGACCACCACGGTTCACTTGCGCGCGTGAAGGCGGGCTTGCAGGCGCTCGACTGCGGCATCCCGCAGGATTGGCCGGAATACGTGCTGCACCAGATGGTCACGGTGATGCGCGGCGGCGAGGAGGTGAAACTGTCCAAGCGCGCCGGCAGCTACGTCACCTTGCGCGAGTTGATCGACGAGGTCGGCCGCGACGCAACGCGCTGGTTCCTGATCGCGCGCAAGGCCGATTCACAGCTGGTGTTCGACATCGACCTGGCGCGCTCGCAGTCCAACGACAACCCGGTCTACTACGTGCAGTATGCGCATGCCCGCGTGTGCAGCGTGCTGCGCCAGCTCGGCGAGCGTGGCCTGACATGGAATCGCGACCATGGCCTGGCTCACCTGGCGCGCCTGGACAACGACCACGAAAGCGCCTTGATGACCGAACTGTCGCGCTATCCCGAGATCGTCGAAGCCGCGGCGGCGAACCTGGAACCGCATCTGGTGGCGCAGTACCTGCGCGAACTGGCGAATGCGCTGCACGCGTACTATCACGCCCATCCCTTCATCGTCGACGACGCCGACCTGCGCGACGCGCGTCTGACCCTGATCGTGGCGGCGCGCCAGGTCTTGCGCAACGGACTGGATCTGTTGGGCGTGTCGGCACCGGAGTCGATGTAATGGCAAGCAAGCAACAAGCCTATCGGGGCAACGCGAAGACCGGCTGGCCGGCCTGGGCCTGGCTCGGCGTCGGTGTGGTGCTCGGCATCGTGCTGGCGATGCTCGCGCTGGTCCGCGACTGGGCGCCGCTGCTGCACCGATCGAACTTGCCGCAGCCGAACGCGCAGGCGGTGGCGCCCAGGACCAGTGACCTGTCCGTTGCCGACGCGACCAGATCGCCGCCACCGAAGAAGACCTTCGATTTCTACTCCGTGCTGCCGGAAATGGAAGTGGTGATCCCGGACGCCGAACTGTCCGCCAAGGCCAAGGCCGAACAGGCACGCCAGGCGCTCGCTGCCGCGCAAGCGCAGGCTCAGCCGGCGAACACGCCCGCTACCGCGGCCCCACCGGCGCCCGGCGAATCCGGCGGCGGCTACATGCTGCTGGCCGGCTCCTTTGCCGACGCACGCGCGGCCGACGAGGCGAAGGCCAGGCTTGCCCTGCTTGGCCTGGTCGCGAACGTGCGACCGGTCACGATCAATGGCAAGACCTGGAACCGCGTGATGCTCGGCCCCTACGCCGACGCCAGCGCGACCGAAGCGGCGAAGCAGACCCTGTCCGACAACGGCATCAAGGCGATCCCGATGAAGAAAGCGCCGGGGCCGTGATCAGGGACCCTCGAAACCATCGGCGAAAATCGTGTCGGTCTGCAAGCGCAGGATGCGACCATCCAGATCCACCACGTAGAGATTGCCGTTTGCATCGTCGCCAAACGACGACACACTGCCGCCGTTGAGTCCGGTCGCGGTGATGGTACCGTTGCCGCCATCCCAACTCGCGCCACCCGGCACGGCGTAATAGATATCACCGCTGCAGTTGTCGCTGTAGAAGTAGGTTCCACGCAGCGCCTGGCTCGGGCCGCGATACACGTAACCGCCGATCAGCGCGCAAAGACCCGATGAATGCGCGGCTTCGATCACCGGCGCGATCGTGCTGGTGGTTGCGGGGCATGTCGTGCCGCTGCCGGAAGTCGCATAGTAGTGCCGGCCTTCGCACAGGTTCCAGCCGTAATTTCTCCCGCCCGTGGACGGATACGACTCGAAATCGACTTCCTCGTACAGGTTCTGGCCGACATCGCCGATGATCAAGTCATGGGTTTGCGCATCGAAGCTGAAGCGGAACGGGTTGCGCAGGCCGTAATCCCAGATCTCGGCGCACTTCTGGTTCTGGCTCGCATACGGATTGTTCGCCGGAATGGCATATTGAGCGGGCTGACCCGCCGTCGCACCGCACATGTTGGCGCTGGCTGAAGCGGTCGTGTGGCGTACGTCCAGGCGCATCATCTTGCCGAGCAGGTAGTAGAACGGGCCCGATCCACCGGTATTGCCACAGGTGGCCGGATTGCCGTCCGCCGCCTTTTTCCACAGGCATTGCGCAAATCCATTCGGGTCGCCGCCGCTGCCGCCGTCGCCCATGCCCCAATACAGATAACCGTCGCCGCCGAACAGGATGTTGCCACCATTGTGGTTGGTGTAGATGTCCGGCACGCGCAGCACGACCTGGCTCGTGCCCGCGAACGTGTTCGCCGCCGGATTTGCGGCGACGTAGCGGGCGAGAACCTGATCGGGCTGCGCGCCCAGTTTCGGGTCGGAACCCGGAGCCGTGTAGGCGACGTAGAACGTGCCGTTCGTGGCAAACGCCGGATCGAAGGCAAGGCCGAGCAGGCCTTGCTCGCTGCTTTCCGTCACTGGAAGCGTCAGGAAATTCTGTGACAAGGCCGTGCCGCTGGTGTCGAAGATCTTGATTGTTCCACCCTGTTCGACCACGAACAGGCGGCCGCTGCCGTCGTTCGGACTGCGCACGGCGATTGGTCTGCTCAGTCCGGCATTGCTGTCCACGATCACGGGCAGTTCGATGTCTGCCGGCACCTGGGAAAACGCCGTGGCCGCGAACAACATCGTCAACAAGAACAGGATACGAGAGCGCATGCAAATCTCCGTGGCGGGAACCCTGTCATGGCTTGATACCGCATCGGCAGTCAAGAATTTGTAATGCACGTCACAGGACCATGGCTTGCAGGCGAGAAATCCCCGATTCGGCGTATCCTGTCGCATCGATCTTGCGGATTCGGACATGGCAACGAAAACCCTTCTCGTCACGGGCGCCAGCGCCGGCTTCGGCGCCGCCACGGCGCGGCGCTTCGCCCGGGCCGGCTGGCGCGTGATCGCCTGTGCGCGACGTGCCGACCGGCTGCAACGCCTGGCCGCAGAATTCGGACCCAATGTGCATTGCGCCGCGTTCGATATCCGCGACGAGGCCGCCATGCAGGCCGCACTCGATGCAATCCCGGCGCCATTCCGCGCCATCGACGTACTGGTCAACAACGCCGGCCTCGCACTCGGCACGGAAAGGGCGCCGCACTGCGACCTCGCGCAATGGCGGCAGATGATCGATACCAACATCACCGCGCTCGCCACGCTCACGCACAGGCTGCTGCCGACCCTGATCGAGCGCCGTGGCGCGATCGTCAACATCAGCTCGGTCGCGGGAACCTACCCGTACACCGGCGGCAACGTGTATGGCGCGACCAAGGCCTTCGTCACCCAGTTCTCGCTCGCCCTGCGTTGCGACCTGCACGGCATGGGCGTGCGCGTGACATCCGTGGAACCGGGCATGGCCGAAACCGAATTCACGCTCGTGCGCACGGGTGGCGACCAGGCCGCCTCCGACCGGCTTTACCAGGGCGCACATCCGATCACCGGCGCCGACATCGCCGAAACGATCTGGTGGGTCGCCAACCTGCCGCCACACCTGAACATCAATCGCATCGAGGTGATGCCGGTCGCGCAATCGTTCGCGGGATTCCAGGTGGCGCGGGATTCCTGATCTCGTCATGCCGGCATGGATTGCCGGCATCCAGACCGCAAGGATGCCATCCATGGCGACTGGATTCCGGCAATCCCTGCCGGAATGACGAGCATTTCATTTCTCGGCCAGGTACGTGTATCCGGTCAATCCCGCTTCCAGCGCGGCTTCGAGCCTGCTCGCTTCACCGGATGCAAGTTTCGCCGCGGCGATCTTGGCGCGGTACGCCGCGCGCAATTCGTCGAGCTTGTAGCCGACGTAATCGAGCATGACATCGGTGGTGTCGCCGCGCTTGACATGCGAGAACGCGTAGCCGGAATCGGTCAGGCGCACGTTCACCGCGTCGGTGTCGCCGAACAGGTTGTGGATGTCGCCGAGGGCCTCCTGGTAGGCGCCGACGAGGAAGATGCCCAACCGGTACGGCTGGCCTGCGCGCGGTGAATGCAGCGGCAGGCTCACGTCCACGCCTTCGGCATCGACGTAGGCGTCGAT
>JAFEFP010000199.1 GCA_018240545.1 Pseudomonadota bacterium | reverse complement strand
CCCTGTTAGCATGACGGCCATTGGGGAGGGTTGCGCATGCCGACCGCCTACCGGATCGAACTCGAAGCGGGCGAAGTATTGTTCCGCGAGGGCGACGCACCAACGACGGCATTTCTGATTGAATCGGGAACCTTGCGCATCACGGCCGAGCGCGATGGCGCGCCGATGCGGCTCGGAGACCTGTCCGCCGGTGCCCTGGTGGGCGAAATGGCGGTCCTGGACGATTCGCATCGCAGCGCCACCGTCACCGCCGTTTCCGCCTGCGTGCTCACGCCGATCGATCGCGCCCAGTTCGCCGAACGCCTGCAGGCGGCCGACCCGGTCGTGCGCGCGCTCCTGCTCAGTCAGCTCTCGCGCTATCGCACGGCGTTGGCCACGTTCACCGGCAATGACCCGATGGTGGCCGCCGCGGCCGCTGGCGATGCGGAATCCGCGCACGCGCTCGACAAGATCCGCCTGGAAAGCCAGTTGCGCAGCGCGATGGAGAATCGCGAACTGGAAATCCGGCTGCAGCCGATCCAGCACATCGCCAGCGGCCGGCTAGCCGGCTTCGAGGCGTTGACGCGCTGGACGCATCCGGAGCGCGGCGTGGTATCGCCGGCGGATTTCATCGCCCTCGCCGAAGAGACTTCGCTGATCGTTCCCGTCGGCGAGTATGTGCTGCGCGAGGTCTGCATCGCGCTGCGCCGCATCGGCGAGGAAGCGCCGCATACCCGGCCGTTCATCGCGTTCAACGTGTCCGGACGCCAGGTCGGCGATTCGGAGTACGTGGCGCGCGTACTGGCGCAGATGCGTGCCCATGCCGTGGCGCCCGCACAACTCAAGATCGAAATCACCGAGAGCCTTGTCCTCGACTACAGCCAGATCGCGACCCTGATCGAACGCGCGCATACCGCCGGGATGCAAGTGGCGCTTGACGATTTCGGTACCGGCTATTCCAACCTCGGGCATTTGCACAAGTTGGCATTCGACACCATCAAGATCGATCAGGGCTTCATTCGCCAGCTCGACGACCCGCGCTGCCTGGCGATCGTGCGCGCGGTCATCGGCATGGCCGGAGCGCTCGGCTGCGATGTCGTCGCCGAAGGGGTGGAAACGCCGGAACACCTGGCTCAGCTAAAGATTTTGGGCTGCCAGTACGCGCAAGGATGGCTGATCGGCAAACCGTTGACGGTCGACGACGCCCTCGCCGCACTGACGCGCTGACACACAAGATCGCGGAAACCTTCCCATTCCGACGCTGTCTCAGCAGCGCCGGGCGTTCTGCGTCCGTGCGATGATTCGCTACCTCAAGAACGATCTCATGGACATGACCGAAACTTCCGTTCACGGCCCACTGACGGCCGCGTTTTCTGCCCTGCGCAGCGAACTCTCCCAATGCATCATCGGGCAGGCTGCTCTTGTCGACCGCCTGCTGATCGCGCTTCTCGCCGACGGCCATCTGCTCGTTGAGGGCGCCCCCGGCCTGGCCAAGACCACCGCGATCAAGGAACTGGCCGCGCGCATCGAAGGCGATTTCCATCGCATCCAGTTCACGCCGGATCTGTTGCCCGCCGATCTCACCGGCACCGAAATCTACCGCCCGCAGTCCGGCAGCTTCGAGTTCCAGCGCGGCCCGGTGTTCCATAATCTGCTGCTCGCCGACGAGGTCAACCGCGCGCCGGCCAAGGTGCAGTCGGCCCTGCTCGAGGCGATGGGCGAACGCCAGGTCACGGTCGGACGCACGACCTACCCGCTGCCCAGGCTCTTCCTGGTCATGGCCACGCAGAATCCCATCGAGCAGGAGGGCACCTATCCCTTGCCCGAAGCCCAGCTCGACCGCTTCCTCATGCATGTGCGCGTGGACTATCCGGATGCCTCGGCGGAAGCGGCGATCCTGAAGTTGGCACGCATGCGCGCCGGCGAACTGCTGCACGCCAGCGCGCCGCCGCGACAGCTCGTGAACCAGGGCCAGATTTTCGCTGCGCGCGCAGCCGTGCTCGGTCTGCATCTCGCGCCCGCGCTGGAGGAATACCTCGTGCAATTGACGCTGGCCACGCGCAATCCGAAATCCTACGGCGACGACGTGAAGCGCTGGATCGCCTACGGGGCCAGTCCGCGCGGCACGATCGCCCTGGATCGTTGCGCGCGAGCGCATGCCTGGCTCAACGGCCGCGATTTCGTCGCCCCCGAGGACGTGCATGCGATCGCGCACGACGTGCTGCGCCACCGCGTGCTGCTTTCCTACGAAGCCGAGGCCGAAGGCGTGACCAGCGACAAGGTGATCGCCGCATTGATCGCGCGTGTGCCGCTGCCGTGAGCGTGCCGCTGGTCAATGGCATCGATGTTTCGGTGCCCGAGCTGATCGCGCTGCGCCAGCGCGCGCGGCGCTTGGCAAGGCCGGCGACACGGGTTACCGGCATGCCGTCGGCAACGCATGCCTCGCGTTTCCGCGGCCGCGGCGTGGATTACGCCGAGTCGCGCATCTACCAGCCGGGCGACGACATCCGCCAGATGGATTGGCGCGTGACCGCGCGCAGCGGCAAACCGCACACCAAATTGTTCGAAGAGGAGCGCGAACAGGGCATCCTGCTGATCGTCGACGAGAATCCGAGCCTGCGCTTCGGCACGCGCGCGCGTTTCAAGTCGGTGCAAGCCGCGCGCGCAGCGGCATTGGTCGCGTGGACGGCGGTGCGCAATGGCGACCGCATCGG
>JAFEFP010000198.1 GCA_018240545.1 Pseudomonadota bacterium | reverse complement strand
GCCGGTTTTCACGTGGCGCAGCACGAAGGGCCGGTCACGCACCCGCAGGTTCGCGTAGTAGGCGTCGCTCGCCGATACAGCCGCGGCCGTGCAGACCTGCCAGTTCTTGAGCCGCGCATCGTCCGGCCAGCGCACGTAGAGCACGAATCCGCCGATGTATTCCTGCGCCGTCGGCGCCGCGATCGCGACCGTCGCCGCCAGCGCCAGCGCGCCGCCGAACAGCCAACGCCGCCAGCGGCAGGTTGGGGCTGCGCGCGGAGTTGGCGACCCGGAATACGCAGGCATGCCGCTAGGATAGCAAGCCGCTTGCCATCACGGGAAAAAGGCGCCGCGCGCCTGACCGCGCGGCGCCGACGTGAATCACTTCGGTGCGGTGTAGGTCAGGTCCGCGTTGTAGCTGTCGATGTGCGAGGACGATTTTTCGATCGAGTCGTTGAGCGACTTGCGGATCGCGGCAGCCTCGGACTTGCCGTAGACGTTTTCCATCATCTTCCACAGGGTCGGGTTGGCCTGCATGCCGACATCCGCCCAGTCCTTGTTCGGCAGCACGACAAGGTAGTCCGGCGCGCCTTCATCGCCATAGTTGATCTGGTTGGTGGCGAAATGGCCGGACCACTTCGATTTTTCCGCGCCGGCGGCAATTTTCTTCACCGCATTGCCGAACGCTTCGTGTGATTCGTGGCCATTCTTGACATGGAACAGGACCACGCCAATGAACTCCGGGGATGGACCCTTGTCGGCGTCCTTGGGCATGTAGGTCATGTCCGCCTGTCCTTCCATGAACGCGCTGACTTCACCCTTCAGGTGCGGATTGGCCTGCTTGCGCCAGGTCGCGTCGCAGGCCTTGCCTTGCGTACGCATCGTGTCGAAATCGGCCCAGGTGTAGGGGCCGGCTACGTACGAGTAGGAATAGACGTTGCCGGTTTCGTGGTTCCAAGCAACCCACGAGTACTTGACGCCATGGTCGTGCAGGCACTGGTTGTAGGCCTTGACGCCGGCCTCGTAGGCGTCCTGCTCGGCAGGTGCAACGGTATCGGTGAAAACACGATAGACGTTTGCCTTGCCGGCCTCTGCTGCAAACGCGCCGGAGAAGGCCGAAAGCGCCAACGCCGACGCCACACACGAGATCAGGATTTTCATGAAACCTTTCTCCCTAAGGTGGTTGATGAGACAGCTGGATTGCCCGCGGTTGGAAGGCGGGGCGGCAACCCTACACCATTTGTCTGGACAAATCACGGAATGCTGCAACACGGTTCAGCCCGGCGCCGGGCGCGCGCCGAACAGGGCCGTGCCGATGCGCACCATGGTCGCGCCACAAGCGATGGCGAGTTCGAAATCGTCCGACATGCCCATCGACAGGGTGTCCATGCCGGGGTGCTCCGCGCGCAGGCCGTCGTGCAGCGTGCGCATGCGCAGGAAGGCGGCACGCCGGTGCGCAGGATCTGGATGCGGCTCGGGTATCGCCATCAGTCCGCGCAGGCGCAGGCGTGGAAACGCCGTAACGGCACGCGCGAGCGCCGCCACGGCCTCGGGCGCGCAACCGGACTTGCTGGCCTCGCCGTCGACATTGACCTGGATCAGCACGTTCAGCGGCGGCGCATCGGCGGGACGAAAACGGTGCAGTGGTTCGACGAGTTTTTCGCGGTCGAGGCTTTGCAGCCAGTCGAAATGCCGCGCCGCCTCGCGGCACTTGTTCGATTGCAGCGGCCCGATCAGGTGCCATTCGAGCGCCAAGCCGGCCAGTTCGTGCTGCTTGGCGAGGGCTTCCTGCACACGGTTTTCGCCGAACGCGAGCTGGCCTTGCGCGGCCAGGTCCCGGATCGCCGCCGCGGCGTGCGTCTTGGATACCGCGAGCAGGCGCACGGTGTGCCCCGCGGCCTGCGCGGCGGTGTCGATGCGGGCACGGATTTGCGTATAAGACGGATTCAAGATTGCGGCTCCAAGGGGTTGCGCCGGCTTGAAATTATCGCGCTATACTCGGGCGCAAGCGCTGTGCGCAAACCGGATTGAAACAAAGGGACTATCGCATGGATATCGCCGAACTGCTCGCGTTTTCGGTCAAGAACAAGGCCTCCGACCTGCACCTGTCGGCGGGCCTGCCACCGATGATCCGCGTCGACGGCGACGTGCGCCGCATCAACATCCCTGCCCTCGACCACAAGCAGGTGCATTCGCTGGTCTACGACATCATGTCGGACAAGCAGCGCCGCGATTTCGAGGAATTCCTCGAAGTCGACTTCTCGTTCGAGATTCCGGGCCTGGCGCGCTTTCGCGTCAACGCGTTCAACCAGAACCGCGGCGCCGGCGTGGTGTTCCGCACGATTCCGTCCGAGGTGCTCACGCTCGAAGACCTGGGCTGCCCGCGCATCTTCAAGGAACTGATCGAACAGCCGCAGGGCCTGGTCCTCGTCACCGGACCGACCGGTTCGGGCAAGTCGACCACGCTCGCGGCGATGCTCGACCACGTCAACAAGAACGAGTACGGCCACATCCTCAGCATCGAGGATCCGATCGAATTCGTGCACACCGCGCAAAAGTGCCTGATCAACCAGCGCGAGGTGCACCGCGACACGCACGGCTTCAACGAGGCGTTGCGCTCGGCGCTGCGCGAAGACCCGGATTACATCCTCGTCGGCGAAATGCGTGACGTGGAGACGATCCGCCTGGCGCTCACCGCCGCCGAAACCGGACACCTCGTCTTTGCCACCCTGCACACGAGTTCGGCGTC
>JAFEFP010000197.1 GCA_018240545.1 Pseudomonadota bacterium | reverse complement strand
GTTCCTGTTCTGCCTCGACGCCGAGCGCGCGCATGACGTCGCGCTGCAATCCATCGAAGCGGCCTATCGCACCGGCCTGAATCCCCTGCTCGCCCGGAAACCGTCGTCACTGCCAACCAGGGTTTTTGGCCTGGAATTTCCCAATCCCGTCGGCCTGGCAGCAGGATTGGACAAGAATGGCGAGCACATCGATGCGCTGGCCGCGCTCGGCTTCGGCTTTATCGAAGTCGGCACCACCACGCCGCGCGCGCAAGTAGGAAATCCGAAGCCGCGCCTGTGGCGCCTGCCGGAACACCAGGCGATCATCAACCGACTCGGTTTCAATAACGCGGGAGTCGGCGCGCTCGTGCGCAATGCCGAGCGCGCGCGCTACACGGGCGTGCTCGGCATCAACATCGGCAAAAACAAGGACACGCCGAACGCGCGCGCCATCGACGATTATCTTTTTTGCCTCGAACGCGTTTATGCGCGCGCCAGCTACATCACGGTCAATATTTCCTCGCCCAACACGCAAGGCCTGCGCGATTTGCAGGAGGAAGAAACCCTCAAGCGCTTCATCGGCGCCCTGCGCGAGGCCCAGGAACGACTCGCAGCCCGGCACGGCGCACGCAAACCCGTCCTGCTCAAGATCGCGCCGGATCTTTCCAACGCCGAGCTGGACGGCATGGCCCACGTGCTGTTGGCAGCGCGCATCGATGGGCTGATCTGCACCAACACGACCATCGATCGCAGCATGGTTGCAGGCGCGCGTCACGCAGAAGAAGCAGGAGGCTTGTCGGGCAAGCCATTGTTTGCAAAAGCAACTTCAGTGCTTCAAGCCATGGCCGATCGCCTTGGCGACGCGATCCCGCTGATTGGCGTCGGCGGCATCGCATCGGGCCTGGATGCATCCATGAAAATGAGCGCCGGCGCCAGTCTGGTGCAGTTTTACACGGGCCTGGTCTACCGCGGGCCGGCCCTGATCCGCGAGGCGGTGGAATGCATCGAGCGCAACCGGTTCAAATGCGCCACGCCACTGCTCGCGGCCTGCGAAGCGCGTGGACGCGGTCGCCCCGCGCCGTGAATCCGAACACGCTCGTCGAAACGGGATTTCGCATCACCGAAGATGCGGACCTGTCGCGCCGCAACAGTTTCCGGGTTCCGGCGCGAGCCCAGTGGCTGGTCGAAGTAGATGACGCCCGCGCCCTGCCGGAAATATTCGCGCTCGGCGCCGTGCAGCGCTCGCCCCTGCTGGTGCTCGGCGAAGGCAGCAATATCCTGTTTACCCGCGATTGGCCGGGCGTGGCGCTGATGCCGCGCATGCGCGGCATCCAGTCTGTCGCGGACGGCGGCGATGCCTCGCGCGTGCGGGTCGCGGCGGGCGAAAGCTGGAACGACTTCGTGCTCTGGTCGCTCGGCAAGGGTCTTGCCGGCCTGGAAAATCTCGCGCTCATTCCCGGCAATGTCGGTGCCGCGCCGATCCAGAACATCGGCGCCTACGGCGTGGAGGTGCGCGACTTCATCGCTGTCGTCGAGGCGTTCGACCGCGCGAACGGCAAGCTTGTGCGCCTCGACAGCCGCGAATGTGCATTCGGCTATCGCGATTCATTGTTCAAGCGCGAGCCGGATCGATTCGTCGTCACCGCAGTGGAATTCGCCTTGCCGCACCGGCACGAGCTTGTCCTCGACTACGCCGGCGTGCGCGAGGAACTCGCGACGATGAAGATCGATGTCCCTAGCCATGCCGCCGTCGCGGAGGCCGTGATGCGGCTGCGCCTGCGCAAGCTGCCGAAGCCCGGCGAGATCGGCAACGCCGGCAGTTTCTTCAAGAATCCGATCGTGCCGGCGGCCGAGGCGAATGCACTGTGGCGCGAATGCGCCGCATTGCCCTTTTGGCCCGGCACCGGCGGGCAATGCAAATTGTCAGCGGCGTGGCTCGTCGAATCCTGTGGCTTCAAGGGTCAGCGCGAAGGTGACGCGGGCGTGTCTGATCGGCACGCGTTGGTGCTGGTCAATCATGGCGCCGCCACCGGCGTCCAGGTGTGGGCGTTGGCGCAACGGATCATGGACGCCGTGGCCGCGCGCTTTGGCGTGCGCCTGGAACCCGAACCGCGCATCGTCTGAAGGCACACGGCTGGTGCCCTGTTGGCCTGCCTGCCCCCGTCCCGTAAGATGGCGCGTTCCGCTCGACGTCCGCGCCGGCGCTTTTCGTGCACCAGGCAGATTTTCCGCTTCATCGCGTGGGAGCAAGCCGATGTATTCCGGGAACAAGACAAAACCCCTTGCCGCGGCAATCCTGCTTGGCTGCGGCCTTGCGCTTGGCTGCACGACCTCCCTGCTCGCCAAAAGCCCGGCTGCGTCCGCGCAGCCATCCAGTGTGCTGCGCACCACGCTCGACAACGGCCTGCGGGTGGTGATCGTGCGCGACACACTGGCGCCCATGGTCACGACCCAGATCACCTATCTGGCCGGCAGCTACGAGGCGCCCACGGGATTCCCCGGCACGGCACATGCGCTCGAACACATGATGTTCCGCGACAGCACGGGCTTGACCGGCGCGCAGTTGAACGAAATGACCGGCAAGATGGGCGCCGAGAACAATGCCTTCACCACCAGCGACGCCACCCAGTACTACTTCGTCGCGCCCGCACAGTATGTGGATCTGCTGCTCAAGATCGAAGCCACGCGCATGCGCGGCGCCCAGTTGTCCGACAAGGATTGGGGACTGGAGAAGGGCGCGATCGAGCAGGAAGTCTCGCGCGACATTTCCGATCCGGGCTATCTCGCCTT
>JAFEFP010000196.1 GCA_018240545.1 Pseudomonadota bacterium | reverse complement strand
GATCCGAACCGCACCGCGCACATCGCGCTGCTGTGCTATGTCGACGGCGAGCGCCGCTACATCATCGCGCCCAAGGGCGTGGCGATCGGCGACCAGCTGATGGCCGGCCGCGACGCGCCGATCAAGGCGGGCAACACGCTGCCGCTGCGCAACATCCCGATCGGCTCGACCATCCATTGCATCGAGATGAAGCCGGGCAAGGGCGCGCAGCTCGCACGCAGCGCCGGCGCCTCGGTGCAGTTGGTCGCGCGCGAAGGCGGCTACGCCACGCTGCGCCTGCGCTCGGGCGAGATGCGCAAGGTGCCGGCCGACTGCCGCGCGACCATCGGCGAAGTCGGCAATTCCGAACACAACCTGCGCAAGCTCGGCAAGGCCGGCGCCAAGCGCTGGCGCGGCATCCGTCCGACGGTGCGCGGCGCGGCGATGAACCCGGTCGATCATCCGCACGGTGGTGGCGAGGGTCGCGCTGGACAGGGCAATCCGCACCCGGTGTCGCCGTGGGGCCAGCCGGCGAAGGGTTACAAGACGCGCAAGAACAAGCGCACCAACCAGTTCATCGTGCGAGATCGGAGAGGTTAATCCATGGCTCGTTCCCTGAAGAAAGGCCCGTTCGTCGACCTGCACCTTCTGAAGAAGGTCGAGACGGCGGCCGCCAGCAACAGCAAGAAGCCGATCAAGACCTGGTCGCGCCGCTCCATGATCCTGCCGGAGATGGTGGGCCTGACGATCGCCGTGCACAACGGCAAGGCCCATGTCCCGGTGCTGGTCAACGAGAACATGGTCGGGCACAAGCTCGGCGAGTTCGCCGCCACGCGTGTCTTCAAGGGCCACTCGGCCGACAAGAAGGTCGCCGAGGAAAAGAAGTAAGAGCTGATTCCATAAGGTATGACGACGATGCAAGCGAAAACCTCTGAAACAGCGCAGCAGGCCAAAGCGATCCTGCGCGGCGTGCGCATTTCGCCGCAGAAGGCGCGCCTGGTTGCCGATCAGGTACGCGGCATGCCGGTCGGGCGCGCGACGGACCTGCTCAAGTTCAGCGACAAGAAGGCCGCGCACCTGGTGAAGAAGGTGCTGCTGTCGGCCGTCGCTAATGCCGAGAACAATCTCGGCGCCGACGTGGACGAGCTCAAGGTCGCCACGATCATGGTCGACGAAGGCCCGCGCCTGAAGCGCATGCACGCGCGTGCCAAGGGTCGCGGCTCGCAAATCATCAAGCGTACCAGCCACATCACCGTGGTTGTCGGGAGCTAATTACATGGGTCACAAAGTCCATCCAACCGGCATCCGCCTCGGCATTTCCAAGGACTGGAATTCGAAGTGGTTCGCGACCAAGCGCGAATACGCGCAGTACCTGGCCGCGGACCTGAAAGTGCGCGAATTGCTGCACGCCAAGCTCGCCCAGGCCGGGGTGTCGAAGATCCAGATCGAGCGTCCGGCCAAGACCGCGCGCATCACCATCCACACGGCGCGTCCGGGCGTGGTGATCGGCAAGAAGGGCGAGGACATCGAAAAGCTGCGCAAGGAAGTGACCAAGATGATGGGCGTGCCCGCCCACATCAACGTCTCCGAAGTGCGCAAGCCCGAACTCGACGCGCAGCTGGTGGCCGAATCCATCGCCCAGCAACTCGAGCGCCGCATCATGTTCCGCCGAGCGATGAAGCGCGCCGTGGGCAATGCGATGCGCCTGGGCGCGCTCGGCATCAAGGTCAACGTGGGTGGCCGCCTGAACGGTGCGGAAATCGCGCGTTCGGAGTGGTACCGCGAAGGCCGCGTGCCGCTGCACACGCTGCGCGCCGACATCGACTATGGTTTCGCCCAGGCCAAGACCACCTACGGCATCATTGGCGTCAAGGTGTGGGTGTACAAGGGCGAGGTGTTCGACTTGCACGCCGCGAGTCAGGAGACCAAAGACGAGGCGCGCGAATCCGCGCCGCCCTCGCGCGAACGCCGCGATCGCGTCGATCGGGATCAGCGTGAGCACCGTGAACCGCGCGAGCATCGCGAGCCCCGCGGTGGCCGCGAAGCAAGGAATTGAGCCATGTTGCAACCCAAACGCACCAAGTACCGCAAGGTCCAGAAGCAGCGCAATCGCGGCTTGAGTTTTGTCGCGAACAAGGTCAGTTTCGGCGAATATGGCCTGAAGGCGACCACGCACGGGCATCTGACTGCGCGCCAGATCGAAGCGGCGCGCCGCTGCGTGACGCGCTTCGTCAAGCGTGGCGGCAAGTTGTGGATCCGCGTCTATCCGGACAAGCCGATCAGCAAAAAGCCCATTGAGGTCCGCATGGGCAACGGCAAGGGCAATGTCGAATTCTGGGTCGCCGTGGTGCAGCCTGGCCGCATGCTCTATGAAATCGAAGGCGTTTCCGAAGCCGAGGCGCGCGAAGCGTTTCGCCTGGCCGCGGCCAAGCTCTCGGTGCAGACCTCATTCGTGAATCGTACGGTGCTGTGATGGAACTCAAAGAACTCCGCAAACAATCCGCGCCGGATCTTAACGAGCAGTTGCTCGAGCTGCGCCGCGAACAATTCAACCTGCGCATGCAGAAGGGCGCGGGCAACCAGGCACAGACGCATCATTTCAAGCGCGTGCGCCGCGAGATCGCGCAGATCAAGACGCTGCTGACCGCCAAACCGGGCAAACAGTCATGACCGAACAAGCCAAAATCCAGCGCACCATCGAAGGTCGCGTCGTCAGCAACAAGATGCACAAGACCGTCACCGTGCTGCTCGAGCGCCAGGTGCAGCATCCGCTGTACGGCAAGATCGTGCGCCGCTCCACCA
>JAFEFP010000195.1 GCA_018240545.1 Pseudomonadota bacterium | reverse complement strand
GCACGCGCCCGACCATCTCGCGCGAGCAGCCGACGATGCGGCTGATTTCCTGGCGCGAAATGCGGATCTGCGTGCCCTTGGGATGCGACATGGCATCGGGTTCCTCGGTCAGGTCGATCAGGGTCTTGGCCACGCGGCTGGTCACGTCCATGAAGGCGAGGCGACTGACCTTGCGCGAGGTGTGCAGCAGGCGGTTGGTCAACTGCGTGCCGATCGCGAACAGCACCTTGGCGCAATCCTCGCGCAGCGAGCCCTCGCACAACTGGAACAGGCGTTCATAGCTGATCTCGGCCAGATCGCACGAGGTACGCGTGCGCACCATCACCTCGCGCCGCGGCGTTTCCACGAACAGGCCCATCTCGCCGATGAATTCGCCGGCGTTGATGTAGGCGAGGATCAGCTCGCGACCTTCCTCGTCCTCGGTCAGCACGCTGACCGAACCTTCGATGATGAAGTACAGGATATTGGCCGAATCGCCGGGACGGATGATTGCGGTCTTGCTCGGATAACGGCGGCGGTGGCAATAGCCGAGGAAACGGTCCATCGCCGCCTGGTCGAGTACCAGGGAACTGGGTGCCTGGACGCGGTTGACCGCGCGTTGCAAGGTGTAGCGAAGCTCCATACCCCTCGACTCCCGGGAAGACGATGCGGCGATGCGGCGCCGTTGCGACGCCATCTTATCGGATTCCCGCCGCAACTGCGCACGCCGGCGAAAACGGTTTCGCGTGCCACCCGATTGCTCCATAATCC
Organism: Pseudomonadota bacterium; assembly: GCA_018240545.1. Taxonomy (GTDB): domain Bacteria; phylum Pseudomonadota; class Gammaproteobacteria; order Xanthomonadales; family Rhodanobacteraceae; genus Rudaea. The sequence goes on along the minus strand of JAFEFP010000195.1, from coordinate 2,039 downwards.
GCGCCTGTCCGCCGTCCATCCATCCGCCTGTTCGAGGTAGCCCGCCGTGGTCAAACCCCTCCCGCGCCTGAAACTGCAGGGTTTCAACAACCTGACCAAGGCGCTGAGCTTCAATATTTACGACATCTGCTACGCGGTGACGCCCGAGCAGCGCGACCGCTACATCGATTACATCGACGAGCAGTACGACTCGGACCGCTTGACCAAGATCCTCACCGACGTGGCCGAGATCATCGGCGCGAACATCCTCAACGTCGCGCGCCAGGATTACGACCCGCAGGGTGCCTCGGTGACGATCCTGATATCCGAACATCCAATCGTGGAGCGGCTCGGCAAGGACGTGATCTCCGAGACCGTCGTCGCGCACCTGGACAAGTCGCACATCACCGTGCACACCTATCCGGAAACGCACCCGCACAACGGCATCGCCACGTTCCGCGCCGACATCGACGTCGCCACCTGCGGCGTGATCTCGCCGCTGAAAGCCCTGAACTACCTGATCGACAGCTTCGAGTCCGACATCGTGATCATGGACTACCGCGTGCGCGGTTTTACCCGCGATGTGCGCGGCAAGAAGCACTACATCGACCACCGCATCAATTCGATCCAGGAATACCTGGCCAAGCACATCCGCCAGAAGTACGAGATGTTCGACGTCAACGTGTACCAGGAAAACATGTTCCACACCAAGATGCACGTGAAGGAATTCGACCTGGAAACCTACCTGTTCGAAGCGCACGCCGAGGATCTGTCGTTCAAGGACCGGATGCGCATCGAATCGCTGCTCAAGCGCGAAATCGAAGAGTTGTTCCACGGGCGGAACTTGACATGATCTGGCGCCACGCGATCGCCCGTCCGTGTTGCCCGACATGGCGCGCATGGCTTATCCTGAGCCCATGATCCACCACGGCCAAACCCTGCCCGCCCGCCTGCGCCGCCATCGCGGCCTGTGGGCGCTGGCATTCGTGGTCCTGCTGCTCAAGCTCACCTCCGCCACGGCCTGCCTTGCCGACGGCGCCGGCGTTCTCGCGGTCGCGGCGAGCGCGCAGGCAGTCGATGCGGCGCCCGCCGCCACGGGTACGGATCCGTGCGTGCTGGGCGAGGCCGGCGCATGCCACTGCGCCTGTCCGGAAACCGTTCCCCTGCCCGCGACGGTCGCGAGCGTGCCTTCCGCGCTGGTGGCGGCCTTTGTCCCGCCCGCGCTCGAACCGGGCATCGATCCCGTGTTCGCCGCTTCCCCGCTGCGCCCACCGATCGCCTGAAACCGCCTCGCTTCGCCGACGCCGTGTGCGGCGTCGCGTCCGTTGTCGTTTCAGGAGATCTCCATGTCGATTCCGCGTTCGACGCCATTGGGCGTCGCGTGCCTGTTGTTCGCGGCGCTGGCCTGCGCCGATCCGGTCGTTCCCGCCGCGCCCGCCGCGCTGCGCGCGACACTGCATTCGCTCTGGGAAGCCAGCCCCGAGATCGCGGTCGCGCGGGCGCAACTTGCCGCCGCGCGGGCCAGCGCGCGCGCCGCCGCGCAGCCCGTGTACAACCCGGAGCTGGAACTGGCCGGCGAAAACGCGGACGTGGATCGACGCACGCTCGGGCTCGGCCTGGCGCTGGATCTTTCCGGCAAGCGCGGCGCGCGCGCCGCACAAGGCGAGGCCGAACTCGCCGCCGCGCAGGCGGCGTTTGATTTGCAGCGCCGCGACGTCGCCGCGCGCTGGCTCAAGGCCTGGTCGGCGGCCACGTTTGCCGATCGCGAGCTGACGCTCGGCGAACGGCGCGTGGCCCTGATGCGGCGCTTCGACGAGCTTGCCGCCAAGCGCCTCGCCGTCGGCGACATCAGCAGTCCGGAGCGCGATCTGGCGGGCCTGGCCACTGCCGAAGCGCAGGCGCAGCAGGCCAGCCTTGCCGGCCGGCTTGCGGCATCGCGCGCCGCGCTTGCCGCGCTCGGCGCCGATGTCGCGCACGCGCTGCCCGAGGCGCCAGCGGGCCTGCCGCCGTCCGCCGACGACATCGTCGCGCGCGCGGACGACACGCTGCCCGAATCGACC
>JAFEFP010000194.1 GCA_018240545.1 Pseudomonadota bacterium | reverse complement strand
CGATCAGGCCGACGTCGGCACTGCGCAAACCTTCAGCCTCGCCGTAGCGCGTCACCGCCAGCGTCGTCGCGTCGATACGCGCGATGCCGCCACCCGCGCTGCTGGCCCAGACCGCGCCATCGCTCGCCTCCACGAGCAAGTCCACGCTGCCGGGCGCCAGTGCATCGCGACGCTTGCGATCGACCGCCACATCGACGAACTTTCCGCTCTTTCCATCGTAGGCACGCAATCCATGCGCGTGGCCGACCCAGATTCTTCCATCGCGCCCGGCCAGGATCGACCAGAGCGCGGACTCCGGCGCTTGCCAGCGCTCGGCGAAGCGTTCGACGTCACCGGAATCCGGATCGAGCCGGTCGATGCCGCCGTCGAGGTTCACCGACCACACGCCACCTTGCACATCCGCCGCGAGCCCTTCGACGCGATTCGCGCTCAGGCTCGCCGGATCGCGCGGGTCGTTGCGGTACAGGGCGAAGCGCCGCCAGTCCGGCGCGAGATAGGCGATGCCGCCGTCGGTCGTGGCCAGCCACAGGCCACCGTCGCGATCGCGCAACGCATCAAAGACTTTCTTGCCGGGCAGGCTGCCGGCCACTGCCGCGTTCTCGGTATGGACATCCAGTTGCCCGTCCGCATCGCGCTGCACCACACCCTCGCGCGTGCCGATCCACAGCGCGGCATCGTTTCCCCGGGCCAGCGCATACACCACCTTGTCCGGCAATCGTGCTTCCTCCAGCACGCGCGCGGTGAGGTCCGCACCGATGCGCAGCACGCCGCGGCGCGTTCCCGCAAGCATGCCGTCCGGGGTTTCCAGGAACACGGCCGCATTGATCGCGCCCGTGCCGGGCACGACGGATACGTCCACGTGGCGAAAGCGCCCATCCGCGGTGCGCATGTCGATGCCCGCATCGGAGCCGATCCACAGGTTGCCGGACGCGTCGCCACGCAGGGCCAGCACGTTGTCCGACGCAAGGCTGTCCACGTCGCCATCGCGATGGCGGAAGTGTACGAATGTATTTGTGGATTCTTGCAGGCGTTGCAGGCCCATGGCGTAGCCGCCGACCCAGATCGCGCCCGCGGCATCCTGCGCGATCGCCCAGACGTCGTTGCCGGACAGGCTGGTCGGATTGGCCGCGTCGTGGCGGAAGTGGCGAAAGCCCGCACGACGCGCGTCGAGCAGGTTCAGGCCCGCATCCTCGCCGCCGCACCAGATGCGGTTGGCGCGATCGACGAACAAGGCGGTGACGTCGGCGCCCGACAGGCTCGTCGCGTCGTCGGGATCGTTGCGGTAGACGCGGAAATCCACGCCGTCATAGCGTGCCAGGCCATCCGCCGTGCCGACCCAGATGTAGCCATCATGGTCCTGGGCGATTTTCCACACCGTGCTCGACGGCAGGCCGTCGGCCGCATCCAGCGTGCGGAAGTACGGCGTCGTCGCAAGCGCGGGCACGGAATCCACCGGCGCCGCGGACAATGCCGCCGCGAACAACACGCTGCCCCACATGCCAAGCTCCCCAGCTTGTCCCCGTGGCGATGATGCCAGAAATTCCTGCGCCTTGCGGTCTGACATAATCGACCGATGTCGCAACCACCCCCAATTCTCGTACTGGCCGTATCTGCCCTGGCATTGCCGGCGGCCATCGCGCACGCATCGGATTTCGTCATCGACCCCGTGCACACGCAGGTTTACGCCTGCGCCAGCCACGTCGGATTCTCCGAGCCTTGCGCGCGCTTCAGGGTGAAAAGCGGCACGTTCACTTTCGATGACGACAATTGGAGCACATCGAAACTCGACGTCGCCGTCGATACCGCCTCGGCAGACCTTGGCGACGCCAAGTGGAACGCGATAGTGCGTTCCTGGCAGTTCCTCGATGCCGGCAAGTTTCCGGAACTTCGTTTCGTTTCGCGTGCGGTGGAAAAGACTGGCGCAAGAACCGGCATCGTGCACGGCACGCTGACGCTGCGCGGGGACAGCCGCGCGCTCGACCTGGCGGTCACGTTCAACCGCGCCGGCCTGGATCCCTATGATTTTCGCTACACCGCCGGATTCGCCGCGACCGCGACTCTCAAGCGTTCGGATTTTGGCATCACGAAGTATCTGCCCGACATCGGCGATGAGGTGCAAATCCGCGTCGAGGTCGAAGGCTTGCGCGGCAAGCCGGCATCGGTTCAAACTGGCCGGCAGCCAACGGAGCCGTGACATGCTCAAGAGCGGACCGAACCACTGGGGCAGCCTCGCCAAGTTCTTCCACTGGACGATCGTGGTGCTGATCCTCGTGCAGGGCACGATTGGCCTGGTCATGGTCGAGTTGCCCAAGCGCCCGAACGTGATACCGGTATTCAGTTTCCACAAATCACTGGGCCTGACCATCCTCGCGCTCGCCGTGCTGCGCCTCGCCTGGCGCGCCTTCGATCCGCATCCCCGCGCACCAGCGTCGATGCCGCACTGGCAGGTTCTTGGCGCGCGCGCCGGACATGCGCTGTTGTACGTACTGATCTTCGCCGTGCCGATTTCCGGCTACTGGTTCGACTCCGTGGCCGCGCTGCGCCCGCTGTATTGGTTCGACCTGTTCCAGGTGCCTCACGTGTTCGCGCCGGACCCGGGCATGAAAGACATCGCCGTCGACACCCACGAGACGCTGTTCTGGATCCTGGTCGTCGTCGCCGCCGGGCATGCGCTCGCGGCGCTCATCCATCATTTCCACGATCGCGACGTCGTGCTGCGGCGAATGCTGCCGTTCGCGCGATCCTGATGGAGTCCTGCCATGCGTAAATCTGTACTCTTGCTTGCCTTGCTGCCGCTC
>JAFEFP010000193.1 GCA_018240545.1 Pseudomonadota bacterium | reverse complement strand
GTCGAACTCGTGGCGATGGACGCGCATGCGCGCTAGGCGCCAGCGCGGCTTCACGCTGCTCGAAGTGCTGGTCGCGCTGCTCGTGCTCGCGCTGGCCTTGCTGGCCTTGTCGCGCACGGCGGCGAACCAGGTCGATGCCTTCGGTGCCATGCGCGAGCGCGCCATCGCGGGCTGGCTCGCGCAGGACGTGCTGGCACAGACGAGACTTGCCACGCCATTCCCGGCGACCGGCAAGTCCGACGGCCAGCGCAAGTTCGGTGGCCGCGACTGGCGCTACGACATCATCGTGCAGGCGACGCCGGTGGCTTCGATCCGGCGCATCGACGTGCATGTCTACGCGCCGGACGATCGCAAATCACCGATCGCCACGCTGACCGGATTCGGCGGACAGGACCTGCAACCATGAAGCGCGGGTTCACCTTGATCGAAGTCCTGGTCGCCACGGCCGTGTTCGCAATCATGGCGGCGCTGGCCTACGGTGGACTGAACTCCATCGCACGCACGCGCGGCGATCTGGCAAAACAGGAAGCGGATTTCGGCAGTCTCGTGCGCGCGGTCGGATCGCTGCAACGCGATTTGAACGGCGCCGTCGCGCGTCCCGCGCGCGGCGCGGCGGGGCAGGTATTGCCCGCACTGATCGGTACCTCGGGCACCGTCGAGCTCACGCGCCTGGGTTTCGCCAATCCGCAGGCCGAGCCGCGCTCGAACCTGCAACGCGTCTTCTACGAACTTGACGGCGGCAAGTTTGAACGCGGCCGTTACGCCGTGCTCGATCGCGCCGCGAACAGCGTGCCGCAAATCGACGACCTGAAGGTGCCGGCCCGGGACTTTCGCCTGCGCTACCTCGACGGCGCATCCGGGCAGTGGCTGGATGCTTGGCCGCCACCACAGTCGGCTGTCGCCGTGCTGCCGCGCGCCGTGCAGTGGCGCCTGCGCACGGAGCACGATGGCGAGCTCGGCGGCACGGTCGAACTCGCTTCCAGGTGGCCGGACAAGGCGGCGGGTCTCGTCGTGCCGTTGCCGCCGGCTCCCGTCGGCACGCCCTTGCCGCCGCTGCCGCCGCCACCGGGCGGGGCGCGATGAGGCGCTCGGCGTTGCCATCCCAAAGGGGCGTTGCGCTGCTGGTCGCGCTGCTCGTCGTCGCGCTGGCGACGGTGCTGATCGCCGGTCTGCTCGATCGCGGCGAGCTGGCCGCCGCGCGCACGCGCAACGCGTTGCGGCAGGAACAGGCGCAGGCTTACGCGCGCGGCCTCGAGAACTACGCCGCCGAAGTGCTGGTGCGTGCGCAGTCGCAGTCCGCCGGTTACGACGCCAACGACAGTGTCTGGGCGATCCCGCTGCCGCCCACGCCGGTTCCCGGCGGCACCATCGCTGCACAGATGGTCGACCTTAATGGCCGTTTCAATCTGAACAATCTCGATCCCGCCTACGACACGCAAGGTACCTGGCGCGGCAAGTTCGTCCTGCTGCTGACCGCGCTCAAGCTCGATCCGGCCATCGCCGCGCATATCGCCAACTGGATGGACGCGAACACGCCGGCGAGCGCGGACGATCAGTTCTATCTCGCCCAGCCGGTGCCGTATCGGCGCGCGGGCCGCGCGTTCGCGCATGCTTCGGAATTGCGTCTCGTCGCGGGCGTGGATGGTGATGCGTACGCCGCGCTCGCGCCCTACGTGACCGCGCTGCCGGAAGGCACGCCGATCAACATCAACACCGCCAGCGTTCCCGTGCTGATGACGCTGTCACCGAACGTGACGCGCGAGATGGCGCAGGCAATCTGGCAGCAGGGCGGCGCGCACTACCTGGACGTCGATGCCGTGCGCCAGGCGCAGCCGGCATTGGTCGTGATCGAGCACCCGGAATGCTTTGCTGTGCGCAGCAGCTACTTCCGCGCGCGCGGGTTGATCACCCTCGATGGCTTGCCGTTCGAATTCGACAGTTTGATCGAGCGTCGCCAAGGCGGCGCGGATGGCGGCATCCGCGTGCTGCAGCGCAGCCGGGGTGGCGATGATTGACGTGCACCCGGTGCGATGACGTATCCTCCGGCGATGAAGAAACCCGTATTTGTTCTGCTCGCCGTGCTTGCCGGCTGCTCGCAGGTGGCGATGCGTCCGTCCGCGCCGGCGCCGGTCGACCCCGAACAAATCACTGCGCGCTACTTCGATTCCATCCGCGCCTCGCCGCCACGCCTTGGGGCCTTCCTGCGCGCGATGCCCAAGGGCGCGGATTTGCACAATCACCTGTCCGGTGCGATCTGGGCCGAAGACTACCTCGCATGGGCGGTACAGGACGGCGATTGCGTGCAACGCGCAACGGACAAACTGGTTGCGCCACCGTGTGATGCGGCAAGCGGTCGGCGACCGGCCGCCGACGCGCTGCGCGACGAGACGCTTTACCGCGAGCTAGTCGACGCCTGGTCGATGCGCGATTTCGTCGCCACGAACGGGGATTCCGGACACGACCATTTCTTCGATGCCTTCGACAAGTTCCATCATGTCGCCAAAATGCATCGCGGCGACATGCTGGCGCGCGCGATGCACCAGGCCGCGCAGGACAACGTGCTGTACCTGGAACTGATGGACACATTGGCCGACGCGCCGATCCGCGACGTGGCGGCGAACCTGGCGTGGGATGGCGATTTCGCACATGCGTTCGCGGCGTTGCGGCCCGGCATGCCGACCGTGCTCGCGAAAGCGAAGGATGAGCTGGATTCGTCGCAGCAGCGCATGCGCGCCGAGTTGCATTGCGATACCGCGCAGGCCGATGCCGGCTGCCAGGTGCAGGTGCGCTTCTTGTACCAGGTGCTGCGCGGATTTCC
>JAFEFP010000192.1 GCA_018240545.1 Pseudomonadota bacterium | reverse complement strand
AACCATTCTTCGACCCAGTATCCGGACATCCACCACGCCACGGTCAAGGGCAAGGCGGCGCTGTCGCTGGTGGACCAGGCCTGGTACGAGAAGGAATTCATCCCGACCGTGCAGCAGCGCGGCGCGGCGGTCATCAAGGCGCGCGGTTCCTCGTCGGCCGCTTCCGCGGCGAACGCCGCGATCGACCACATGCGTTCGTGGGCGCTCGGTACCGACGACGGCGACTGGGTGTCGATGGGGGTTCCGTCCGACGGCAGCTACGGCATCGCGCCGGGCGTGATCTACGGTTATCCGGTCACCTGCAAGGATGGCAAGTTCGCCATCGTGCAGGGCCTCGAAATCAACGCCTTCTCGCGCGCGCGCATGGACGCCACCGACAAGGAACTGCGCGAAGAGCGCGCCGGCGTGGAGCATTTGTTCGCGAAGAAGTGAGCTGACCGCGCACGATCAGCCCAACCGTTCGTGTCGCGGCATCAAGGCAGGATCGATTCGAAACCGTCAGCGAATACCGTATCGCGCAGCGCCAGCGCCATCTGCACCGCGGCGAACGCATCCAGGCGGCCGTAGCCGATCATCGGGTTGGGCCATTGCGTGGCCGAGATGCCGCCACAGGCCTGCGCCACCGGATCGGTGACGCCCACGGTCGCGGCGCTGGCGCGCAGGATCGCGCCGATCTGTTCCGGATGGCCACGCAATGCCGGATTCGCCGCAAGCACGAGCGCCGTGGCGCCGGCGACATGCGGCGTGGCCATGCTGGTGCCTGCCAAAAGAGTAGTAGCCGTTGCCCTGGATACGCCGAGCGGATGCCGACGCCCGGCGCCGACAGGTCCGGCTTGACCACGCCGCCAGCCGGGCGCGGGCGGCGTCAAGGCTGCGCTCGCATGGGCAGGCGGTCGAAACTGTCGCCGAAAATGCCGTCGGCACCGACCTCGAACGCACCAATGTCGGCCGCCGCGCCGACGACCCGCCGGTAACCCGGTCCGCGCTGGTCGAAGTTGAGGATGGCGATGTTGTTGCCGTGCTCGATCGCCGGGCTGCCCGGCAGCAGGGCGTGGGTCAGGGTTGCGCCGCCGTTGTACTGCAATGGCCCGAGCAACGGGTCGGCGCTTATCGTGTCGACGGGCAAGGGCAGATCCGCGGCCGTGACCAGGTTGTTCGCGCCCGTCACGGCACCGGTGAGGCTGTTGAGGTCGCACAGATCCTCGTTGGCGCCGCCGGCACCGGTGTTGTTCGCGACGATGCTGCTGTGCAATTCGACATCGGTGCGACCGTTTCCGTCCATGCCGATACTGCCGCAACCTTGCGCGGCCGCGTTAAACGCGATCGTGCTGTTGTGGATACGCAGCGTTGCGCTCGTAGTGGCTCGATTCATGAAGGTTTCAATGCCGCCGACCCTGCCAGCACTCGTGTTGCCGGAGATCGTGCTGTCGATGATGTCGATCGTAGCGTCGATCGGCAGGTCGCGCGGTGGACCGAACATGGCCGCGCCGATGTCGCCTTCGGCATGGTTGCCGCTGATCGTGGAACGCAAGATCAGTGTGTCGGAGCCAAGCAATCCGCCCACAGCCGCCACACCCACCGGCTCGGCTCCGGCGCTGCCGGCGGAGTTACCGCTGATCGTGCTGTCGATCACGGTGGAGCCAAAAACTACATAAGAACCTCCAATGGCGGCCACACCGCCTCCCGGTGCTTCGGCGCGGTTGTTCTTGACCGTGCTCGAATGCAGTTCGAGGGAACCCCACACCAACAGTCCACCCCCCAAGGCGTATTGGCTGGTTTCGCCGCCAGCCGTGCAGCCGCTGATCGTCGCGCGATTGAGGATGGTGCGCTGGTCGGGATTGAAGGCGTACGAATACAGGCAGCCGCCCGAGGCGAGAAAGCCTTCGACCAAGCCGTTCGCTAGCGTGAGGTCGTTCAGCGCAAGCGTCGCGCTGCCGACCGCACCACCGTAATTCGCGATCACGCGGCTGGCGTGGTTGCCATCGATCGTCAAGGCGTGCTGGCCCGGGCCCTGCAGGGTCAAATCATCGACCTCGACCTCGATCTGGCCGGCCGTCAGCGTGATCGTGCTGCACTGGAGCTGGCTCAGATCGATCACGTCGCCGCTGACAGCGCTGGCGACGATGTCGCGCAAGGTGCCGGCGGAACCATCGTCGGCGCAACTTGTCACCGCCTGCGTCATTGCCGGGCGGTACGACAAGGCCCGCCCGGCGGCCACGTGTGCGCGCGCGGCGCCCGGTCGCACGGCGGGCCACGTCACGCCCGGTACGGCGCCATGCAGCATGGCGTGTGGCGCCACCGTTTGCGCAGTTGCAGGCGTGGGCACGGCTGCGACGGAAAGGGCAGTGACCAGGCAGGTGGCCAGGGTATTGCGGCGCGGTGCGTGACGCAGCAGGCGATGGATCTTCATGTTGTTCCCCAGGTTGGTTGATGGCCCCGATGGCCGCGAGTGCGCTGTCGCTGGCGACCCGGCCGTGGCTGCGCAGCTGGGCCAGCAGGCTGGCTCCATGCACTATTTCCGGAAAACCCATGGCTGGTTACACAGGCGGTTACCACCCGGGTTGCGTTCGCCGGTGGGAGGTGGGTTTCGCAAGTCGCGGCGCGGCGACCGACAAGCGATACGCCGGAATTTGCCGGCGCGCGGAACAGCAATGAGGAAACGGGCGCGAGGATCGTTCCTCGCGCCCGTTTTGTTTGCGAGTGTCCGGGTGGTCAGCGCACCCGAATCGGGTTGGCGAGGAATCCGTGCACTTGCTCCGAATTGGTGTCGAACCCGAAACCAACAATTTGGCCGAAATCGCTGATGCTGAAGGCGAACA
>JAFEFP010000191.1 GCA_018240545.1 Pseudomonadota bacterium | reverse complement strand
TCACCGACTCCTGCCCCGGCTTCGGTTCGGTGGCCAAGTACACGGCGGTATCGGTGCTCGAAGCGAGTCTCGATGTGGCCGCGATGCACGAATCCTCGACCAAGGTATTCGTCATGGAAGTAATGGGCCGCCACGCCGGCTGGATCGCCGCCGCGGCGGGCCTGGCCGGCAAGCGCGCGGACGAGCCGCCGCACGTGATCCTGTTTCCGGAAATTCCCTTCGACGAAACCGCGTTCCTGGCGCGCGTGAAGGCCACGGTCGCGCGCGTGGGCTGGTGCACCGTCGTCGTCTCCGAAGGCGTGAAGAACGCCGACGGGAAATTCCTCGCCGAAGCCGGTACCACGGATGCTTTCGGCCACACCCAGCTCGGCGGTGTGGGACCGATGATCGCCCAGCTCGTCAGGAACCGCCTCGGCTACAAGTTCCACTGGGCGGTGCCGGATTACCTGCAGCGCTCGGCGCGCCACGTTGCCAGCCGGGTCGATGCCGAACAGGCTTATGCGGTCGGCAAGGCTGCCGTGGAATATGCGTTGGCTGGAAAGAATGGCGTCATGCCCGTGATCAAGCGCATATCGACGTCGCCGTTCAAATGGAAACTGGAACCGGCGTCGCTGACGAAAATCGCCAATGTCGAGAAGAAACTGCCCCGCCATTTCATCGATGCGAGCGGCTTTGCCATCACGCCGGCCGCGCGGCGATACCTGCAACCCCTGATCCGCGGGGAGGATGCACCACCCTACGATACCGTCACTGGATTGCCGAAATACGCAGCGTTGCAACCGAGACTGGCCCGGAAGCGACTGCCGCCGTATCCGCTGGCGGACAAGTGACGGCTGCGTGTTGCGTCGCAAAAGTGCCGTAACCACACACTGCCGCTATAATTCCCCGGATCTTTTTGCTCCATCCCCCGTTCTTGTTCCCTTTCAGCCTGAGTTTTCCGGGAGAAATCGATGTTCTTTCAGCAATATGCCATCTGGATCGCGCTGGGTTGTGCCTTGCTCGCCATCCTTTACGGAGTCTGGTCGCGCGCGTGGATCCTGGCCAAGCCGGCCGGCAACGAGCGCATGCAGGCCATCGCCCACGCCGTGCAGGAAGGCGCCAGCGCCTACCTGAGCCGCCAGTACCGCACCATCGCCATCGTCGGTGTCGTGCTGTTCCTCGTCATCGGCTTTACCAAGCTCGGCTGGACGGCCGCGATAGGCTTCGCCATCGGCGCGTTCCTGTCCGGCCTGACCGGCTTCATCGGCATGAACATCTCGGTGCGCGCCAACGTGCGCACGGCCGAAGCCGCGCGCAGCGGCATCAACGCCGCATTGCAGATCGCGTTCCGCGGCGGCGCGATCACCGGCATGCTGGTCGTGGGCCTGGCCCTGCTCGGCGTGGCTGGTTATTACGGAATCCTGCTGCACTTCGGGCATAGCCAGGAAGAAGCCTTGCATGCGATGGTCGGCCTGGCCTTCGGCTCGTCGCTGATCTCGATCTTCGCGCGTCTGGGCGGCGGCATTTTCACCAAGGGCGCGGATGTCGGCGCCGATCTGGTCGGCAAGGTCGAAGCCGGCATTCCCGAGGACGATCCCCGCAATCCGGCCGTGATCGCCGACAACGTCGGCGACAACGTCGGCGACTGCGCCGGCATGGCCGCGGACCTGTTCGAAACCTATGCGGTAACTCTCATCGCCACCATGCTGCTCGGCGGCGTCCTCGGCGCGGACGTCGGCGCCTATGGCGTGCTGTATCCGCTCGCGCTCGGCGGCGTGTCCATCGTCGCCTCGATCATCGGCACGTTCTTCGTCAAGGCGAAGGCGGGTGGCAAGATCATGAACGCGCTGTACATGGGCGTGGGCGTCTCCGCCGTACTCGCCTTGCTCGCCTTCATCCCGGTCACGCAGGCGATGATGGCGGCGTCCAAATGGGGCGTCTGGAACGTCTACGGCTGCGCCGTGATCGGCATCTTGCTGACGGTCGCGATGGTCGTCATCACCGAGTACTATACGGCAACCGAATACTCGCCGGTGCGGCACGTGGCGCAAGCCTCGACGACCGGCCACGCGACCAACATCATCGCCGGCATCGGCGTGTCGATGAAGGCGACCGCGCTGCCGGTGCTGGCGATCTGCGCGGCGATCTGGGGCGCGCATTTCTGCGCCGGCCTGTACGGCATCGCGATCGCCGCCACGGCGATGCTGTCGATGACCGGCATGATCGTCGCGCTCGACGCCTACGGCCCGATCACCGACAACGCCGGCGGCATCGCCGAGATGGCCGAGCTGCCGAAGGAAGTGCGCGCGGTGACCGATCCGCTCGATGCCGTAGGCAACACGACCAAGGCGGTGACGAAAGGCTACGCGATCGGCTCGGCCGGTCTTGCCGCGCTGGTTCTGTTCGCAGACTACACGCACAATCTCGCGACCTCGCCGAACCTGGCGGGCCAGATCATCCCGTTCGATTTGTCCGACCACATGATCATCATCGGCCTGTTCATCGGTGGCCTGATCCCGTTCCTGTTCGGCGCGATGGCGATGGAAGCCGTCGGCCGCGCCGCGGCTTCGGTGGTGGTCGAGGTGCGCCGCCAGTTCCGCGAGATCAAGGGCATCATGACCGGCGAAGGCAAGCCGGATTATTCCAAGGCCGTGGACCTTTTGACCAAGTCGGCGATCAAGGAAATGCTGGTGCCCTCGTTGCTGCCGGTTCTGGTTCCGATCGTCGTCGCATTCGGCGCGACCTGGGTAACAGGTTCTGCCGTGGAAGGCGCCAAGGCGCTCGGCGGCGTGCTCATCGGCACCATCGTCACCGGCCTGTTCGTCGCCATCTCGATGACCACCGGCGG
>JAFEFP010000190.1 GCA_018240545.1 Pseudomonadota bacterium | reverse complement strand
CGGGAAATTTCCCGGCGCCCCTGCGCGCCATCGGCCACGATGTCTTTGCCGCGGCGGGCGATGCGTTCGTGCTCTCGTTTCAGCGCGACGGCCACGTTGTCACGTCGGTACTGCTCGGGCATGGCGGCAGCAACGTGCTGGCGCAGCGTCTGAGCGCGCGCGCGCCCCGGCTCCCGCGCCCGCAGTTGGCGCTCGCTGCCACCGCATTGCGCGCCTATACGGGGGACTATCGCGCCGGCAATGACACGTTGTTGCGCATCCGTGCGAACGCTTCGACCTTGACCGTGCAAGCAAGCGGGCAGGGCGCAATCGAACTTGCCGCCTTTGCCGCCGATCGTTTCGCGGATCCGCGCGGAACCTGCGAGGTCCAGTTCCTGCGCGATGCCGCGCATGCCGTCACTGGCCTGAAAATCGTGCTGGCGGGCGTGGAACGTGATGCCCCCCGCGTCGTCTGGAACACCCCAGCGTTGCGCTAGCGCGGCGTGACGGGCTTGCGTATCCTCGCCGCAATGACCGCACTGAGCGTCAACGTCAACAAGATCGCCGTGCTGCGCAATTCACGCGGCGGCACCGAGCCGGACGTCGCGCGCGCGGCGCGAACCTGCATTGCCGCCGGCTGCCATGGCATCACCGTGCACCCACGGCCGGATCGGCGGCACATTCACGCCGAAGATGTGCTTGCATTGGCGGCCGTATGCCGACACGGCATCGAATTGAATATCGAGGGCAACGGGTTCGCGATGGCACGTGAAGGTTATCCCGGGCTTGTCGCGCTGGTACGCGCAACGCGCCCGGCGCAGTGCACGCTGGTCCCCGATGGCGACGGCCAGATCACGTCCGACCACGGCTTCGACCTGCGCGCGGATGCCGCGCGCCTGCGACCGCTGATTGCGGAACTGAAGGCTTGCGGTGCACGCGTCAGCCTGTTCATGGATGCCGGCGGTGCCGACATCGCCCGCGCCGCCGAGCTCGGCGCGGAACGCGTGGAATTGTATACCGGGCCGTTCGCGGCCGCATTCAGGCGTGGGGAACCTGCGCGCGAACTCGAGGCCTGTGTCGTCGCGGCCGAAACGGCACGCGCCGCGGGTCTGGCGATAAACGCGGGCCACGACCTCGATCAGGCGAACTTGCCGACACTCGTGGCGGCGATTCCCGATCTGGCGGAAGTTTCGATCGGTCACGCATTGATTGGAGAAGCGCTGTATGCGGGCCTGGCGCCCACCGTGCGCGCGTATCTGGAAATTCTCGGGAATTGAAAACACGAACGCCGCGTTCGCGCGGCGTTCTGGATGCCTGAGTGCGGCTTGGCTTACTGGCTGCTGGCCGGTGAGACGAAACCGATCTTGATCATGCCGGCGTTCTTCGCATCGGCCATGACCGAGGCGACGAGCTGGTACTTGGTCGTGCGATCGGGCTTGATGTCGAGCTCGGGCTGCGGATCGCGCTGCGCGGTGACGCGCAACTGCGCGCGCAGGGCGTCTTCGCTGATCGGCTCGTCGTTCCAGAACAACTGCCCGTTCGACTGCACCGTGAGCTTGATCGGATCCGGCGGCGGCGGCGGCGGCACGGCCGGCGGCGGCGATGGTTGCGGCAGGTCGATCTGGACCTTGTTCGTCAGCAACGGCATCGTGATGATGAAGATGATGAGCAGCACGAGCATGACGTCGATCAACGGCGTCACGTTGATGTCGGCCATCGCGCCACTGCCGCTGTCTTTGGAAAATGCCATCTTGCCTTACCTCGAACGCGGCGCGCGCGTCAGTGCGACGCGTTGTGCGCCTGGGTGATGAAGCCGAGCTTGACCATGCCGGCGGCCTTGGCATCGCTCATCACGGTCGAGATGAGCGAATACTCGGTGTCCTTGTCCGCACGGATCTGGAGTTCCGGTTGCGGCTGGCGCTGCGCGGCAACGCGCAGCTTGGCCTGCATGCTCGCTTCGGTCACCGGCTCGTCATCCCAGTACAAGTCGCCGGTGTCCTTGACCGCCAGGGTGATCGGGTGGCTTTGTGCCTCATCGGGCGAGTGGTCCAGGCTCGCGATCGGCAACTCGACCTTGATCTTGTGGGCGGCCAACGGCGCGGTGATCATGAAGGTGATCAGCAGCACCAACATCACGTCGGCAAGCGGCGTGACGTTGATTTCGGCCATCACGCCGCCTTCGTTGCCACCAACGCTCATCGACATGACTTACTTCCTCGGCGCCGCGGCGGCCTTGCCCATGGCCGGCGCACCGCCGCCTTCCACGCGCGCGCCGGTGGCGAAGAAGTCGTGCAGGTCATGCGCGAACTCGTCGAACTCGGCGTTGATGACGCGATTGGCGCGGGCGAACGCGTTGTAGGCGAGCACCGCCGGGATCGCAACGCCGAGGCCGATGGCGGTCATGATCAGCGCCTCGCCGACCGGACCGGCCACCGTTTCAAGGCCCGCATTGCCGGTCGCGCCGATGCTGATCAGGGCGTGATAGATGCCCCACACCGTGCCGAGCAGGCCGAGGAACACGGCCGTGGATCCGGTGGTGGCGAGCCAAGTCAGCCCGCTTTCCAGACGCGCACTTTCGTGCGCAACGCCCTGGCGCAGCGCGCGGTCGATGAACTCGGAGCGATTCAGGGCTTCGACCAGACGGCTGCCCTCGTGGCGCTGATGATGCGCGGCGGCCGAGGCGCATTCCAGCGCGATCTTGGAGAACGGCTCCCACTTGGGCTGCTCTTCCATGGCACGCACGGCTTCCTGCGCCGAGGCAGTTTCCCAAAATACGTGGCGCACCCGGTTGGCGCGCGCGCGAATGGCGAACACGCGCCAGCCGTTGACGATGATGTACAGCCAGGAGCC